>JBBRVI010000103.1:0-11465 GCA_038247025.1 Acetobacterales bacterium
AAGGCGATGATGCCCAGCGCCCCGCAGATGAAGCCGATCAGCAGGATCTTGCTCGCAACGCTCTTGGCCATTTGAACGCCCCCCGGCTTGCCGATCGGGGTTCTGTGGCCCAGGCTGAGCCCAGCGTAAAGACTTACGTAATGCCCTGAGGAGATGAATTCGTGAACGGTGCCGAAAGCCTGGTGCACAGCCTGCTGAAAAGCGGCGTTGACGTCTGTTTTTCCAACCCTGGCACAAGTGAGATGCATTTTGTCGCGGCCCTGGACCGCATCCCCGGAATGCGCTGCGTGCTCGGCCTGCAGGAGAATGTCGTCACCGGCGCGGCTGATGGCTATTGGCGCATGACGGGCAAGCCCGCCGTCACCTTGCTTCATTGCGGACCGGGCCTGGCGAATGGCCTTTCCAACCTGCACAATGCACGACGCGCGCGCTCTGGCATCGTCAATTGCGTGGGCGACCAGGCGACCTATCACCGCCCCCATGACGCGCCGCTGACGGCCGATACCGAGGGCTTCGCGCGCGGTGTTTCGCAATGGGTGCGCACCAGCACCAAGGCCACCCAGGTGGGCGCCGATGCGGCGAGTGCCGTGCAGGCGGCGCGCACCTCACCCGGCCAGGTGGCGACGATGATCCTGCCTTCGGACACCTGCTGGGATGATGGCGGCGTGGTGGCCGACGCCCTGCCCGTGCCGGGCGTGCCCCAGGCCGAGATGCACGCGGTGCGCAACGCCGCGCGGGTGCTGCGCGAAAAGACGAACGTGCTGGTGCTGCTGGGCGGCACCATGGGCACCAGCGAGGGCGCACAGATCCAGGCCAACCGAATTGCGGTGGCGACGGGTGCGCAGCTGCTGGGCGAAACCTCCAACGCGAAGTTCCAGCGCGGGCGCGGCCGTCTGCAACTGGAGCGCGTGCCCTACCCGGCGGACATGGCGATCGCGCGGCTGAAGGACATCCAGCACATCATCCTGGTTGGGTCCAAAGCGCCGGTTGGCTTCTTCGCCTATCCCAACATGCCCTCGAAGCATTACCCGGAAGAAGCCAGCATCACCGTCCTGACGCGCCCCGAACAGGATGCCGAGAGCGCCCTGCGGGCACTCGCCGAGGAACTCAGCGCGCCGCATGTGGAAATGCCCGATCCCGGCCCGCGCCCGGCAGCCGAGCGCGGGGCACCCACGCCCGAGGGGCTCGCGCGCACAGTGGCCGCGCTGATGCCCGAAGGGGCGATCATCGTGGATGAGGCGGTGAGCTATGGCCGCGGCTTCTTCCCGCAAACCTTTGCCGCACCGAAGCATGATTGGCTTCAGATCACCGGCGGCGCCATTGGCTGCGGCGTTCCGTTGGCCACAGGGGCGGCCCTTGGCGGAGGCGGTCGGCGTGTCATCGCGCTACAGGCCGATGGTTCGGCGATGTACACGGTGCAGGGGCTGTGGACCCAGGCGCGTGAGAAGCTGCCGGTGACGACCATCATTCTCTCGAACCGCAAATATCAGATCCTGATCGGCGAGTATCAGAATGTCGGCGCCAATCCGGGGCCGACGGCGATGCAGATGCTCGACCTCGGCAACCCCGATATCGGCTGGGTGAAACTGGCCGAGGCGATGGGGGTAGAGGCCGCGCAGGCCACCACGCTGGATCAGGTGGCGGATCTGATGACGCAGAGCTTCGAGCGCCCCGGCCCGTTCCTGATCGAATTGGTGATCTGAATCACTTGTACCACCGGTTCGGCAGGTACATCACCACCTCCGGCACATAGGTGCACAGCAGCAGCACCCCGACCAGCGGCACCATGAAGGGCAGCACGCCGCGGGAGGCATCCTGGACAGAGATGCCCCCCACCTTGGCCAGGATGAACAACACGATCCCCACCGGGGGCGTGAGAAGCCCGAGGCACAGGTTGAGCACCATGATCAGCCCAAAATGCACCGGGTCCACGCCGATGCTCTCCATGATGGGCAGCATGATCGGCACCAGGATCAGGATGGCCGGCAAGGGCTCGATCGCCAGGCCCACCAGCAGCAGAAACACGTTGGCGATGAGCAGGATCAGCCATTTCTCCTCGGTGATGGAGAGCACCCAGCCCACCACCTGCTCGGAGACGCGCGTTGTGGTCAGCAGCCAGCCAAAGATTTCCGAAGCAGCCACGATGAGCAGGATGGTGGCCGTGATCTCCACCGTCTCAAAGCTGACCTTCGCGATGGCGCGGAAACCGAGCGTGCGATAGACGATGACGCCCAGGAACAGCGCATAGGCCACGGCGCAGATCGCGCCCTCGGTGGGCGTAAAAAGCCCGGCGCGCATGCCGCCAATGATCAGCACGGGGGTGAGCAGCGGAAGGAAGCCGCGCATCAGGGTGCGCCCAAGCTCATACAGGCGGAACTTCGCATCCGCGCCATAGCCGTAGCGCCGCGCATACCACCACACCATCATCATCAGAGACGCCGCGAGCAGCAGCCCGGGCACGATCCCCGCCGCGAATAACTGCCCAATGCTCGCATTCGCCGAGACGCCATAGATCACCAGCGGCAACGAAGGCGGCAGCAGCGGCCCCAGCATGGACGAGGCCGCAGTAATACCCACCGCGAATTTCGGGTCATAGCCATGCGCTCGCATCGCCCGCACCTCGATGGTACCAAGCCCGGCCGCGTCGCCCACCGCCGTGCCGCTCATCCCCGAAAAGACGACGGAGCCCACCACATTCACCTGGCCCAGGCCGCCCCGCATCCAGCCCACCCCAGCCAACGCGAAGCTATAGATGCGCTCGGTGATGCCAGAGCTGTTCATCAGCAAGCCGGCGAAGATGAAGAAGGGCACGCAAAGCAGCGGGAAGGAGTCCACACCGCCGACCATCCGATGCACAATGGCCAGCAGTGGAATCGAGCCATCCACCAGCGCGAAGATGATGGAAGCCCCAGCGAGCGCTATGGCGACAGGCAGCCCCAGCGCCAGCAACCCGAAGAAGCCCAGCAGCAGAATGGCGGCGGTCATGCCACAACTTCCTGCGCGCTGGGCGCATCGCCGTATCGCCAACGGCGCCAGACCCACCGGATTTCACGCAACAGCATGAGCAGGAAACCGCCCGCCACCGGCCAATAGACCCAGGCGAGCGAGGCATCCAGGCTATCCATCGGCATCACGCCCATACGCTCCGAGAGATCCACGCTGATCCAGGCACCGAAGGCCCAGAAGGCAAGGCGGCACAGGTCCTGGAAGGCCCAGAGGACGCGCCGCGCGCCCATGGGCAGCGCCATTTCCAGCGCTTCCACGCGGATATGCGTCCCTCGTCGCACGGCACCCGCGCTGCCGATGAACGTGAGGATAATGAGCAGGTAGCGCGCCACCTCCTCGGTCCAGGAGACGCTGTCATTCAGCACATATCGGCTGAAGAACTGGGTGAAGACCAGCACCCCCAGCACCCATAGCAGCACCAGCCCCGCCCAGTCCTCGAAGCCATAATTGCGGAAGGAGAAGTCACGCAGATCATCGGCGTAGCCGGCCTCGCGGCTATCGCCCAGGCCTTTGAATGGCTTCTCCAAACTCAATCCCCCAAACCCTGCTTTTGGGGGAGTGTATCGAAATCCAGCTGTGCCGCGACCCACTTAATCGTTGTTTATCCGGTCACATTCATGGGCGCGGCGACCCATGCAAAGCCCGCGCCCGCCTTTGCCACATGCCCCAGGCCCGGCCATGGGAAGTGGTAGGAGAGCATGGCGTGCCGGTCGGTCGCGATGCGGTCCAGCATGCGCGTGCGGGTACGGGCGGATTGCGCGGGGTCCGTGTCGAAAGCGAATTCCCAGGCCGGCCGGCCCAACATGATGGCGTGGTGATGCGCGAGGTCACCGGTGTTCACCACGGTCGTATTTCCGCTGGTGATGGCGAAGACATGATGCCCCACCGTATGGCCGGGTGTGGCCAGCGCCACCACGCCAGGCACGGCAGGCTGTTCGTCGCGGAGCATGATCATCCGGTCGCGGTAGGCGTTGAGGTTCAGCTTGGCCCCGTCAATGAAGGGCACCATGAAGGCCGGGCCGCGCTTATTCGCGTCATCGGTCCAGAAGCGCAGATCAGCCTCGCTGATCGCCACCTGGGCGTTGGGGAAGACTCGCGCCCCCTGCGCATCCACCAGGCCCCAGCAATGGTCGCAATGGGCGTGGGTCACGGCCACCACGTCAATCTGCGCGGGCTCGATGCCGGCTGCGCGCAGATTGGCCACCATTCGGCCCGTCGTCGGGCCGAACATGCGGCTTGCCGCGCCCATGCTCTCGCCCATGCCCGTGTCAAAGAGAATCAGTTGGCGGCCGGTGTTGAGAACGAGGATGTTCTGCTCCAGCAGCACGCCATCCTCCGGCAGGAAGTTGCCACGCAGGATGCCGGCCATCTCGGCCGCGGGGGCGGTGGGGAAACCATCGCTGGGTTTGCCGAGCGGAAGGTGCCCGTCGGAGATCACTGTCGCTTCGAACTCGCCGATGCGAAAGCGGTACCAGGCGGGCGCTGCCGCGTTGCGGAACGGGGCGGCGGCCTGGCCCTTGGTGGCGGCCAAGCCCAAACCTGCGGCAAGGGCAAAGGCCCCGCGACGCGCAATGTCCATGATATTTTTCTCCCAGAGCCTGTTTCGGCATGGAAAGGCTAAACCTACTGCAATACCGATTGCAACCTGTACGTGCGTGACGTCAGCGGCTGCCCTCAAAGACTTCCGCGAAGCTTTGGGGGTCAACGCGAAGCTTTCGGGGCCAAACGGTTCAAGCGCATGTGAACATCTTGATTGCGTTATGACCTCGATTGACGTAAACGATGCTGGAATTCCGGGTCGTTATGCCTTTGGCCGACCCCTCCATCCCATCTTTCGCGCTTTTCCCACGGCAGTTTGGGGCCTATCCCCTGCTGTTCGGCGCGCGCGCCTCTTCCAGGATTTGTTCATGCCCGTCCCCGACCTTGCCGGCCCTCTCGCGGCCACCCTCGCAGAGCGCGGCTATGCCGAGCCCACGGCCGTTCAGGCCGCCGTGCTTGATCCAGCTACGGCGGGGCGGGATTTGCTGGTCTCGGCCCAGACCGGCTCGGGCAAGACAGTCGCCTATGGCCTGGCCATCGCGAGTGATGTGCTGGCGGGGGCGGAACGCCTGACGCATTCGCCAACGCCGCTCGCGCTGATCGTGGCACCGACGCGCGAATTGGCGCTTCAGGTGCAGGTGGAACTCACCTGGCTCTACGCGAAGGCCGGCGGGCGCATCGTCGCCTGCGTCGGCGGCATGGACCCGATGACCGAGCGGCGGCAGTTGGCCCACGGCGCGCATATCGTCGTCGGCACGCCCGGCCGTCTGCGGGACCATCTGGAGCGCGGCAACCTCAAACCGCAAACCATGCGCGCGGTGGTGCTGGACGAAGCCGATGAGATGCTCGACCTCGGCTTCCGCGAGGATTTGGAAGCCATCCTGGAGACCATGCCGGCCGAGCGCCGTACGCTGCTGTTCTCGGCCACCGTGCCGCGCGGCATCGCGCAGCTGGCCAAGGGCTACCAGAAGAACGCGCTGCGCATCGAGGCCTCGGGCGAGGGCAAGCAGCACAGCGATATCGAATACCGCGCATTATCAGTGGCACCCGGCGAGATGGAACGCGCCGTGGTCAACACGTTGCGCTACCTCGACCCACGCACGGCGCTGGTCTTCTGCACCACTCGCGCCGCCGTCGCACGGCTGCACG
Organism: Acetobacterales bacterium; assembly: GCA_038247025.1. GTDB lineage: Bacteria > Pseudomonadota > Alphaproteobacteria > Acetobacterales > Acetobacteraceae > Roseococcus. Next base: position 5,695 of record JBBRVI010000103.1, read on the forward strand.
GCAACCTTGTGGAGCGCGGTTTCTCCGCCGTCGCCCTCTCGGGCGAACTGTCCCAGGCCGAGCGCACCCGCGCCATGCAGGGCCTGCGCGATGGCCGGGCCCGCGTGTGTGTCGCGACCGACGTCGCCGCACGCGGCATTGACCTGCCCGACCTGGCACTGGTCATTCATGCCGACCTCCCCAACGACCCCGAGACGCTGCTGCACCGCTCCGGCCGCACCGGCCGTGCGGGCAAGAAGGGCATTTCCGCGCTGATCGTGCCCCATAATCGCCGCCGCATCGCCGAGCGCCTGCTCATGGCCGCCAAACTCCAGGCCGCCTGGGGGGCCGCACCCACCGCCGCGGACATCAACGCCAAGGATGGCGAGCGCATTCTCGCCGCCGGCATTCAGATGCTGGAGGGCGAGGCCGAGGATACCGACATGGCCCTGGGCCGCCGCCTGCTGGAAGGCCGCTCGCCAGAAGCAGTGGCCGCGGCCCTGGTCAAGCAATTGCGCGCGCCGCTGCCAGCGCCCGAGGAACTTGCCGCTGCCGAGGCGCGCCCCGCACCCCAGCCACGCACCATGCCCGCCCCCACGGAAGCGGGCGAAGGCACGTGGTTTCGCATGAATGTCGGCCGCAGCAACGACGCCGATCCGCGCTGGATCCTGCCTTTCCTGTGCCACCGCGGCCATGTGACGCGTGAGGAGATCGGCCGCATCCGCATCATGGACCGCGAGACGCGCTTCGAAGTCGCGTCCTACGCAGCCACCCGATTCGCCCATGCCGCATCAAAGCCGGGGCGCGACGATGCGCATATCCGGATCGAAGCCTCGGAGGCGCCAGGTGCCGCGCCGCATGCGGCCGCCCCCCGGCGCGGGCCGCCGCCGGGTGGTGCGCCCAAGCGCCCCTATGCGGGCCGGCCCAAAGGCCCGCGCGCCGGGTAAAATGGCCCCTCGCAACTCGGCGCGAGCTTCGCTAAACCATCGGGACAAGAAACTTCCGGTGGAGACAATCCCATGACACAAGTCACCCGCCGCGCCCTGATGGGCGCGGGCCTCACGATTGCGGCACCTGACCTGCTTCAGGCGCAGACCGTGTCGCGCAATGCCCGCATCATCGTGGGCTTTCCTGCCGGCGGCAGTTCCGACATCGTGGCTCGGATCTATGCCGAGCGGTTGCGCGGGGTCTATGCGCCCAACGTCATCGTCGAGGGCCGCGTGGGTGCCGCAGGGCGCATCGCCGTGGAATTCGTGAAGGACGCGGACAAGGACGGCACCACCTTCCTGCAAACCCCCGCCTCCATGCTGACCTTGCAGCCGCACCTCTTCCCCCGCGACGTGCGCTATGACGCGCTGACCGATTTCATCCCGGTCAGCACGGTCTGCACCTTCCCCTTCGCCTTTTGCGTGCCCATGGCCCACCCGGCGCGCAACCTGGCTGAATTTGCCACCTGGGCGCGTGCGCAGCCCAACGAGATTCCCTATGCCTCGCCGGCCGCCGGCGCCTCGCCGCATTTCATGGGGCTGATTCTGGCCCAGGCGCTGGGCATCCGGATGACGCATGTGCCGTATCGCGGGGCGGTGCCTGCCGTGCAGGATTTGATCGCCGGGCGGCTCAACGCCTTCATGGGCGTGCTGGGCGATGTTGCGCCACATAATGGCGTGGGCTTGCGCATCCTCGCGCTGTCCTCGGCCACGCGCAACCCGCGCTTTGCCGAAGTGCCGACCTTCCAGGAACTCGGCTTGCCGGCGCTGACCAAGAGCGAATGGTTCGGCGCGCTGCTGCCCGCCGGCACGCCCGCACCCGTGGTGCAGGGGCTGTTCAACGCGATCAGCCAAGTGGGCACATCGCCAGAGATGCGCGTCGCGCTGGAGCGGCTGGAGTTTGGCGTCGGCGTATCTGAGAGCCCCGCCGCCTTCGCCGCACTGATCCGGCGGGAGCGTGAGGAGTGGGGTCCCATCGTCCTTGCTTCGGGCTTCACGCCGGAATAGCACCCCTGACGCATTGACTTGCGAGGCCGGGGGCGCAAAGGGGGCTGCCTTCAGTCGCCAATCATGGAATTTTCATGTCACTCGCTTTTGTGTTTCCCGGCCAGGGCAGCCAGACCCCCGGCATGGGCCGCGACCTGGCCGATGCCTTCCCCATCGCGCGGGAAACCTTCCAGGAGGTGGATGATGCACTGGGCCAAAAGCTCTCCCGCCTCATCTTTGAAGGCCCGGGCGAGGAGTTGACGCTGACGGCCAATGCTCAGCCGGCGCTCATGGCAGTTTCGGTCGCGCTGTGTCGCGTATTGGCGAAGGAGGGTGGGTTTGACCTGTCCCGCCAGGTCTCGCTGGTGGCGGGGCATTCGCTGGGGGAATACAGCGCTCTGACGGCGGCTGGCAGCTTCGACCTGCACACCGCCGCGCGGCTGCTGCGCCTGCGCGGCGATTCCATGCAGGCGGCCGTCCCCCCGGGTGAGGGTGCCATGGCCGCGCTGCTGGGTGCCGAGGCCGAGCAGGCCGCCACCATATGTGCCGGCGCTGCTGAAGGTGAAGTGCTGGAAGTCGCCAATGACAATGGCGGCGGCCAGGTGGTGATCTCCGGCGCAAAGGCCGCCGTGGAACGCGCCGTCGAGGCCGCCAAGGCTGCCGGCGTCAAGCGCGCGATGATCCTGCCCGTCTCCGCCCCTTTCCACTGCGCGATGATGGAACCCGCGGCACGCGTCATGGAGGAGGCACTGGGCAAGGCCGCCATGGCGCATCCCTGCGTGCCCATTGTCGCCAATGTCACAGCCTCACCCGTCTCGGAGCCTGACACGATCCGTGGGCTGCTGGTGCGGCAGGTGACGGGAACGGTGCGCTGGCGCGAATGTGTGGCGGCCATGGTGGCGGCCGGCTGTACGCGTTTCGTGGAAGTGGGCGCCGGCAAGGTGCTTACCGGGCTGATGAAGCGCAATGCGCCGGAAGCCGGGGCGACTGCCATCAACAACCCGGCCGATGTCGAAGCCTTTCTCAGATCCTTATGACGACCCGTCTCCATATCACGGACCAGCCCAGCGACGCTGATCGTGACGCCATCCGGAACGGATTGAGCGGCTTCAACGAAGTCGCCACGGGGCTGTTCGGCCATTCGCGCCTGGATCTCGGCGTGCTCGTGCGTGATGAGTCCCGCAGCACCATCGGCGGGGCGCTGGGCGGTTCCAGTTACGGTTGGATGGTGATTGATCTGCTGTGGCTCCCTCAGGCGCTGCGCCGGGACGGCCTTGGCCGGCAAGTCATGCTGGCGGCTGAGCGCGAGGCCATGGCACGACATTGCATCGGCATCCGGCTCGATACCTTCTCCTTTCAGGCGCGTGGTTTCTACGAGAAACTCGGATATTCCGTCTTTGGCACCCTGCCCGATCACCCGCCCGGCCATACCCGCTATTGGTTGGCCAAGCGCTTCGAAACACAAGGAGCCCCCTGATGTTCAAGCTTGATGGCAAGATCGCCCTCGTCACCGGCGCCAGTTCTGGCATTGGCGTCGGCATCGCCGAGGCGCTGCATGCCCAGGGCGCGCATGTTGTTCTCACGGGCCGGCGCGAGACAGAGCTGAACACCGTCGCCGCGGCCTTGGGTGAGCGCGCCAGCGTCATGGTGGCCGATCTGGCCGACCCCGCAGTGCCGGCCGCGCTGGTGGAGGGCATCGAGGCCGCGCATGGCCGGCTCGATATCCTGGTGAACAATGCCGGCTTCACGCGCGACATGCTGGCGCTGCGCATGGGTGACGAGGATTGGAACGCCGTGCTGGAGGTGGATCTGAATGCCCCTTTCCGCCTGGCGCGCGCGGCACTGCGCGGGATGATGAAGCGGCGGTCGGGGCGCATCGTCTCCATCGCCTCCATCGTGGGTGTGACGGGCAATGCCGGCCAGGCGAATTACGCCGCCGCCAAGGCAGGGCTGATCGGGATGAGCAAGTCGCTCGCGCAGGAAGTGGCGCCGCGCGGCGTGACCATCAATGTGGTCGCACCCGGTTTCATCGCCACGCCGATGACCGACAAGCTGAGCGATGCGCTGAAGACCGGCCTGCTGGCGCGCATTCCGCTGGGCAAGATGGGGAGCGCTAAGGATGTGGCCTCGGCCGTGGCCTATCTGGCGTCGGACGAGGCGGCCTGGGTGACGGGCACCACCATCCATGTGAATGGCGGCATGTTGATGCTGTGATCAGCCGGCGGCGAACATCGCCAACACGGCAGCGATCGCCACCATCTGCACCAGATTCGCCACGACCGAGAGCTTGTGCATCCGGTCAAACGCACGCTTCGCCTCGGCGTCGCCGGCCTGGGCGAGGTCAGAGGCGATGTTGATCCGCCGCATCAGAATTTGGCGCAGCCACAAGGTCAGGCCTGCACTGGCCGCCATGATGCCTGCCGCTTCCTTGGCCAGCGGAAACAGTGCCACGGCTGCGGCTGCCGAGCAGGCCAGCACCCAAAGATAGTAGTAGGGGAAGATGGCGCGGGTGAAGCGTCCCGCATGCTCGAAGGGCAAGCGCGAGAAGACCAGCGGCGCCACCACGGCGGCGAAGAACATCATCCCGCCAAAAGCCAAAGCCAGGGAGAACAGCGCGATGAGAGCCAGTGTTGTTTCCATGAGGCTCACTTGGGGGCGGCGTCCCAACAAAAAAGGCGCGTCCCCTTGCAAGGACGCGCCTTCATCAGAGCGTGGTGACGCTCAGTAGCGGTAGGTCTCGGCCTTGAATGGCCCGCTGGTCGGCACGCCGATGTAGCTGGCCTGCTCCGAACGCAGCGTGGTCAGCTTGGCACCCACCTTGGCGAGATGCAGCATGGCCACCTTCTCATCGAGGTGCTTGGGCAGCACATAGACCTTCTTCTCGTATGCATCGGGCTTCGTCCAGAGTTCGATCTGCGCGAGCATCTGGTTGGTGAAGCTGGCCGACATCACGAAGGAAGGGTGGCCCGTGGCATTGCCCAGGTTCACCAGGCGGCCTTCGCTGAGCAGGATGATGCGCTTGCCGTCGGGGAATTCGATCTCGTCCACCTGGGGCTTCACATTGTCCCACTTGTAGTTCTTCAGCGCGGCGACCTGAATTTCGCTGTCAAAATGGCCGATGTTGCAGACGATGGCGCGGTGCTTCATTGCACCCATGTGATCGGCGGTGATGACGTCCACATTGCCCGTGGCCGTCACGAAGATATCGGCCGTGGGGGCCGCATCTTCCATGGTAACGACCTCATAGCCTTCCATCGCGGCCTGCAGCGCGCAGATCGGGTCGATCTCGGTCACCTGCACGCGGCAGCCGGCATTGCGCAGCGAAGCGGCCGAGCCCTTGCCCACATCGCCAAAGCCGCACACGACGGCGACCTTGCCGGCCATCATCACATCGGTGCCGCGGCGGATCGCGTCCACCAGCGATTCACGGCAGCCATAGAGGTTGTCGAACTTCGACTTGGTGACGCTGTCATTCACGTTGATCGCGGGGAACAGCAACTTGCCTTCCTTCGCCATCACATAGAGGCGATGCACGCCCGTGGTCGTCTCCTCGGAGACGCCCTTGATGCTGGCGGCGAGCTTGGCGAACCAGCCTGGCTTTTCCACAAGGCACTTCTTGATCAGCGCGAAGAAGTAAATCTCCTCCTCGTTGGAGGCGTTCTCCAGGAAGGCCACGTCGCCCTGCTCGGCCTTCAGGCCGTAATGCACCAGCAGCGTCATGTCGCCGCCGTCATCGAGCAGCATGTTCGGCTCACCGCCATCGCCCCATTCGAGGGTGCGGCGGACGTAGTCCCAATACTCCTCCAGCGTCTCGCCCTT
>JBBRVI010000104.1:0-11399 GCA_038247025.1 Acetobacterales bacterium
GATGACCGTATCGCGGCCCTCGCCCATCAGTTCCACCACCGTGTCGAGCGCGTCGCGCAGGGTGTAGATGTCGTCGCCGGTGCCGCCAACCAGGCTGTCGGCACCAGCGCCGCCGTTGATGCTGTCATTGCCGGCACCGCCGAGAAGGACATCATTGCCGTCATTGCCCTGGATGTTGTCATTGCCGCCACGGGCCATGATTGTGTCATCCCCGGCACCGCCCAGCAGCAGCTCATCGGCTGCGTGCGCCAGGATCATCTCGGACGCGGCAGTCCCTGTGAAGCTGAAATCCAAGTTCAGCGGGCCAGAATAGACGGACATCTGCTCGAGGTCCGACCGTTCGCCGATCGTCACCTGGGCATAGGGGACCAGCACCGTGTCGGCGCGTACCGCCACGTTCTGGATGCGAAGATCGCCCGCCTGGGTCGTGTCCAGATTGTCGAAGGCCTTCGCCTGGGTGCCGTGTACCGCGGCCACGAATTCGGCCAGGGCGTCCTGCTCGGTGCCCTTGATGGCGAAGGTTGCCGCACCCGCGGCCAGCAGCGCGTTGTCACGCAGGTCAATCCGGCTGCCCGGAATGATCATGTTGGGCAGCGGGTAGCTGTCACCGCCATTGGCCAGGAAGTCGAGAGTGACGATCTTGATGGCGCGGCTGGCATCGCCCTGGAGCACGCCGTTCAGCACGATCACGTCACGGATGCTGCCGTCTTCGTTGAGCAGCGTCAGGTTGCGCACCCGCTCGCCCTGCACCACGACGTTGCCGCTGGAGACGGTCTGCGCCGTCCGCGTCACGTCATATGAGAAGGAGACGCCGCCGATCTGGGCGAACTGGCCCGGCGTGGCGCCCGGCGCGGTGGCCGCGACTGCGTGTTCAAAAAGCCGCTCGAGATTGGCCGCGCTCACGGACACGATCGAGAGATTGTTGTTAAAACGGAGCGAGTTCGCAATGTCGAGCTGGCTGATGCCACCCTCGGGCTTGCCCACATCGAGATTGGCCAGCGGCGGCAATTCCGATGGCACCGGCTGCCCGACTATGGCGCCGATCTCGGCGCGGATGCCCCCGCCATTCTTGAAGCTCACCGCCACATCCGCGTCCACCTGGCGCGCGACGAAAAGGTTCGCATCGGCCGAAAGATTGCCGAGGTTCGTCTCCTCGGTTCGGACCTCGCTGCGGCGACCGTCGAGAAACACCTCGGTGATACCGAAGAAATTGCCGTCCTGCACGGCGATCACGGTCTGCACCTGGGTGATGATCTGTCGAACCTCGCCGCCGCGCGTGCCGTCGGCATAGGCATTGTCCGCGCCCCAGAGCGAAGCGACGGTGGCGTCGGTCGTGACATAGGCACCCGAGACTACGGGGTCCACGCCGCCCACACCAAGTGCGCCGGCGCCATCGGGGTCGGCAATCAGGACGCCCTGGTCATCGAACGTAACCACGAGGCGCCCGACATAGGAGTATTCGCTGGAGGTGCTGACGATAGCCACAGCGTTGCCATCCGCGCCTGTGCGGTAGACCGGATAACTGGCCGAAGCGCTGTCACCGCTGCGCAGAACGTCCGTGCCATCGGCGAAGATGGCGTGGCTGCCGGCGGAGATGATGACGTCCACCCCGCGCAGCAGCGGGGCGAGTGCCAGTTCGTTGCTGAACTGCTGCAGGTGGGAGAGCAGGATGATCTTGTTGATGCCCTGCGCGGCCATCTGGTCCACCAGCGGCTGCAGGATGGCGGCCAGCTCGGCCACATTGTCCACGCCACCATCACCGTTCGGGTCGAGGATTCGCACGCCATTGACGGTGGAGATGGAGGCCAAAATCTGCGTGGTCAGGCCCAGTACGCCGATGGTCTGCCCACCCTCGACAATGGTGGTCCAAGGCGCGATCTGCCGGTCTGCGGCTTCGTTGGCGACGGCCTGGTTGTCAAACAGGTCAGCAGCCGTGGTCGCAAAGGATGAAGCCTCGCGCAGGGTGCCGGTGAAGAGCGGGTTGAGCGAGGCATCGCCCGTGAAGCTCAGATTGGCAGAGAGGTAGGGGAACTGCGCGCCGATGTTGGTGACGCGGCCGGCTGCCGTCCCGGCGGAGGAATTTGCGGTGAAATCCGTTACTGCGGCAAGCACGTTGGTGCCGAGGTCGAATTCATGATTGCCCAGCACCGAGGCCTGGATGCCGATGGCATTCAGGATCGCGATGTCTGTCGCAAAGAAAGGTGAGGTCGCGGTGGCGAGGTTGGTGCCGAACAGGCTGGTCAGCGAGCCCGAGGTCAGGCCAAGCGCCTGCTCATAATACGCGCGCAGCACGGGTACCAAGGAGTTGTCGGTACCGGCCGCGCCGAAGGGGCCAGGGATGAAGTTGTCGCCGCCCGAGAGGGTGATGCTGTTGGGCAGCGCGTCTTCCAGCCGGTCCACGATGGCGGCGAAGCGGTCGGCGCGTTGCGTGGCGAGCAGGCCGGCCTCGAAATCCGAACCGTGCAGGATTTGCAGCGTGAAATTGCCCGAGCTCGGGGTGAGGTTGAAGGCTGTCGTCGTAGTGCTCACTTCGTTGGCAACCACCAGATTTGCTGGGTTGCCGCCGGCAGCGGGAACGAAGACGGAGCCCTCGGGCGCCACATCGCCGGGCCGCCGCAGCGCGCCGACGTAGGTCACATCAGTGGGACCATCAATGCGGAAAGCCAGGTTCGAGTTGGCGCGCTCGAGCCCGACAAAAGCGTAGAGTTCGCCGTCCACCGTGCCGAGCGAGATACCTTCGGGCTCCGTGCCCTTGTTGTCGGAGCGGCCGTCATCAATGACGCCGGGGAGCTGGCTTGCGACGATCTGGTCAAGCAGCGAACCACTGTTCCACACCTGCGTGATGGTGGGGGCCGCATCCGTGCCGCCCACCTGCCAGATGGTGAAGCTGCGCGCGCCGAAGGCCTGGAGACGATCGAGATCGCCATCGCCGTCCGTGTCACCGGCCCAGCGTGAGACTTCAAGGCGACCAAGGTCCGCGTCGCCGCGGCGGGCCTGGATCTGCGCGAGCAGCGCCGCGTCCAGCGCTGGCATGCCGGTCGGCGGGGTGCTGCCAGTGGCGGGCACCAGGGCCGAGATGCGCACCCCCTCGTTGAAAACGCCACCATAGTCGCGCGCATCGCCCTCATTGGCAGTCACCAGATAGGTCACGCCCGCCTGTGTGAAGGATGCGATGGCGTCGGGCTGGAACATGCCGAACACCGGAACCTGGCGGATATTCGTGCCGCCGTCGCGGTCCGAGGTGTCAATGCCATTGCCGACCAGGTTGTGGTTGGAAAGGCCCAGCGGCAGCACCGCCGTCCAGCCTACGGGCCCATTGGCCGCGTTCAGGTTGAACACGCCGATGGCATTGGCTTCCTGGATGGTGACGAAGGCGCGGTCACCCACCACGGTGATGTATTCGGGCTCAAGGTCGGTGAGGGCCGTCGCGGTGTTGGCGGCGCCGAAGCCGTTCGCGATCTTCACGCCCGAGGCCTGGAGTGCGGCCGTATCGAAACCCGAGAAATTGTAGAAGGTGGAGGTCCAGCTTGCCACGTCCACAATGGCCAGCCCGCCCTGGGCGTCGGTCGTGTAACCCTGGGTCGGCTCAGCCTCGATGGCAACCAGGAGGCGCGTGCCATCAGGGGTGAAGGTGATCATGTCGGGGGTGACGCCGACCTCCGCGGTGGCGCGCCACGTTGCGGCGGTGCCCACGGCATTGACCGTGAAGACAGCGACCGAACCGGTCGAGCCGGGCGTCGCACCATCAAAGGAGATGGCAAGGTTGTCGCCGCTGATGGCGACGGAATTGCCGTTGCCCAACGACGCGGGCAATCCACCGCCAGGCACCTGGATGGCGCTTTTGGGAATCGAGAAGGCCAACGCGCCGGTGGTCGCGTTCAGCGCATCCACACCATTGCCGCCCAGAACATAGACAAGCCCGCGGGGTGCGTCATGCGCCACCACTTCGGACCCTGCAGCGGCACCGCCGACCAAGCCTGTGTGGTTGACGCTGAAAAGCGTGGAAGCGCTGAAATTGCCAGACATGAGTTCGTCCCCGAGCGAAATGTGCGGGGGAGGTCTAGAAGCTGCCGGGCCGTTCATCTTTGTTTAACGTGAGAAGCTTTCGTTACAAAACCATTAATCTGGGTGTGGATATTTCGTTAAAGAAATGATATTCCCCGTAGCTCGGGACGACCCTGCCTCGGCTCGCCAGCCATACACCCTCACCGTCTGGTCCTGTGGGGCCGTCTGTGTCGCTCCGTCAGGACGCCTTGCCTCAGGTACCGCCAACTGCCGGTAACAGCATGGGCCGGGCGCCCGACGTCAGCGTCACCCTCTGGCCAAGGCGCAGGCCCGCCTCCTGAACCAGCGCCACGTCGCGCCCGCCGCGTTCCAGCCGGACCACCAGTTCCGTGGCGTTTGACGGCGTGGCCACACCAGGGCCAGTGGCGACCCGCAACACCTGGGCCAACACCTGGGCCATGGCCGGGCTGCTCGCCTGGCCGAGTGGCCGAAGCCCTATGATGGTCCCACTCTCATGCCCTGCCGCCATCTCGGCCTCGGGGGCCACGGCAGACGGCTCCGGGCCGGGCGCGCCGCAACTTGCCAAGGCCAGGGCCAAAAGGGGAAATCCGCAAAAAGAGAGAGGGCGTTGCATGGTTTGAGCCTTAGCTGAAAAGCAGCGCAGGCACACCACCCCGCCATAGATCCGACTTCTTTGCTTGATTTGGTGTGGTTGATGGCGGTATGCATTGGCTCATTCGGGTCCAATTCGCGGCCGGAGGCATTCGTTCCTGCGTTCCGAGCCATGGGGGTGGCAAGGAGCGTGACTCCTTTAACGAAGGGGGATGGCGCGAAGAAGGGGGAGTGTCTGCGAGATGGCCATTCACGATTCAGGCCGATACGGTCGGTTGGCGCGGCCGCTGGTTGCGCTTGCCGCGCTTACCCTTTTGGCCGCCTGTGCCCAGACCAGCGCGCCGACCGTTCGGTCTCAAAGCACTGCGCGCAGCTATGACCCGCCTGGACCGCCGGGCGACCCCTGGGGCCCCTGGATCCGCGAAGCATCCCGACGCTTCGACGTGCCCGACCGTTGGATCCGCGAAGTCATGCGCCAGGAATCCGGCGGCCGCGCGACTGCCACCTCCCCGGTGGGGGCGATGGGCCTCATGCAGGTCATGCCGGGGACATATCGCGAATTGCAGCGTCGCCACGACTTGGGCGACGACCCCTACCACCCTTACGACAACTTGATGGCGGGTACCGCTTATCTGCGGCAGATGTACCAGCTCTACGGCTCGCCCGCCTTCCTCGCTGCGTATAATGCGGGGCCGCGCAGGCTGGAAAACTTCCTTTACAACAACCAAGGCCTGCCGGCCGAGACCCGTAATTACGTCGCTCGCGTTGGCCCCCGCGTGATCCAGTACAGCCCCGTGCGCCGCGCCCCGGCGGAAGTTTACGCCGCCGGCGAAATTCCGCTGAACGTCCAGCCGGGACCGCGCCGGATGGACGCGTCCACGCGCATGGCCCTGGCCGAGCAACGCGCCATTCGCGAGCAGGGCGCGCAATTTGCGTCATTGCCTCCGGCCGAGCCAAGTGTTGCGCCGATTCGTACGGCATCGGCCGCGCCAGCGATCACCGTGAGCGGCGGGAGCTTCATCGCCCGTGGCGGCGTGGTGGCGATGGCGCCCATTCCGGATGGCTCCACGCCCGAAGGCGCGGCGCGCCTCGCTGAGGCCGCCAGTCGCGCGGCCGGCGAGACCACGCCGGAACGCAACATCATCGTCGCGCGGATGGACCCCATCCCAGATGGCTCGACGCCCGAAGGTGCGGTGCGCCTGGCTGAAGTGGCGGCGCGCCTGGCTGAAGTTGCGGCGCGTTCCGCCCCGCCTGCACCGCAACCGACAGGCAGCCGTCCGTCGCTTGCCGCGCAGCCAACGCGAAGCTTTGGACTGGTCAGCTCGGCCCAGGCCAGCACCCTGCCGGTCAGTTTCCGCCCGCCCCCGGCTGGCGCCGGGCAATGGGGCGTTCAGGTCGGTGCCTTCAGCTCGCCCGAATTGGCGCGTCAAGCGGCCCAGACGGCGCAGGGCAGCATCGGCGGCCGCGCCCAGGTGACGCCGGTACAGGTGGGCCGGGCCACGTTGTTCCGCGCGCGCGTCACCGGCCTTACCCAGAGCAGTGCCCAGCAGGCCTGCGACAGGCTCCGCTCACGCAATGGCTGCAACGCGCTTTCGCCCAACGCGATCTGATACCGGCCGCCGCCGCGATACCCTGACCTCACGGCACGCCGAGAAGATCCAGTGTGCGGTCTATCACCGCCGCCTCCGTAAAGTGGTTCAGCGCGCGGGCGCGGCCCGCGGAACCCATGCGCCGCCGGAGCTGCGGATCCCCGGCCAGGCGCCCCAGCGCAATGGCGAGCTCCGCCACCTGCATGGGCGGCACAAGCAGGCCCGTCTCGCCGGGCACCACCTGTTCGCGACAGCCAGAGATATTGGTGGCGACGACGGGCAGGCCCGTGAGCATGGCTTCGATGACGGACATGGGCAGGCCCTCGAAATGGCTCGGCAGGGCGAACACATCGGCCGCCTGCAGCCAGCGTGGAACGTCATGTCGGTAGCCCAGCATCCGCAGCCTGGGGCCCAGCAGGGCGGCCGCGCGGGTAAAATGTGGCGTAAGGTCCTCGCCATGGTCGGAGGCCAGGCGCTCACCCACCACCCAGAGATGTGCGTTCGGCAGGCCTTCCATGGCCTGTAGAAGCTCCGGCCAGCCCTTGTGGCGCACCAGGCGGGAGATGCCGATGATCACGCAATCACCCATGCTGACGTTCATCTCGGCGCGAAGCGAAGCCCGCGTTGGCGGGTCAGGATGGAAAATGGCTGGGTCCCGCCCATTGCCCACCGGCTTCGCGCTTCGGTCAATCCACAGCCGCCGTGCATCTGCTGCCTCCTCCGCGCTCACGGTGAGGAACGTGTCCGTCATCCGCCCGCCCACCCATTCCATGCCGAGTGACAGGCCGCGCCGCCAGAGAGGACCAGGCTGGTTGAAGAGGAAGCCGTGGCAGGTATAGGCGATGCGCGGAACGTCCTCCGCCTTCGCCGCCGCGCGGGCGAGAAAGCCCGAGATGGGCATATGCGCATGCACCAGATCAAAGCGTTCCTCCCGCATGATGCGGCGCAATTGGCGAAAGGCGGGAAGGTGCGCTGAAGGCGAAAAGCTGCGCGCCATCGGCACAGGGATGATGCGGAAACCTTCGGCGCGGGGCGCATCCAGAAGTGGCCCTTCGGCGCAGATCCCCACCACTTCGTGCCCGCGCGCACGCGCGCCGCGCATCAGAGGCAGCAGGAAATGCCGCAGCGAGAAATCCACATTGGTGATCTGGAGGAGCTTGATCAGCCTTCCTCCGTCGCACCCCCGGCGACAACCCGGCTGACCGCCCACTGCACCGTCTCCGCCTCGCCGTCTGAGGTCAGGACAATCTGGCTGCTGCGGCGCGGATCGGCGGCGAGATAGACGCTCTCTTCCAGCCCAACCCGCGCTCCCCGGGCGCGGAAGCGCCACCCCTGGCCGCCGGGCAGGCGCATCAGCACGCCGCCCTCCTCCTCCTGGAGAACCGCGGTCACCCCCGGATGCAGATGGAAACGAATGGCCCAGGCGATGGCGGGGCCGGGATGGGGTTCGAGCGCATCCTCGCCGCGCAGATCATCGCCCGTCTCGGAGAGGTACAAACGGCGGCGGTGGATCACGCCATGGGTGCGGCGATAGCCATCATGCCCGGCTTCAAGCCATTGCGCCCCGTTGGCCTCCTGGCGTTCGACCTCCACACGCTCGGGACGGCGGCCGAGGCCTTCCTCGCGCAGCTCGCTGCTGTTGGTGTCGCCCAGGGTCAGGGTGGAATGCGCTGCCGTGCCGCGCAGCGCGTCCCTCCAGGCGGCATCCCCGGCCGGCGCGGCGCCGCAATTCACGATCAGGCGGTCCCGCCCGATGGACATCTCGAAGGACAAGGTGCCCGCATGAGTGCCCCTATCGGCACCGCGCGGCAGGCCAGACGCCATATCCGCCGCGCGGCCGGGCGCAGGCGCGCCACAATCGGCGATGATGAGCGTACGACCTGCGGCCAGGCGCTGGAAACCCGTCTCCTCCAGCAGCATGGGCGCGCGGCCCTTGGCCAGCCCCTGCGCTAGCACGACGTCCACGATGGACGCAGCCTCCTCACGCGTGGAGTTGAACAGCGCGAGCGACATGTCACCGTGGCGGTAAAGGCGGAGCGCCTGCCCGGCGCGCTCCAGGGCGGTGGAAAGCTGCGGGGGAGAGGTGACGCCGACGCCATTGAGCAGATTGCGGATTTCAATCAGGTCCTGCAACGCAAGCAACTGTATGGCCGGGCTGCGCTCCACATGGCCACCATCTGGGTGGAACTGCCGCTCCAGTTCGGCCGGCAGGAAGCGCAGCGCGCGGGTCAACCAGGCTTCCTCCTCCATGGCAACCGCCGCCGCGATGCTGCCCTTGAGGACAACCAGCGCGCCGCGATGCGCGGCTTCGGCCGGGAGGCTGGCGGAGATCGCGCGCCCATCCTGGGCCAGGCGTTGAAGCAATTGGCGGCGGAAACCATCCTCGGCCGTGGCGGCCAGGAAATCCCAATGGCCGAGCCAGGCGGAGATGCGTGCAGCGGCCACTTCGGGGGCATTGGCCATGGCCTCGGAACCGCCGCGCGCCAACCAATCCTCGGCGAGGTCGCGTGCCTTCACACGTGCGGCATCCGTGCCGAGCATCCGAAGATCGCGCAACCAGGCGAAGCCATGCGCGGCCTGGCGCCAGAGGACGGGGCCGGCCGCAGGGCTCCAGTCGTTCAAAAGGCGGGCGCTGCCCAGCACCTCGAACTCACCGCGCAACAGACGCGCCCCACGCGCGGCATCTCCGGGCCAGAGGTCGCGGAAGGAACGCGCCGGCGCGTCGGGTACGCGCATCGGCTTCATGCGCGTGAAGAAGCCGCGAACGCCGCGAAACAGATCGGCCATCAGGCGCCCCCCCTCAGTCCGGTGATGGCTGCGGCGTAGTCCGCCGCCCCGAACACCGCGGTGCCCGCCACGAGAACATCGGCGCCAGCCGCAATGCAATCGGGCGCTGTGGTCAAAGTCACGCCGCCATCCACTTGCAGGGCGATCTCGCGACCTGATTGCTCAATCATGCGGTGCAGCGTGGCGATCTTGGCCAATTGGCTGTTCAGGAAAGCTTGCCCGCCAAAGCCGGGATTGACCGACATGACAAGGATGAGGTCAGTCAGGTCCAGCACTTGGGCCAGGCTCTCGATTGGCGTGGCCGGATTGAGCACCACGCCGGCCTTCTTGCCCAGGGCGCGGATGGTCTGGAGGCTGCGGTGCAAATGTGGTCCGGCCTCAGGGTGAAGGCTGATGATGTCGGCACCCGCCTCGGCGAAGGCGGCGAGGTAGGGGTCGGCCGGCGCGATCATCAGATGCACATCGAAGGGCATCTTGCTGCAGGGGCGCAGCGCGCGGATCAACGCGGGGCCGAAGCTGATATTGGGCACAAAATGCCCGTCCATGATGTCCAGATGCAGCCAGTCGGCGCCGGCGGCCTCGATGGCACGCACCTCCTCGCCCAATCGGGTGAAATCGGCGGCGAGCAGCGAGGGGGCGATGCGGATGGGTGGCATGGGGCGCGGGAGGGACCTGTACAGAAAGCGGCCCATCCGGTTAGCCCATCCGCAACCTCCTGCAAACCGGCCCCGCAGCCTGTTCGGCTGGCTGCGGGCGGCTTATGCGGGTCATCCTTCGAGAATGCCGCCGCGCGTGCCGCCGATGATGGAGAGGAATTCCCGGCGCGTGGCGTCATTGGTGCGGAACTCGCCCAGCATGCGCGAGGTGACCATGGATACGCCCGTCTTGTGAATGCCGCGCGTCGTCATGCACTGATGCGCGGCCTCGATCACAACGGCGACGCCCTTGGGCTTGAGCACGCTTTCGATCGTGTTGGCGATCTGCGCAGTCAACTTCTCCTGGATTTGCAAGCGCTTGGCATAAGTCTCGATCACCCGGGCGAGCTTTGAGATGCCGACCACTCGCCCATTGGGCAGGTACGCAATATGCGCCTTGCCGATGATGGGGACCATGTGGTGCTCGCAATGGCTCTCCAGCCGGATGTCGCGCAGCACGACCATCTCATCATAGCCATCCGTCTCCTCAAAGGAGCGGGCGAGCATCTCCACGGGGTCCGAACCGTAGCCGGCAAAGAATTCCTCATAGGCGCGGGCGACGCGTGCGGGCGTGTCAATCAGCCCTTCGCGGTCGGGGTCATCACCGGCCCAGAGCAGGAGAGTGCGCACTGCAGCCTCGGCCTCGGCGCGGTTGGGACGGATGATGGCGCTGGTGGTGTCATCGGCCTGGCGAGGTGCAGGCGACTGGATGTTCATGGCTTTCGCGGTTCCCTGATGGCCCACGACCGGTTTTTCCCGGACGGTCGTAGCTTTCAGTCATGGAAATGGGGCGGGCTATGGACTCCGCAAGCCGTTTTGTCAGATTTCAGAATGGGGCGTCTTCAGTGGACAGCCCCCTTCTGCCAGGGGCTGTCGAGCGAGAAGGGCGGCACGGTGGCATCGAATTCCTCGCCGGTTTCGCTCACGATCATATGGAAGTTGCCGCGCATGAATCCAGAAGGTGTCGGCAATGGAGTGCCCGAGGTGTAGTCGAAGGTCTCGCCCGGTTCGAGGATGGGTTGCTCACCCA
This sequence comes from Acetobacterales bacterium, assembly GCA_038247025.1. Taxonomy (GTDB): domain Bacteria; phylum Pseudomonadota; class Alphaproteobacteria; order Acetobacterales; family Acetobacteraceae; genus Roseococcus. The sequence continues at coordinate 10,719 of JBBRVI010000104.1, forward strand.
CCACGCCGTCGCCGTGCACGCGCATGGTGCGGCCCTGGCCATCGGTGATGAGCCAGGTGCGCTTCATCAACTGCACCGTGACCGGCCCCTCATTGACGATGTTGATCTTGTAGGCCCAGGCATACTGGCCCTGTTCAGGGTCGGACTGGTCGGTGAGGTAAATGGTGCGGACCGTCACGCGCACGCCGCGCGTGATGGCGGTGTAGATGCTGGTCATGGGCGGTTTATCGCGGAGGTCGCCAGGCCCGCGCCCATCAGCATCGAACTACCCAGAGACGCGGCCCCCAGCCATTTCGCGACGGTCAAGGCCGAAGCACTCGTGGCCAGCAGCGCGCCAGGCCCTGCCAGGAAGACGCTGAGCGCCACCGCATCACCCAACGCCGCGCCCGCGCCCTTTTGGCAGCGGTGCGGGCCATCCCCCGCCCGGCGATCAGCGCAGGATGAACACGACAGCGAGGCGATGGCGAGCCAGGTTTCGAGCTTCATGGGATGACCCTCGCACGGGTTGGGGCCCGGCCGCTACGACTCGGCCGCTACTACTGGGCCGCTACTACTCGGCCGCACGCGCCGTGAGGGTCCCCACCGCATCCAGTGCTTCGGCCAGATCCTCGATCAGATCCGCCACATCTTCCAGACCGACCGAGAGCCGTACCGTTCCATCCGTGATGCCAAGCTTCGCGC
>JBBRVI010000105.1:0-11367 GCA_038247025.1 Acetobacterales bacterium
CGCGGCCCTGCCCTTGCGCATCCAGGGCATGACCGAAGCGCGCCTGACCGCCGATGTGCGCGAGATCCTCCGCTGGGTGGGCCTGCTGGAGCGCGCGGAATCTCCGCCCACGACGCTCTCGGGCGGGGAGCAGCAGCGCTTAGCCCTCGCGCGCGCCGTGGTGGCCCGCCCGGCCTTGCTCGTGGCCGACGAGCCCACCGGCAATCTGGACGCCGCCCAGGCGCGCCGGGTCATCGCCCTGCTGCGCGAGATGCACCGCCTGGGCACCACCGTCGTCGTGGCCACCCACAGCGAGGCCCTGCCGGAGGAATACCCAGCCCCCACGCTGCGACTCGAGGCTGGAAGGCTGGTCTCGCATGGCTGAGGCCCGGCTTCGTCAACTGCGCGGGCGCGATCCCCTCGGACTGCGCCGCGCCCTCGCGGACCGGCTGCTGCCAGCGCTGGTGGGCGCCATGGCGCTGCTGGCCGCTCTGGCGCTGGCCGGGGCCGATGGGGCTGGCCGCCTGGCGGAACGCTGGCAGCAGGGCGAGGCCGGGCAACTGCTCATGCAATTGCCGCGCGAGACGCCTGTGGAGCCCGTCCTCGCCCGCCTGGCCGCCTTGCCCGGTGTGGCCAGCGTGGCCGCGGTGCCGGAGGAGCGGCTGCGCCAATTGCTCGCCCCCTGGCTGGGCGAGGTGCCCGACCTGCCGCTCCCGCACATGATCGCCATCACGCTGCGCATGGAGACCGACCAGATTCCCCTTCTGGAGGTGGTGCAAACCATTCCCGGCGCCCAGCTGGAACTGCGCAGCGAGGCGGTGCGCCTGGCCATGCGCCTGGCCGAAGGGCTACGAGCGCTTTCGCTGGCCATGCTGGGCATCATCGGGCTGGTAGCGGCGGCGCTGGTGGCCGTGGCCACGCGCGCCGGCATCGCGGCACGGCGGGACACGATCCTGATCCTGCATGAGCTGGGCGCCCGCGATGGGGACATCGCCGGCCGCTTTGCGCGGCGACTGGCCTGGCTTTGCGCGCTGGGGGCGTCGGGCGGGCTCGCCTTCGCCATTCCTGCCTTGTGGTATCTGGCGATGCAGGCCCTGCCGGTGGTGCTGGCGCGCGATGCCCAGCCCGATGATTTGCCCTGGGCCTGGCTCGCGCTTCTGCCAGCCGCCGCGGCCCTGATCGGATGGGGAACGGCGCTGGTCACGCTGCGCGCCTGGCTGCGCCGCTTGCCGTGACCCCGCCACGGGTGCCAAGCGGGGGAATGCGCCTCCTGCTCCTCGATGCCGCCCTCTCCCGCTGTCTGGCCGCTTTGATGGAGGGGGAACAGGTGCTGAGGGAACGCGTGCAGGACGGCACACTTGGCCAGGCGGCTTCCCTTCCCCCGCTGGTGGAGGCGGTCCTGGATGGCCCGCTCGATGCGATCGTCGTGGGCATCGGGCCGGGCAGCTTCACCGGGCTGCGCACCGCCATCGCCCTGGCCCAAGGCATCGCGACGGCGCGCGGCATTCCCGTGGTGCCGGTGACCACTGGCGAGGCCCTGGTGGCCTTCGCCGCGTCTGGTTTCCCTGCCTGGGCCGCCACGGAAAACCGTCGCGGCGCGCTGTTCCTGGAGCGTTTCGGCCCGGATGGCCGCCCCGCCGCGGCGCCCTGCGTGCTCGGTGAGGAGGCGCTGCCTCGCCCCGAGAGCCTCACCTGGATCATGGGCGATGCCGCACCCCGCGCGGTGGCGCGGCTGCTGGCGCGCGGCTGGCCGGTTGGTCTCGGCGAAGCTCGGCGGGTGGAGGCCCGGGCCATGGCGCGGGTGGCACAGCGCCGCCTTTCCGGCGAGATGCCCGCTTTGGCGCTCGAACCGCTGTATATTGACCCCCCGGCGACCACATGACGATGCGCGGCGCAACCGCCACGGATGCGCCCCTGCTCGCGAAGATCCACGCGGCCGCTTTCCTGGAGAGCGGGGGCTGGAGCGCCGAAACCATCGCCACGTTGCTGGGCCTGGACGGCGTATTCGGCCTCCACGCCGAGCACGGCTTCATCCTGGCCCGGCGCATCCTGGACGAGGCGGAAATTTTGACCCTGGCCGTGCATCCTGAGGCACGCCGGCAGGGTGTTGGCCTTGCGCTGGTGGAGACGGCCGCGCTCGCTGTCGCCACTGTCGGGGCGAAGGTGATGTTTCTGGAAGTGGCGGAGGCGAATGCGCCGGGCCTCGCGCTTTACGCCGCTGCGGGCTTTGAAAAAGCGGGGCAGAGGCGGGATTACTATGGGCCGGGCGCGCATGCCTGGCTGCTGCGCCGGGCCTTCATCCCGGAGGCGTGAGCGGCGGCAGGTCCAATTGGCCTGAGCCCAGCAGCATCGCCAGTCGCGCGGCCAACGCCGGTGAGGCGCTGAGATCGAGGCCAAACAGGCGGGCCAGGCCGGCGGCCAGCTCCTCCTCATTCGCCCGGGAGTCCAGTTCCAGCAGAATTCGTGCGCCGGCCAGCACCTCATCGGGGTGGATCATGGCCGGGCGGCGCAGATGGGCGGCGGCGGCGCGGCGATCCCTGGCGACGACGGGGCCGCCATCCTCCGCGAACCAGAAGCCGCCCACCTCACGCACGCCATGCAGGAGGCGGGCTTCGTTCAGTGCTCCGTCAAAGGATTGGGCGTCGAGCAGCAGGCGCAAGCGCTCGGCCAGGGCGTCGCCATGCAGAGGGGCTTCGGTGGCGATGATGCGGGCGATCAACGCGGCAAGTTCGGCGCGGTTGGTGGGGGGCTGATCCATCGTGGCTTCGACATAGGACGGGGCGAAACCTGTGGCCGCAGTGGGGGCGGCAGGCTTCGGTGGTTCGAGGCCGAGCCGCGTGCGCAGCTTCGCCGCCGCCGCCGCCGGCTGGTTCAGCCAATCGAGCGACCAGCTCCGTGCCAGCGCCCAGCCCATGCCTTCCAGCGCCATCTGGCGGCCACGATCTCGGTCGCGTGCGCAACGCAACCCGGACCAATCCGCGCCATCCACCTCGATGCCAAGGTCAAAACCCGTCTGGCCGCGCGCCGCGACGTCCAGGAACAGGCCGGAAAGCCCCACGCGCGGCACCGCCTGCCGCCCTGACTGGATGATGAGCCCGCCGATCATCGCGGCCAGGGCGGAGGCGGTGCCCGCCTCGACGGTGCCCGCCTCGACGGTGCCCGCCTCGACGCGCGCCGTATCCACGCCGGCGGCGAAGCCGAGGAAGGTCTTCAGCGCCGCCACGCCGCGCCCCTTGGCGCGTTCGAGGTCCACATCCTCCGCGCCGATGCCCGAGAAGACGATGCAGCGCTTCTTGGCGCGCGTGATGAGCACGTTCAGCCGACGCTCGCCCCCCTCCGCCGAAAGCGGCCCAAAGCGCATGGCGAGCTTGCCATCGCTGCCGCGCCCATAACCCACGCTGATCAGGATGGAATCGCGTTCATCGCCCTGCACGTTTTCCAGGTTCTTCACGAAGAAGGGTTCGGTGGGGTGGGAGGTGAAGAAGGCTTCCGTGTCGGGGCTTTCGCGGCGCAGCGCTTCCACCGCATCCAGGATCTCGTCGCGCTGGGTGACGGAGAAGGCCGCAACACCCAGCGTGTCCTTGGGCGTTTCGCGTGCATGGCGCAGCACAGCCTCGGCCACGGCGCGCGCTTCCTCCGCATTGCTGCTGCCCTTGAAGCGGCCCTCCACACGAATCAGCGAAAGCCCCAGCAACGCGCTGCGCGGCCTTGGCGAGGGCAGCACCAGGAGCCGGTTGCCGTAGAACTCCGCATTGCTGGTGGCGATCAGGCTTTCGTGCCGGCTGCGGTAATGCCAGCGCAGCAGCGCCGTGGGGATGCCGCGCGCGTTGGCCAGGCCCAGGATGCTCTCCACATCGCGCGCATCCAGCGCGGCGTCCTCCTCGGGCGCTTCCTCCACATCCTCGGTCATGCGCTGGAAGAAGCGGGTGGGCGGCATCTGCTTGTCATCACCGACGACGACGACCTGCCGCGCGCGCGCGATGGCACCGAGCGCATCCACCGGCTCGATCTGGCTGGCTTCATCCATCACCAGGAGATCAAAGACGGGAAAGCCCGGTTGCGTCGCATGATGCGGATTGGCAAGGAATTGCGCCACGCTGAGCGGGCTCAACATCAGGATGGGTTTGGCCTTGCGGATCAAGGGCGCCGCGCGCGAGAGCAGCGTGCGCAACGGTGCATGGCCGCGCTTGCGCTCGAACTCGCCGCGCAGGAAGGCGAGGCTGGCGGCTTCCTCGCCTTTGCGCAAAGCGTCCACGCGCGTGGCGTGAGCAGCGGCGGCCTCATTGCGGGCGAGGCGCACGCGGGCCGCATCGGCGGCGCGGAAATCCAGCACCCAGCGATCCGCCGCGGCGGCGTCGAAGGTGGCCAGCGCGGGGTGCGCGCGCATGGCTTGGCGCAGCAACGTTTCCAGCATGGCGAAATCGAGCGTGGCTTCCGCGGAATGGGGCTGGAGCGCACCGGATTTCAGCGCTTCAGCCAGCGGAGCGAGGCTGGGTTCCGCCGCCTCCGCCCGTGCCCAGGCCTGCCAGGGCGAGAGCGCCTCCGGCTCCGCCGCCATGGCGGCAAGGCGCTCGGCGGTGGCGCTGAAGTTGTCCTCCGGTGCCAAGGCGGTGGCGCTGTGCACCGCGCCCCAGGCTTCCAGCGCCGCTCGGATTGCCGGTGTGGAGGCGGGCGTGGTGAAGGCATCCGCATGGCGCTCCATCCAGCCGAGCGCCTGGGTCAGTGCCGCCTCATCCTCGCCGGCCCCGAGGCGTTGCTTTGCCGCCTGCGCGGCCAGGAGTGCATCAAGCGCGGCCATGTCCTCGGGATCGCGCAGGGCGGCCGCGAGGCTCGCCTTCGCCCCACGGCGCGCACCATCCAGAAAGCCCAGCATGCCGCCAGGCTTGCGCAGCGTCTCTCGTGCGGCGGCGAGACCGGGCGCATCCAGCGCGCCGGGCAAAAACCGCGGATCATTCGCGCCCACCAAGCGAAGATCGGCGAGGCGTGCGCGTGCGGCGGGCACGTCTTCGGCCTTCATCGGCGCCTGCCCCCGCAGCGCTTCGGCGAAGACTGCGCGCTCAGCCTCGGCCAGACCGCCAGGTGCGGCGGCCAGGGCGCGGATATGGCGCGGCAGATCCGCCTGGAAGCGCGCGGCTGTTATCGCATCCAGCGTGTCCGACACGCCGCGCCAGGGGCTGCGCGCGCCGCCGATTGTGGCCGCCATGTTGCGCGCGGCCTCGCGAAGCGCGCGCAGCCGCGCGGCATCCCAGCCCGTCGGGTCCAGCTTGAACGGCGGCGGCGTAGCCCCATCGGCGCGCAGCGCGGCGAGGCGGCCGATCACCTCCTGCACGGTCACACCCGTCTCGCCGATGATGTCTCGCATCGCAGCGGCATGTCGGTTCAGGCGTCCGCGCAGATCACCCAGGCGCTGCACCGCGGCCTCGCGCTGGACGGGCGCGGGTGGCGGCAAGGCGAGGGTGGCGCGCAGCTCATCCAGCACGGCGCGCTTGGATTGCTTCTCGCTGTGCAATTCCAGCACGGCCGCACCCAGGCCGAAGGTCTCCAGGCGGCGCTTCACCACCTCCAGCGCCGCCGCCTTCTCCGCCACGAAGATCACCGAACGCCCATCCAGCACCGCCTGGGCGAGGATGTTCACGATGGTCTGACTCTTGCCGGTGCCCGGCGGCCCCTGGATCACTATGGAATGTCCGCGCCGCACCGCCTCGGCGGCGAGCGCCTGACTGCCATCCACCTCCACCACGTGATCGAGTTTTTCCACCGGGATGGCCGCATCCACATCAGCGTCATCGGCGAAGGGCGCCTCCTCGGATGGTGGCGGCACAGGGCTCAGAAGGCGAAGCAGCGCGGCATGTTCCAGCAGGCCGGGATGGGTGACGGGGTCGAGGTCTCGCCACATCAGGAATTTGGCGAAGGCGAAGATGCCCAGCGCCAGCACATCGGTCTCGACGCGCCAGCCCGCGCGCCCACCAGTGGCCGCCTGCATTCGCGCTGCCCAGTCGGCGGGCGCCTCACCGGCGAAATCCGGCAGGGTGATGCGGAAATCCGTGGCGAGTTTTTCCCGCAGCGAGAGATTCTCGACAACTTCTTCGGTGTAACCGCGCAGTCGAAACCGGTTGCTCACGCCCTCACGCTCCAGCGTGGCGGGAATGAGCGCCAAGGGTGCGGCGCGCTCCGTCTCGGGCGTGCCGGGATCGCGCCAGAACAACGCGCCGACGGCCAGGAACAGGCTGGGCACGCCGGTTTCCTCGCGCGCGGTGCGGGCATCGGCCATCACGTCGCGCAGGCGGCGGGTGAGTTCGTCAGGTGAGAGGGTCACGCGCAGATTCGTGTCGCGCTGCCATTCCTCGCGCGTGGCGCTGGCGCTGGCGGCGGTCACGCCTTCGGCGCGCTTGCCCTTCTTAGCGGCACCTGCCTCGGTCGCCTCGAAGCCAAACCCCTTGCCCGCAGCGAGTTGCGTGACGACGAAACCCGCATTCTCATCGGCGATGCGGATCACCCCGCGCGAACGGCCCTGGGCGGGCAGGCTGAGCAGTCGGTTGCGCGTGGAGAGATCAATCAGCGCGCGCCGCGCATGCTGGAGGGCTTGCGCAATGCTTGTCCCCCCACTCCTCATCCGAGCGCGTTTCGCAGACGGTTTTCCTCGAAATCCAGCTCCTGGCCAAGCTTGGTCAGCAATTCCTCCGAGAGCTCGCCCTCGGTCTGATGCGCGAGGATGGCGGCGCGGGCCGCGTCGAGCGCTTCCAGGCGTACGGCGCGGCGTGCAGCACGTTCGGCGGAGGCAGCTCCCCCGCCCCGCTGGACCCGTTCCAGATGGGCAGCGCGGTCCTCGTGCTCGCCCAGCAGGTCGCTTGCGATGGGGCCATAGAGCACGTCATTCGCGCGCTTGCGGATGGCGCCCACCATGGCCACGGCCGCGATGTGCCGCGCCGTGGCTTCCTCAGGGTCAATGCCATTCGGGTGGGACGGCATCACCAGGCCCACGCGTTTGATCACCCATTCCAATGTCGTTCCCTGCACCACCAACGTGGCGAGGATGGCGCAGAAGGCCAAGAAGATAATGAGGTCGCGCTCGGGGAAGTCCAGCGGCAGGGCGATGGCGGCAGCGAGCGAAACCACACCCCGCATCCCCGCCCAGGAGAGCACGACCATGTGTGAGACGGGCGGCGGCGCCTCGCCACGCACGCGGCCCAGGACCCAGCGCGGAAGCCACAGCGATGGAAACACCCAAAGGAAGCGCGAGACGATCAGGGACAACGAAATGGCGAGAGCAAGGCCAGTCAATTCCCATACGCTGCGGTCATTCAGGCGGCCCAGGATATCGTTCAGCTGAAGACCGATGAGGATGAAGATCAGCGAGGTGAGAACGAATTCAATGAATTGCCAGACCGTCCGCGCGTCCAGCCGCGTGCGCGCGGAAAACGAGCGATGCTGCGCCTGGCCCATCATGATCCCCGAGGTGACCACCGCCATGACGCCCGAGAGATGCACGGCTTCGGCCGCGAGGAAGGAAGCGTAGCAAGCGAGGAAGGAGAGTGCGGTTTCCAGCAGCGGGTCCTTGAGGCGCGCGATAGCCCAGAGCGTGGCCCAGCCCACAACCCAGCCCAGCGCGATGCCACCCAGGCCAACCAGGAAAAAGCTCCCCGCCGCTTCAAACGGCACGAAGGTGCCCGCCGCCACGGCCGCGATGGCGACGCGATAAATCACCAGCGCCGAGGCGTCATTCACCAGGCTCTCGCCCTCCAGCACGGTGACGATACGCCGCGGCAGGTTGAGTCGTTGCAAGACGGCTGCCGCAGCCACGGCATCAGGCGGGGCCAGGATGGCGCCGAGCGCGATGGCCGCCGCCCATGGCATTTCAGGGATAAGGAGCCGCGCGACAAAGCCTATCAGCACGGCGGTGAAGGCAACGCACCCTAGGGCCATTAGCATGATCGGGCGGATGTTGCGGCGAACGGCGCGCCAATCGGTGCGATAGGCGCTGGCCTGCAATAGCGGCGGGAGGAAAAAGGCCAGGGCCAACTCAGGATTGAGCGTGATATCTGGCAGGCCTGGGATGAACGCGAGGACGCATCCCCCCAGGATCAGGACCACCGCGTAGGGAAGGCCCGCGAAACGTGCCAGCACCGCGAGCGCGATGCAGGCGGCCATCATGGCCAGGACGGCCTCGACGATGTCCATTCAACGCCGACCGACTAATGCGGCGGCGGCGGCGGCGGCGGCGGCGGCGGCGACGCAAAGCGCGATGATGCCCACCGTCATCATGCCCTGCACCACGCCGAAATTCGGCGCCTCTGGGCCACGAACCAGGCGGCGACGATGCCACCGGCAGGCAAACCAATCCGCAAAAGCCATGCCATCAGGCACCTCCGGCACCGAGTTTGCCATGCGTGCAAGACGGAGGCCATGGCGGGGGCATGGGATGCGCAAGCCTCTCAGCGCCGGCCTCCGAGGATCCGCGCCGAACAGGCGCGGCGGAACGCTTCAGCGTTCCGAGCCAAGGCCGCGGATGCGGCCGCCCGGCGCCTGAGGGCGAAAGCAAAGCCCTGGGCGCGGCGGAACGCTTCAGCGTTCCGAGCCAAGGCCGCGGATGCGGCCGCCCGGCGCCTGAGGGCGAAAGAAAAGCATGGAGCCGCAGGCTCAATGCGGAAACCTGCGCGTTCCGCCATCCACGTGGATCACCTGGCCGGTGATGTAATGCGCGAGCGGCGAGGCCAGGAAGGTGGCCAGTACAGCCAGGTCGCGTGCCTCGCCGATGTAGCCCACCGGCACCTGGCTCTCTGCCCAGGTGCGGCGCGCCTCCTCCGAGGGGAGGATGCGCGTGTCAATCTGCTCGGAGCGGATGCGCCCAGGCGGGATGCAGTTCACCGTAATGCCGTCGCGGCCCAGAGTGCGGCTCAGTGCCTTGGCCCAGATATGCACGGCGCCGTTGGGGGCATTGGCAGCGTTCACCATCCAGGGCTCGTCCTGGCCGGTGATGTTGATGATGCGGCCGAATTGCTGCGCCTGCATCGCTGGCACAAGCGCATGGGCGATGCGGCGTCCGGCATGGAAGTTGATCTCCATCGCGTCCACCCAGGCGTCATCCGTGCCCAGATCGGTCTGCGGGCGCGAGGAGCCGGCATTGTTCATGAGGATGTCGCACCGGCCAAAGCGGTTCAGCACTGCATCCCGCGCGCGCTCGCCGGCATCCTTGGCGGTGAAGTCCTGCGCGATGATGAGCGGTTCGGCGCTGGCCGGAAGTTCGGTGACCAGGCTCTCCAGCAGCGGCCGGCGGCGGGCGAGTATGGCGAGGCGGCAGCCTTCGGCGGCCAGTTCGATGGCGATGGCACGGCCGAGGCCCGCTGAGGCGCCGGTTACCAGCGCCACCTTGCCGGCAAGTTGCAGATCCATGGACGAAACCCCCCGCAAAACGAGAAACGCCGCGGAGGTTGCCCCCCGCGGCGTGAATGGTGAAGTGGCCCAGCGCCTTATTCGGCGAGAGCCTTGTCCTTGCCTTTACGGATGTTAGGCAACAGCATCAAGCACAACGCCACGGTCGCGATGCCCAGCATGGTCGCCGAAATCGGTCGCTGGATGAATACGCCCCAATCCCCGCGAGAGAGTAGCATCGCGCGGCGCAGGTGTTCCTCCATCATGGGACCAAGCACGAAGCCAATCAGCAGTGGTGCCGGTTCCAGCTTCAGCTTCGAGCACATGTAGCCGAACACGGTGAACAGCACGGTCATGTAGACGTCAAACACGTTGTTGTTCAGCGAGTACACGCCGATGCAGCAGAACACCAGGATGGACGGGTAAAGATAGCGGTATGGCACCTGCAATAGCTTCACCCACATGCCGATCATGGGCAGGTTGATGACAAGCAGCATAAGGTTACCGATCCACATGGAGGCAATCAGGCCCCAGAACAGGTCAGGCTGCGCTTCCACCATGCGCGGACCTGGCTGGATGCCCTGGATGATCAGCGCGCCAACCATCAGCGCCATGACTGCGTTGGAGGGAATGCCGAGGGTGAGCAGCGGGATGAAGCTGGTCTGCGCGGCGGCGTTGTTGGCCGCCTCAGGGCCGGCCACGCCTTCGATGGCGCCGGTGCCGAACAAGTGCCGGCCCTTCGACATCTTGCGCTCCATCATGTAGGAGCCGAAGGCCGCGAGCGATGCGCCACCACCTGGCAAAATGCCCAGGAAAGACCCAAGAACCGTGCCACGCAGGACGGAGGGTGTCGCCCTTCTGAACTCCTCCTTGGTGAGCCACAGACTACCCACTTTGGTGCTGAGCACCGAGCGCGATTCTGGCCGTTCAAGGTTGAGAATGATCTCGGCGATGCCGAACATGCCCATGGCGATGGGCACGAAACCGATGCCGTCCGACAATTCAGGAATGCCGAAGGTGAAGCGCTGCTGGCCGGTCTGGACATCGGTGCCAACGAGGCCCAGCGCGACGCCGAGAACCACCATCCCGACGGCCTTGATAACCGAGCCCTGGGCAAGCACGCAGGCAATGATCAAGCCCAATAACATCAGTGAGAAATAATCGGCAGGTCCGAAACTCAGTGCCACCTGCGTGAGCAACGGACCAGATGCCGCAACAAGGATGGTTGCAACAGAACCGGCGAAGAAGGAGCCGAGCGCGGCGGTGGCGAGTGCGGCCCCCGCGCGGCCATTGCGCGCCATCTTATAGCCTTCGAGCGTGGTGACGACCGAACTCACCTCGCCGGGCAGGTTGAGTAGGATGGCGGTCGTGGAGCCACCATACTGCGCCCCGTAATAGATGCCGGCGAGCATGATGATCGCGGTGGTGGCTGGCAGGCCGAAGGTGATTGGCAGCAGCAGCGAGATCGTCGCGACCGGCCCGATGCCCGGCAAAACGCCGATGGCGGTGCCGACCAATGCGCCTAACAGCGCGAAGCTGATGTTCTGCAGGGAGAGTGCCACGCCAAAGCCGTGCGCAAGATTGCTGAGAAGAAGTTCCATGGTCGCTGTTTCCCTGTCTCGAACTTAGCTCTGCGGCCACAAATTCACGCGGATATCCAACTGGTCGATAAAGACCCACCACGATAGCACGAGCAGGAACACCAACACTCCGACAGCGCCTTTCTTCGTATAAGACGGATCGGCGAGGCAACTCACAAGGATCACTGCCGTCAGCGCAGCGAAGAAACCGCCCTTCTCCAGAATGAGCCCAAACAGGGCGACGGCAGCAGAGATGATCGCGAGGACCTTCCAACCGGCGGACACCGCCATGACCAGGAAACCCACCGCGATGCCAACTCCGACGGCGTTGTAGGTCTGGCCAAAGAAGCTCCAGAGTGAGGGGGAAATCTTCCAGGCCAGCGTGCCGGCAACGATGCCAAGCACCATGCTGCCAACATCCATGCCTGTCCACTTCTCC
>JBBRVI010000106.1:0-11322 GCA_038247025.1 Acetobacterales bacterium
CCTCGGATGGAGCCGATCCGAGACGATCACGGTCTATGACCAGCGGTGCGCGGCCGCCGGGTGCGGCGCGGCCAGCCGGTCCTGGCCGTAGAGTTTCGCGCGCATCGTGCCGGGCCGATAGGCACGCTTGAAGCGGCCGCGGCGCTGCAACTCCGGCACCAGGTGGTCGGCGATCGCCTCGAAGGTCTCGGGCAGCACCGCATAGGCCAGGTTCAGCCCATCCACGCCGGTCTCCGCCATCCACGCCTCGACCGCATCGGCCGCCTGACGCGCGTCGCCCACGATCACCGGCCCGATGGCGCCGATGGCGCAGCGCTCGGCGATGTCGCGTACGGTCCACACCCGGTCCGGCTCGGCGCGGGTGATGTTCTCCAGCGCCGTGCGATAACCCTCACGCTCGATATAGCGGATTTCCTGGTCGAGCGCGTAGCTGGAGAGGTCAAGGCCAGTCCAGCCGGCCATCAGCGCCAGCGCGCCCTCGGGGCTGGCGTGGCGCAGGTATTCGGCGTGACGATCCTCCGCCTCGGCCTGCGTCGCCGCGACCACCACGGTCAGCAGGCTGAACACCTTGAGCGCGGCGGGATCACGCCCGGCCTCAGCCACCGCCGCGCGCAATTCCGCAGTGCGGCGCTTGATGACGCCGGCCGAAGGACCGGACACGAACACGCACTCGGCATGTGCGCCCGCGAAAGCGCGCCCCGCGGTTGAGCTGCCAGCCTGGTAGAGCACCGGCGTTCGCTGCGGCGAGGGCTCGCAGAGATGGATCGCGTGGACCTTGTAGTACTTGCCAGCATGTTGGACCGGCCGCACCCGCGTGGGATCGGTGAAGCTGCCAGTGGCGAAATCGCGTTCCGCGGCGCCATCCTGCCAACTGCCTTCCCACAGCTTGTAGCAGACCTGCATGTATTCCTCGGCCATGGCATAGCGCTCGTCATGGGCGATCAGGCTGGCATGCCCATGCGCTCGGGCGCCGCTGTCGAGGTAGCCGGTCACGATGTTCCAGCCGATCCGCCCCTCTGTCAGGTGATCCAGCGTGGAGAAGGCGCGCGCCAGCAGGAAGGGCGAGGTCCATGTCAGATTCGCCGTCACGCCAAAGCCGAGATTCCGCGTCACATGCGCCATGGCCGAGACCAGCATCATCGGGTCGTTGATCGGAAGCTGGGCCGCATGGCGCAGCGCGGCTTCGGGTCCGCCGCCATAGACGTCGTAGACGCCGATCACATCGGCGATGAACAGCCCGTCGAACAGTCCACGCTCCAGCGTCTGCGCCAGGTCTGTCCAGGTGCGCAGCTTGTTGTAAGCGCCGCTGCGATCACGCGGGTTGGTCCATTGTCCAGGCGACAGATGCCCAACGGTGTTCATGGCGAAGGCGTTGAACAGGATCTCGGGCAACTGAGTCATGCGTTCAGGCTAGTGGAGTTGGCAGGTTCTTGCCAAGATTGAGCGGTTGGGATCGCACATGTGTGTCCAGCCGCTCGGCCCCGGCCATCGCCACTACGGCCGGATGGTTTGCGCGCTGTCCCGGATCCTCAGGAGCGATCCAGGCGGTGTGCTTGACGGAGTCGAACACACGGACGCCAGAGGTAAGCGCGCCTTGCGCCCCATGGGCGGCAACTGGTTTGGGCGGGCGACGTAGTCGGTCAGCGCCTTTGGGCACCATCGGCCGAGGCAGGCCGGACTGGTCGTCGCCAAAGCTGAAGTCGAGCACGCGATGCAAGCTGTTCTGTCTGACCCAGTGCTCGCGGACCGCTTGGCCGGCCCGTCGGGGGATGTAGTAGCAGGCTGCGGGGGCGGATCGTCGAATAATGAGCGGACGAAAACAAGGAAAGCCGCCGGTTTCAACGCGAATTTCCGCAGGGTTTTTACAGTATACTTGCCCAACTGCCCAGCAGGGGGAGGAGACACCGGACGCTGGTGTTCGTTACCGATGTTGATTCCACCGAGTCAAAGCGGGAAAAAAGACGCTTCGCGAACTGGATACGGGGCAAGGCCTCCGAGGGCTGCGCAGTGGATCGAGGGAGGGTCCGTCGAAGTGGCCACATCCCATTTTTCTGAAAATTTTTGAAGATTACAGCTTGATAAGCTCGCTCCGTTTCCGGCAAACTTCAATTTCAGAAAATAAGCAAAAAGTCAGGGAGAGATAGACCGGGGATGGATCTCGCGGCCACAATAGCGCTCAACGGGCTTACGCTCGCCGCGCTTTATTTTCTCGTGGCAAGCGGCTTCTCACTGATTTTCGGTCTCATGCGCGTTGTGAACATGGCGCATGGTTCACTCTATCTCGTCGCCGCCTATGTCGGATACGCAGTGTTCGAACCGCTTTACGATCAGGATGTGTGGTACGCTTGGTATGTCGGGCTCGCCGCGGGAATTGCCTTTGCCGCCGTCTTCGGGGCCGCCATGCAGCAATTGCTGCTGGGTTGGATGCAGGGGCAGGAACTGCGCCAGGCCCTGGTGACCATAGGCGTCTCCATCATCGTAGCCGACCAGCTCCTCGCCTTTTATGGCGGCAACCCCAGGCAGTTCTTCGCGCCCGACGCGATCTTTGGCGCAACGCAAATTCCCGGGCTTGGGGGCTACCCCACCTTCCGTCTGGTGCAGATCGGCATCGCTGTGGCAGTCGGCCTCGGGTTATGGCTGCTGCTCAACCGCACCAGGCTTGGGATGATGATCCGTGCGGGTGTGGATGACCGCGAGATGCTGGGTGCCTGCGGCGTCAATGTGCCCTTCCTCGGCATCGCTGTTTTCGCGCTCGGCGCGGCGCTGGCGGGTTTGGGTGGCGTGATCGGCGCCACGGCGCAGCCCTTGAGCCAAGGGGTGGATGGCCGTTTTCTGCTGGTCTCGCTCGTGGTCGTCATCGTGGGAGGCATGGGCTCAGTTCCGGGGACGGCCGTGGGCGCGATCCTGATTGGCCTCGCCGAGCAGGTCGGCCAGGCGATCTTCCCGACCTATTCCGTCATTCTCACCTTCGTCATCATGGTGACGGTGCTCGCGCTCCGGCCACAGGGGATTCTCGGCCGTGCGTGAGGGCGCCATGCATGGCCGTGTGCTGGCCTGGTCGCTGTTTGGCGTGGCCGTCATGCTGGCCGCGCCCTGGGTGCTGCTGGAAATTCTCCCTGTGAACCAGGCGCAGTTCTGGACGGCCAATATCCTCGGCCGCGGCATCGTCTTTGGCATCATCGCGATGTCGCTGACCTTTCTTGCAACTTATGGCGGCTTCATCTCCCTCGCGCAGATGATGATCGCTGGCGTGGCCGGCTACACCGTCGCGGTGTTTGTCGAGGGCGCGGTGCCCCGCATCGTGGGCGGCTTTGGCTACGCTGTGGCGATCCCCCTCGGCGTGCTGGCGGCGACCATCATGGGACTGATCGTGGGCACGATCGCGGTCCGCACGCGCGAGATCTACCTGCTGATGATCACGCTGGCCGTGGGGATGGGCGTGTTCCGCTTCATCGAAACCAACATTGCATGGTTCAACGGCTATGAAGGCATTCGCAATGTCGTGGGGCCGGACCTTTTCGGCCTGAATTTCCGCAATGCCTACGTCTTCTATCATGTCGCGCTCGCTACCGCCGCGGTGTTGTATTTCGGGGTGCTCTATCTGGTGCGCACGCCCTTCGGGTTGGTGCTGCAGGGCATTCGCGACAATCCCCGTCGCGTGGCGGCGCTGGGTTACGCGGTGGGGCCGCATCGCATCGCGGCTTTCGGCGTGGCGGGCTTCATCGCCGGCTGCGGCGGGGTCCTGGCCACCATCTACAATATCGGCATCTCGCCCGGCACCATCGGCCTTGGCGCCACGGTGAACGTGTTGATCATGGCCGTGATCGGCGGGTTGGGCCATCCGATCGGTGCCTTCCTGGGCTCGCTCATCTTCACCTTCTTCGACACCTTCGCCGCCAGCATCTATGACCGGGACCGCTTCAACACGCTGATCGGCGTGGTGTTCCTGGCCATTGTGCTGATCTCGCCCGATGGCGTGATCGGCATCGGCGCGCGGCTGCGCAAACTGCTCAGGAGACGAGATGCCTGAGTTGCCCAACCGCGCGGGTCGTCCAGCCCCGCGGTCCACAAAAAAACAAACCCCAAGGAGGACTTGACCATGACCCTTCGCCTCTCGCGCCGTGCCGCTCTGGCCGGTGTCGCCGCCACCGCACTTGCGGCTCCTGCCTATGCGCAACGCGCGCCCATTCGCCTGGGCGGCCTCGCCACCCTCGAAGGCCCCTTCGCCACCGGCGGCCAGGACGGTTTCCGCTGCGTGCAGATGGAACTGGAGCGCATTAACAACACGGTGGCCGGTCGGCGCATCGAGTTTATCCGTGAAAGCTCCAACGCCCAGGCCGACGTGGCGCTGGCCCGGGCGCGCAAGTTGATCGAGCAGGACAATGTGGACATGATCCTCGGCCCACTCTCGGGCGCTGAGGGTATCGCGCTGCGCGACTATTCGCGCACTCTGACTGGCAAGACGATCATCAATGGCAGCTCCGGCGCGGCCGACACCACTTTGCGCAACGCCTCACCCAATTTCTTCCGCTTCAACACGGATGGTACGCAGTGGATGGCGGGGCTCGGCAACCACGTCTATCGCACAATGGGCATCCGCGAGGTCGCCATCGTGGCCGGCGACTACGCCTTCCCCTACGCCCAGGTCTTTGGCTTCAACATCGAGTTCTGCCGCGCCGGCGGCCGCGTCACGCATTACTGGGCGCCGCTGGGCACCACCGATTTCGGCTCGCAGATCGCGCAGATCAACCGCTCCAATGTGGGCGCGCTGGTGGTGGTGCATGGTGGCACGGACGGCCTCGCCTTCATGACGCAATATGCCCAGGCGGGTGGCCAGCGGCCGCTCATCGCCGGCTCCATCATGGCCGATCAGTCCATGCTGTCTGCGCGCGGGCCGCATCGCCGCGTGATGACGGGCATGATCTCCTCCGGTCCCATCGCCGATGTCATCGATGACCCGTTGTGGCGCGACTATGTGGAGCGTTACCGTCGCCGCTGGTTGAATGAGGGCGGCTTCCAGTCTCCCTCCATCCATGGTGTGAATTTTGCCACCAACCTGGCCGGCATCCTCACGGCATTGACCGCGGTGGATGGAGACATCTCCGGCAATCAAGTAGCGTTCCAGCGTGCGCTTCAGGCGGCCACGTTCAAGGCGCCGACCGGGGCCGATGTGCGTCTGGACCACAACCGCCAGGCCATCTCGGACATCTTCACCAATCGGGTGGAAGAGCGTGACGGGCGCGCGCAGGTCGTCTCCTTCGCACGGGCAAATGGCATCAACCAGACGCTCAATACGCCGGAGGCCGCCTTCCTTGCCCTCGGCTCGCCCTCGCGCGACAACCCCGGCTGCGTGCCCGCGTCGGCCTAGTTTTCCCGCATTTGAGGGGCCGTTCATACCCCCGATGGCCTGGCCATCGGGGGCACCCTCACGCCGTTGCCTGTGCTGGAGTTTGTGTGACCATTCCTGCAATTCGCCTCTCTGGCGTCAGCCGCCGCTTTGGCGCGTTGCAAGCCGTGCGCGACGTCAGCTTCGATGTGGCACCGGGCGAGCGGAGGGCTGTGCTCGGCCCCAATGGCGCGGGCAAGACGACGCTGTTCAACACCATCTGCGGTGATTTCCCCCCGACGGCCGGCCGCATCGAGTTCTTCGGGACGGACATCACCGCGCTCAGGCCCTATCAACGCACGCGGCTGGGCATCGGCCGCACCTATCAGACGTCGCTCCTGTTCAACGGGCTTTCGGTGCTGGACAACCTTTTCCTCGCGGTGCGTGGCCTCCAGCCCAACCGCTTCTCATTCCTGCGTCCCGGCCGCAGTGATCCTGGCCTGGCCAAGGCTCGCGAACTGGCCGAGCGCATGCGGCTCTCACATCTGCTGCAAGCCGAGGTGGTCAACCTCTCGCATGGCCAGCGGCGCCAGCTTGAGGTGGGCATGGCACTGGCGGGTGATCCGCGCCTGCTCATGCTGGATGAACCCGCTGCCGGCCTCTCCCCGGGAGACCGGCCGGAACTGCTGCGCCTGCTGCGCGAATTGCCGCGCAGCCTGACATTGATCCTCATCGAGCATGACATGGATATCGCGCTGCCTGCCGCCGATATCGTCACCGTCATGAAGGATGGCGAGGTGGTGGCCGAAGCCACGCCGGACCGCATCGAAAGCGACCCTGTGGTGCAGGCCATCTATCTCGGGAGTGGCCACTGATGCTGACGGTGCGCGATCTGCATGTGCGCTTCGGCCAGGCGCATATCCTGCAAGGTGTTTCGCTGGAGGTCGGTGCCGCGCCTCTCGCCATCGTGGGCCGCAACGGGATGGGCAAGACCACGCTGTGCCAGGCCGTCATGGGCCTCGTGACAGCCAGCGAGGGCGAGGTCCAGCTGGGTGGTGAGCGGCTGAGTGGCCTGCCGCCCTTTCGCATCGCCCGGCGCGGTGTTGCGCTGGTGCCGCAGGGCCGGCGAACCTTCCCTTCGCTGTCCGTGGATGAACACCTGCAACTCGTCAGCCAGGGCAAGGGTGCGCGCTGGAACATCGAGCGCATCTACGAGACCTTCCCACGTTTGGCGGAACGCCGCCGCAATGGCGGGACCGAGCTGTCGGGCGGAGAGCAGCAGATGCTCGCCATCTCGCGCGCGCTGCTGATGAACCCGAAACTCGTCATCATGGACGAACCAAGCGAAGGCCTGGCCCCCGTGATCGTGGATCATTTGATCGAGGTGCTGCGCGCCCTGCGCGATGATGGAATGGGCCTGCTGCTGATCGAGCAGAACCTGCGCGTCGCAACGCAGGTGGCCGAGCAGGTCGCGATCATGGTGACGGGCCGCATCGCGGCTGCCATGCCGGCGGCGACGCTGGCAAATGATGTCGAACTTCAGCGCCGCTATCTCGGCGTTTCCGCCGGCGGGCATTGAGAAGGATTTTCCGAGATGGCCAAGGTCTATGTCATTGGCACCTGTGACACGAAGGAGCCTGAGCTGCGCTATGCTGTGGAATGCGTGCGCCGGGCGGGGGCCACCCCCGTGCTGGTGGATGTCTCCACCAAGGGTTTCGGTGCCGCAGCCGATGTCAGTGCCGCCGAGGTCGCGGCCCATCATCCCCAAGGCGCGGGCGCCGTGCTGGCGCTCGATGATCGAGGTGCTGCCGTCTCCGGCATG
Source organism: Acetobacterales bacterium (assembly GCA_038247025.1). Lineage (GTDB taxonomy): Bacteria > Pseudomonadota > Alphaproteobacteria > Acetobacterales > Acetobacteraceae > Roseococcus. Next base: position 7,149 of record JBBRVI010000106.1, read on the forward strand.
GCTGAGGCGCTGACGCGTTGGCTGATGGCGCGTGATGATATCGGCGCTGTCCTGGGGCTGGGCGGTTCGGGCAATACCGCGCTGGTGACGCAGGCGATGCGCGCGCTGCCGATCGGCACGCCCAAGCTGATGGTCAGCACCGTCGCTTCGGGCAATGTGGCGCCCTATGTCGGGCCGGCCGATATCGCGATGATGTATTCGGTGGTGGATATCGCGGGCATCAACGCCATCTCGCGCCGTGTCATCGCCAATGCGGCGCATGCGGCGGCGGGTATGGCGCTGCACAATGCGCCGCCCGCGCCGGGTGTGGAGAAACCCGGCATCGGGATGAGCATGTTCGGTGTCACCACCGCCTGCGTCACCATGCTGCGTGAAGCGCTGGACGCCACGCATGAATGCTACGTCTTCCACGCCACCGGTGCCGGCGGGCAGAGCATGGAGAAGCTGGCGGATTCAGGCCTTCTGACCGCGCTGTTGGACATCACCACGACCGAAGTGCCGGATCACCTCTTTGGGGGGGTGTTTCCCTGCACCGAGGATCGCTTCGGTGCCGCCATTCGCACGCGCCTGCCCTATATCGGCAGCGTCGGCGCGGTGGATATGGTGAATTTCGGCGGGCTTGAGACGGTGCCGAGCCAGTTCGCTGGCCGCAACCTCTATGTCCACAATCCGCAGGTGACGCTGATGCGCACCACTCCGGAAGAAAACCGCGCCATCGGCCAATTCATCCTGGCGCGGCTGAACCGCATGGAGGGGCCGGTGCGCTTCCTGCTGCCACTTGGCGGCGTCTCGGCCATAGACGTGCCGGGCATGCCCTTCCATGACCCCGCGGCCGATGCCGTGCTGTTCGAGACCATCCGCGCGGGCTTTGTTGAAAGCCCCCGTCGCAAGCTCATCGAGGTGCAGGCCGCCATCAATGACCGCGCCTTCGCCGATGCCGTGATTGCCAACTTCCAGGAGATTGCCTGACCTATGCCCCGCTTCTCACGCCAGGATCTGCTCGCCAAGTTCAACGCCATGGTGGCGCGGCGCGAACCCATCATAGGCGGTGGCGCCGGCACCGGCCTCTCCGCGAAATGCGAGGAGGCCGGCGGCATTGACCTGATTGTCATCTATAATTCTGGGCGCTACCGCATGGCGGGCCGTGGCTCGCTCGCTGGCATGCTCGCCTACGGCAATGCCAATGACATCGTGAAGGAGATGGCGCGCGAGGTGCTGCCCGTGGTGAAGCACACGCCAGTTATTGCTGGCGTGAACGGCACCGATCCCTTCGCCATCATGGACCATCTGCTGGATGAACTCATCGCACTGGGCTTCTCCGGCGTGCAGAACTTCCCGACGGTCGGCCTGATTGACGGCACCTTCCGCGCCAATCTGGAGGAGACCGGCATGGGATTCGGGCACGAGGTGGACATGATCCGCCTGGCGCATGCAAAGAACATGCTGACCACGCCCTATGTCTTCAACGCCGATGAGGCGGCGGAAATGGCTCGCGCCGGTGCCGATATCCTGGTGCCTCACATGGGCCTGACCACGGGCGGCGCGATCGGCGCGAGCACCGCGCTCAAGCTCACGGATTGCCCGGCTTTGGTGGATGAATGGGCACAAGCCGCGCGACGCATCCGGCCCGACATCATCGTGCTCTGCCACGGCGGCCCCATCGCGACGCCGGAGGATGCGACCTACATGCTGCGCAACACGAAGCACTGCAATGGTTTCTATGGCGCTTCCTCGATGGAACGGTTGCCGACCGAGGTCGCGCTCACCGAGCGCACGCGCGAATTCAAGAACATCTCTTTCTGAGGAACCGATCCATGGCCCGCGCTTACGCCTCCACCATCCTCGATGCACCGATCGAAACCGTCTGGGCGACCATCCGTGATTTCAACGGCCTGCCCTCCTGGCATCCGGGCATTGCGCGCTCGGAGATCGAGGATGGGCTGGATTCGGACGTGGTCGGCTGCATCCGCCGGTTCTGGTTGCAGGATGGCACCATGGTGCGCGAGCGGCTGCTTTCGCTCGATGACCGGATGACGAGCTTCACCTACAATTTCGAAACACCCGCCTTTCCCGTGACGAACTACGTGGCCCGTGTGCGGCTGATGCCGGTGACGGCCACGGACAAGACCTTCGCCGAATGGGAAGCGAATTTCGACGAGGCGCCGGAAGATACCGGAAAGTACGTGGACATCGTCTCCAACGGCGTTTTCCAGGGCGGCTGGGATGCGCTGAAGACGGCGCTGGTGGGCCGCGCAAAGCCTACGGGGGTGTTGCGCTGGCAAGGGTTTCCACCCAACAAGGTGTGGTGCAGCACGGTGATCCCGGGGCCTATGGATGCGGTGTGGAATGTCATCCGCGACTTTGCCGGAATGGGCGGCTGGCATGAGGCGATCACGAAGATGCACATGCTGAGTGGCGTGCGCAGCGACAAGGTCTCCGGCGTGCGCGATTTCCTTTTTGGCGAGGGCCATCTGAACGAGAATCTGCTGCATCTCGACGATGCCGAGCGCAGCTTCTCCTACCACATCAGCAAGAGCCCACTGCCTTGGCTGCACTACATCAGTGGCGCGCGCCTTTGGCAGGTGACGGATGGTGGTATGACCTTCGGCGCCTGGACGGGCGACTGGGTGGCAAGCCCGCAGGATGATTTGACGCTCATCCCGCTGGCCACCAACGAAGTCTATCTGAAGGCCTTCGACACCGTAGCCAAGCGCTTTACTTGATCGGGGTCCGGGGCCCTTTTTGATGCGCCGAGCCCTGGAGCCGGTATTCACTCCGCCGCGAGCGGCAGCGCCTCGCGCTGAATGTGGCGGCGTGGATCCTTCCAAATCCGCCCGTCGGTCATCACCATGGCGATGTTCTCCTTGTGCTCCAGCAGCGAGACATCGGCCACCGCATCGCCGCGCACCAGCAGAAGATCCGCCAGGAAGCCCTCGCGCACCTGGCCGAGTTCATCCTTCATGCCCATGAGATCGGCGCCCACCTTCGTCGCGCATTGCAGCGCCTCGATCGGGCTGTAGCCGAAGAAGCGCACAAAATGGCTGATGTCGCGCGCATTCTGGCCCTGTGGCGTGAAGGCAAAGCCGTAATCGCCGCCGATCACCACGCGGATGCCGCGCTTGCGCATCTGGTGATAAGTCTCGCAGCTTACGTCGAAGGCGCGATCGAGGCCGCTGTTGACGAGAAACTCCTTCGTCATGCCGATTTTCTCATGCTCGTAGCGGAGGTTGTAGAGCAGCCCGAAGGCGGGCCCGACGAAGTGCTTGTGCTTGTTGCGCTCCAGCATGTCGAGCGCCTCCTCATCGGACTGGTCACAATGGTAGATGCAGTCCACACCGGCCTCGACGCAGCGTTTCACGCTCTCTGCGGACCGCGAATGCGCCACCAGTTTCTTGCCGAATTCGTGCCCGACCTCGACCGCCATGGCGATCTCGGCGCGGGACATGGGCGTGACGGAGGCGCGGGCGTGGGTTACGAAATCATCGCCGGAGACGTTGATCTTGAGGTTGTCCACGCCTTCGCGCATGCACAGCCTCGCCATCTTGCGCATTTCCTCCGGCCCATCGGCGATGAGTGCGAAGCTCTCGCGATAGATATGCGCGCGGCGTTCATCGCCGAGGCCTGCTGTGGTCGTGATCTCGGGCGAGGCGGCGCGCATGCGCGGGCCGATGAAATCGCCATTGTTGATCGCGTTGCGGGTGACGACACCCAGGCGCAATTTGGCCGAGGCAGCCTCGAACAGGCTGGTGAAGCCGTGATCGAGCATCAACCTGGTGTTCTTGATGGTGAGGATCAGGTGCTCCTCAGGCGGAATGTCGCCGAGTTCGGCGGGATGGTTCACGCCGGTGAAGGTCGGGTGGCTGTGGCCCTCCACCATGCCGGGCATGAGCGTCATGCCCGCGGCGTCAATCACCTCCGCGCCGATGGCATCAATGCTGCCGAGGTCGGTGGCAACGGCGCGGATGCGGTTACCTTGCACGAGGACATCGGCGGGGTAGGGGGCGGCCCCGGTTGCGTCGAAGACCTGTGCGTTGCGGATGAGAACTCGGGATGGGCGGTCGGACATGTCGGGATCTCCCAGGGTTGCGCTCTGTTCGGCGCGTGTCGCTAAAATTGCCAAATCATGGAGAGATTTTCAAGCGAAAACCCCGTCCAAAACACCAATTTGCATGCA
>JBBRVI010000107.1:0-11242 GCA_038247025.1 Acetobacterales bacterium
GGTCACAATGCCGCTCCGCAGCGGGTCACAATGCCGCTCCGCAGCGGGTCACAATGCCGCTCCGCAGCGGGTCACAATGCCGCTCCGCAGCGGGTCACAATGCCGGCTTTCGCCCCGAGGGTGACTTGTTGAGCGCCATGTCCGCACGCATGTTACGTGCGTGATCCACCCTGAGGCCTCCCGGTTGATTTTCCTGCACCTGCCACGCACGGGCGGAACCAGTCTGCATGAAGCGCTCTCCCCTCTCTTTTCGCCGGCCGAGTGCTGCCCGGAGCGATTTCCCAATCTGCAATGGATGCCACGGGCCGAACTGCTGCGCTACCGCTACTTCTCCGGCCATTACCGCTTCGACGAGATGGCGCTGATCCCGCATCCCCGCTTTCTCTGCACCCTGCTGCGCGACCCCAGGGCGCGCATCCTCTCGCTGTATCGGTTCTGGCGGCGCCATCGCAGCGAGGTGGTGGAAAAACATCAGCTGGTCGGCCCGAAGATGGCACGCTCACTCGGCCTTCTGGATTTCTTGAACTGCCGCGTGCCGGTGGTTCGCAACGCCATCGACAACGCCATCGCCTGCACTCTGGCAGGGCGGGTGCATCCGATGGAGGACGGGCACTTCGCCCTCTGGAACCAGGCCGGCGTGAACACCACGCTGCGCCCCGCCGATATCGTCACGGTCGCTTGCGAGGCGCTGCTCGCCTTTGACGCCTTGGGCTTCACCGAAACCCTGCCGGCGCTGCATGAACACGTGAGCCGAGCCATGGGGCTGCCCTTCAACCGCTTGTCGCACCTCAATGCGCGCGACCAGCCGGAGGCGAAGCTGGAAGACGTCGCGGACGAGCCCATCACCCGCGAGATCGCCCTCCGCTTGCAACGCCTGACGCGGCTGGACGTGCAGGTCGTCGCCTTCGCCCGAGCGGATCCGCGTGTGAAGCGCGTCTGAAGGGACGCACTCAACCAGGGATGGCTGTGGCCAAGGCGCGTGCGGCCACCGTCACCGCAGCGAAATCGCCTTGCGTGGCTGCCTCCCGAAGCAGGCGGCGAAGCGCTTCGGTCCCACCATCCACAGCACCCGCCAGGCGTTCCGCCGCGAGGCGCGATTGCGTGGCGCGCAAATCGGCCAGCAGAGCAGCGCGCGCGCGGTCGCCATAGGGGCCGGAGGCGGGCATGCGGCGCGCCGCTTCGGCCAAAGCATCCAGGTGGAAATGCGCGCCCACATCGGCCCAGGCGCGGGCCGCATCCGGTGGCGTGGCACCGCTCTGCCGCGCCAGCAGCACGATGGAGGGCGCGGCCGCCAGGCGTGGCGCCGCGGCGACAAATGCGCCCAAATCACCAGGGAGCGCAGCATCGCCGGATGCCTCCGCCATTTCCGCAACGGCCAGTGCCACAATCCCTTCGTGCAGCGTCGCCAGCGCCTCGGTCAGCCCGGCCCGGGCGGGCAGAATCACTTCCACCGCCGCCGCTTCGAGCAATTCGCGCAGCACGGACTGTGCGGCGAGGCGCGGCTCGGGCGGCGCGGCCTCGGCCGCCTCGAAGCGCGCTTCCAGGCCGAAGAGTTCGGACGCGAGCCAGACAGCGCGCACCACCTCTGCCGGTTCCGCCTCAGCGGCCAGCCGCGCAAGGCCAGCGCAGCCCAGGCGATTGACCACCATATTCGCCAGGGCCGTGGCCACGAGATCGCGCCGCAGCCGGTGCCGCGCCATGAAGGTGGCGAAGGCTTCGGCACGCAGCGCGGACGGGAAATAGTCGCGCAGCAGGGGGGCGAAGACAGGATCATCGGGCAGGGTGCTGGCGAGGATGACCTCGCCCAGCCAGAGCTTGGCGAAGGGCAACAGGGCCACGATTTCCGGGCGGGTCAGCGCCTCGATGCGGTTTGCCATGGCGGCGGCCTCGGGCAGGCTGGCCTGGGCACGGTCCAGCAGGCGCTCCGCCTCCAGCCGCGTCATCAGCGCGGCCTGGGCGGGCAGCGCCGCCGCACCCGCGCGCCCCTCCAGCGTGACAGCCACCGATTGCAGCGCATTGTCGCGCAGCACGAGGGCGGCCACCTCATCGGTCATGCTGACCAGAAGCTCATCGCGCTGGCGGCGCGTCATCATCCCCTGGGCTTCGGCATCGGTGAGCAGAATTTTGATGTTCACCTCATGGTCGGAGGTGCTGACGCCGGCTGAATTGTCCAGCGCATCGGTGTTGATACGCGCACCTGCGCGCGCGATCTCGATTCGCCCGGCCTGAGTGACGCCCAGATTGGCACCCTCGCCCACCACTTTCGCCCGGATGTCGCGGCCATCCACGCGGATGGCGTCATTGGCGCGGTCCCCCGCTTCGGCCTGGGTTTCGGTGCTCGCCTTCACATAGGTGCCGATGCCGCCAAAGTAGAGCAGGTCCGTGTCGAGGCGCAGGATGGCCTGGAGAACCACAGCAGGTTCCGCGCGCTCAGCGCTGATCCCCAGCAGGGTTCGCGCTTGGGCACTCAATGGAATGGTCTTGAGGTTGCGGGCGAAGACGCCACCCCCGGCGGAAATGAGCGACGCTTCGTAATCCGCCCAGGAGGAGCGCGGCAGCGCGAACAACCGCGCGCGCTCGGCATAGCTGCGCGCCGGGTCCGGATCGGGGTCGAGGAAGATGTGGCGGTGGTCGAAGGCCGCCACCAGTTTGGACTGCCTGGAAATCAGCAGCCCATTGCCAAAGACATCGCCCGACATGTCGCCCACGCCGGCCACGGTGAAGGGCGCGTCATGGATGGAGCGGCCGAGGGTCTCCACAAAATGCCGTTCGATCATCACCCAGGCGCCGCGCGCGGTGATGCCCATGATTTTGTGGTCATAACCAGCCGAACCGCCCGAGGCAAAGGCATCGCCCAGCCAGAAGCCATATTCGGCGGAAAGCCCGTTGGCGATGTCGCTGAAGGTGGCCGTGCCCTTATCGGCTGCGGCGACAATATAGGGGTCATCGCCATCGCGCCGAATGATCAGGTTGGGGGTGACGACCTCCGTGCCATGGAGATTGTCCGTCAGGTCCAGCATGCCACGCACCAGGGTGCGATAGGCGGCGATACCGATGGCCTGGAAGGCCTCGCGCTCGGTCGGGATCATCCCCTTGAGCACGAAGCCGCCCTTGGCACCCGTGGGCACGATGACGACGTTCTTGAGGCGCTGCGCCTTCATCAGGCCCAGGATTTCGGTGCGGAAATCCTCGCGCCGGTCGGACCAGCGGATGCCGCCCCGTGCCACGGGTCCTGCGCGCAGGTGGCAGCCTTCCATTGCGGCATTGTGGACGAAGATTTCCCGCCAGGGGCGCGGGCTTGGCATGCCCCCGGCCAGCGCGGAATCCAGCTTGAAGGCCAAGTAGGGCTTCTTCTGGAAGAAATTGGTGCGCAGCATGGCGTCCAGCAAGCGGCGCATACGTTGCAGGATGCGGTCCGAATCGGGGTCCGCCACGGAATCCAGCAATCCAATCCAGGATGCTTCCAGGGCTGTTTCATCTCGGCCCGCACCGGGCTGAAAACGTGCATGAAACAGGTCCGCCAGCAGGCGCGCAGCTTCGGGCTGCGCGGCCAACGCATTCGCGACACTTTCCTGCGCAAAGGGGAAACCCACCTGCTTCAACCAGCGATACATCGCTCGCAGCAACCAGCATTCGCGCCAATCCAATCCGGCGCGCAGCACCAGGCGGTTGAAGCCATCCGCCTCGATGTCGCCGGCGATCAGCGCCTCCAGCGCCGCCAGCAGCGCGGGCGCACGCTCGGGGTGAAAGGGCATGCCCGCATCCAAGGTGAAAACATGCAACGAAACCTGCGCCTTCCCCTGCGGCGTGATGCGGTGCGGCACCTCCTCGATCGCGCGCAGGTCGAGGCTTTCGAACAGCGGCAGCGCGTCGGCAAGGGCGAGCGCGTGGCCGGGCACAGCCAGGCGCAGCACAATGCGGTGCGGTGGGCACCCAGGCGGCTGCAGGACGGCAGCCTCGGTGCGGCCGCTGGCCAGCGCGGCTTCGGCCAAGGCGAGGTCGGCCACGGCCTGGCCCGGGCTTTCCGTCTCCCGGTACGTGGCGGGGAAAGCGTCGCGCCAGATGGTCAGTGCCTCGCTGGCCGGCGCCTCGCCTCGCTCCTCCACCAGCACATCGGCGAGCCGGTCGCCGAAGCTTCGCGCGGCCTGGGTGACGGCGGCTTCCAGCGCGGCCTGATCGGGATGGACCGGGCGCGCCGGATCGGTACCGATGATGTAGTGAACGCGCGCGAGCGGCGCGTCGCCCAGCGCGATGTAGAAGGCGGAAAGTCGCCCGCCATGGGCGCGCGCCAGCATCTCGCCCACGCGCGAGCGCAACCGCGTGTCGAAGCCCTCGCGCGGCATCCAGGCGATGACGGAGACGAAGCGGCCAAAAGGATCGGGCCGGAAGAACAGCGCCGGGCGGGGGCGGATGGAGAGGTCCAGCGCGATGCGCGCACCCGCCAGAATCTCCGCCTCGCTCGCCTGGAACAATTCGTCGCGAGGCCAGGTGTCGAGGATGTTGCGCAACGCGCGGCCGTCATGGCTGTAGGCGGAGACGCCGGCGGTGGCGAGAATCCGCTCCACCTTGCCGCGCAGCAGCGGAATGGAGCGCGGGTTGCGATTATAGGCGGCAGCGGCAAAGAGGCCGAGGAACAGCCGCACGCCCGTCACGCGGCCATCGGCATCCATGATGCGGGTGGCGATCACATCGGCATGCTGTGGGCGATGGACGGTGCTGCGCATATTCGCCTTGGCGACACTGACGGCGGCGGGATCGGCGAAGGCGGCACGGGCGCGCTCACTCAACACGGGCAGCCCGGCCAGCGCGTCGAAAACGGGCAGCGAGGCATCGGCCAGCAGGCCCAGGTTTTCGGCGGCCGCCACGCGCGCACCGCCACCCTCCAGCACCAGGTGGCGATGGCCGAGGAGCACGAAATTGTCATCGCGCATCCACGTGAGGAATTCGCGCGCCTCTTCGTCCCCGGCGATCTCGCCGCTGGCCTGTTCCAGCAACGCCATCATGGCCGCGAAATCGCGTACGGCGAGACCCACATCGGTCAGCGCACGGTGCAGCGCGGCCTCCACCTCGGGCCAGCCGCCGGGCTGCATGCCGGGGAGCATGTGGCCCCCGCTGGCGCCAATGGTCACGCGCATCATGCTTTCGCGCTGCAAACCTTCGCCAAGCTGCATCAACTTTCCGGCTGCGTCGCGCGAGACGGCGAGGACGGGATGGAGGAATTCACGCACGGCCCGCCCCTGCCGCGTCAAAGCGGCGAGAACGGAATCCACCAGAAAGGGCATGTCATCGGCGATGATCTCGGCCACACCATGCGCGCCGCGGCCGGAACTGGGAGGGATCACGCGCAGCTTCACCTCGCCGGGCAGGCGCTGTGCGGCGAGGCCGGCCAGCGAGGCCGCGGCCTCTCGAAGGGTTTCCGGCGCACGGGCGGCGAGTTCGGCCGTGGGCAACGCGGCGTAAAGGGCCGGCAGCAACGTCAGCGCCTCAGGCAGGAGGCCGGGGATGGCCGCGCGCAGGACTTCCTCGCGCACCGGATCGGCAGGTACAGGGGCTTCGGGCATGGCGTCCTCGTTTTTTATGGGCGGCATCTTCAGGCCGGCCGACTTAACCAAGCATGTTCAAATCATTGTCCGGCTTCGTGGGGCCTGTCGGCAAGCGTGGCGTACGCCCCCGACCTGCGCTAGCTTGGAATGATGACGATGACGCTCAACCAGTTGCTCGCTCCCATGCCGGTCGAGCAGTTCTTCGCCGAGTATCACGACAAGTTACCCCTGCACCTCAAGGGGGACGGAGGGAAGTTCGCGTCGGTCTTCTCGTGGCGGCAGATCAACCGGCTGCTGGACATGACGCATGCCTGGACCAGCCACTCGCTGCAACTTGTGCTGGACGGCAAGCCCATCCCCGCCGAACAGTATTGCGTCCGCGCCACCGGCCGCGACGCCAACACACAGCTCATGCAGCCCGTGACCGAGCGCGTGCGCGAATGGATCGCCAAGGGTGCCAGCATCGTCATGAATGATGTGGACAGCCTGACGCCTGGCCTCGCCGCCGTCTCGCACGCGATCGAGGATGCGGGGCTGGGGAAGGCACAGGCGAATGTCTATATTTCCTGGCAGAGCCACAAGGCCTTCCACGCACATTACGACACCCATGACGTCTGGGCCGTGCAGGTCGAGGGCGAGAAATACTGGAACATCTGGGAAGGCCGGGCCGAATGGCCGATCAGCCACCCGCTGTTCCGCAGCCAGGGCCAGGAGCATCACGAACAGGCCAAGGGCAAGCTGCGCGCCAAGATCCTGATGAAGCCGGGTGACCTGCTGTACCTGCCGCGCGGCTGGTATCACGACGCCCTCGCCGAGGCGCCAGCCAGCGTGCATGTCGCCTATGGCGCGCATGCGCCCAACGGCATGGATGTCCTGACCATCCTCATGGAGCGCGTTCTCTATGATGTGCCCTTCCGCCAGCCCCTCCCGCGCCAGGATGGCAGTGCCGCCGCGAAATTCGCGCTGACGCAACGCGCCGGGCAATTGGGCGTTCGTCTGGCGGAGTTGAGCAAGGACCCCAAGGTGATGGAGGTGCTGGAGAAATTCGTCGCCGATTACCGCTTCCAGCGCGGCGGCAATGATCTTCTCGCCTGGCGCGGCCTCGCCGCACCGGCCGCCGCCGAGGATGGCAGCGAGGCCAGTACCTTTCGCGTGGTTTCCGGCGGCGCGAAGCCCGTGCGCCGCGGCAGCGAATGGGTGCTCAAGGCCGCCTCCGGCACCGTCCCACTTGCCCTTGCCGAGGCGGATGCGGCGCAATGGCTGCTGGCCCGGCCCGACATCACCGAGGCCGAACTACGCGCCGCCCACCCCGCCGCCGATGCCCCCGCGCTTCTGCAAAAGCTGCGCGACGCTGGGCTGGTGATCGCGACGTGATCCGCCTCGCGCTGTTGCTGACCTGCTTCGCCGGCGCGGCCCTGGCTCAGCCACGTGACTTCTCCTGCGTCGGAACGGAGCGGCTGGATGAGGATGCGGTTCTGGTCAGCTTCGAGCGCGGCGCGGATCGCCTGACGCCGGAAACCATTGCCGCCCTCGCCCCCCTGGCCGAGGCCGCGAAGGATGCGCCGGAGCGGAATTTCTGCGTGCTGGGCTTCGCCGCCAGCCCAGAGGGCGGCGCTCAGACCGCAAGCCGCCTGGCTGCGCGGCGCGCGCGCGCCCTGGCCTTGCAGCTCTCGCAGCTTGGCATCGAGCGCGACCGGATTCGCGCGGAGGCGCGCACACGCGGATTCGCCACCACCGGAACGGATCGCCGCGCCGGCGCGCGGATCATCCTGCTGCCCGCCCCATCACGCCCCGCCGAGATAGGCCCCGCATGATCCGCATCCTCCTCGCCATCATGGTACTGGCGCTTCCCGCCTGGGCACAGTCCAAGCCGACGCCGACGCCGACGCCGACGCCGACACAGGAGCGCCAGGTTTTGCTGCGCAACAACTCTCAAAACATCCTGCGCGAGGTGTATCTGTGGGATCAGGCCGCACCACAGCCAGGCGGGGACCGTCAAGGGCCGGACCGGCTGGGCACTGATGTGGTGCGGCCCGGCGCCACCCATCGGCTGCGCCTGGGCAGCGGCCCCTGCCAGATGGCGATGCGCGCCGTGTTCGACGATGGCGGCGTGGAATCCCGCCCCGCCATCAACGTCTGCAGCGAGCGCGAAATCACCCTGGACGACCGCAACACCCGCGCCATCGAGGTGATCAACAACACGGATGCGGAGCTGACGCAGCTCTACCTCTCGCGGCCCAATTCCACAGGACCTGACCGCCTGGGGACTGCGACAGTGCCCGGCAGCGACAGCTTCACGATTCGCCTGCGCGGCGAGACGGAATGCGCGTTTCAAGTGCGTGCGGTGTTTCGTGGAAATCGCGAGGAGACGCGGCAGGATGTGAACATCTGCACCACGCCGCGGATCGCCTTCGGGGACGCCGCGGTGCCGCTGCGCGAGGTGAATGTGGCCAACCGCACCAGCCGCGTTCTGCGAGAGCTTTACGCCGTTCCAGGTGCCACCGGCGAATGGGGTGCTGATCGGCTGGGGGCGGCGGTGCTCAACCCGGGGCAGAGCTTTCTTCTGCGCATCCGCAACGAGGCCTGCCGAATGCGCCTGCGGGCGGTCTTTGCGGATAATCGATCGGAGGAGCAGCAGGAGGTGGATATCTGCGGCGGGCAGGAGGTCGTCTTCACGCTCACGCGGCGCGTGACACTGGTGCATGATCATCGTCGGCCCGTGCGCGAGGTGTATCTCTCTGGCGTGCAGGAGACCGATTGGGGGGTGAACCTCCTTGGAGAACGCCCCATGTCCGCAGGCGATCGCCGTGAACTCTCCACGGAAAGCGGCTGCCAAGCCGATCTGCGCGTGGTCTTTGACAATGGAAATGCGGAGGAGGCACGCAACATGGAGATTTGCGTGCGGCCCGAAATCACGCTCAAGCCGGGCTGGGTGGCGGAGTAGAGCGAAGGATTGCGGGCGGCGGGGCTCGAACCCGCACAATCTTGCGATCGAGGGATTTTAAGTCCCTTCCGTCTACCATTCCGGCACGCCCGCGCGGCGTCAACCATGCCATGGAAGTGCTGCCGCGACTATTGTGGCAGGCGCCCGAAAAGCCCGTGATCCAACGAAGCGCGATACACTCGTGCCGGAAAACCCTCCGCCATGGCGGCCTCGCGCAGGCTGACCACATCCACATCCATCAAGGGGGTCAGCGGGGGCAGGAAGGCAGGCGTCGGCAGGATGGTGGCGGGGCGACCCAAGAGCACTTCGATCACCTCATCCGTCAGGGGTGCCACGGCGCCGCAAGTCATCTCGAAACCATCCAGCCGCATCATCGGGCCAGCGAAGGCGTTGCCCTGCACCTCCTCGCGCGCCAGCATCCGGTCCTCGATGCGCAGCTTCGTCCCGCGCAGCAAATCCTCGGCCGCGACACCGCCTTCGGGGTGGGCCGCATCAATCCGGAACAGGGTGAAATGCGCCTGGGAGAGGGCAGCCAGTACCCGTGCCTCCTCGCTGCCCTCGGCGTAGTCGCCCGTCATGGCCTCGCGGTCCAGCGCGCGGGAATGCCCGCCCACGGGAAGAAAGACGCCGAGATTGAGCACGAGCTGCACCTGCGCCTCGTTGGTGTAACGTACCTCCTTCCCACTCCAGAGGCCCAGCGCACGCGCCTGCGAAGCTGCTGAGGCCCTGGGGATGCGGCGGGCAGCGGCGGTAAGAATACGCTCGCGGATCGCGTGATAGGCCTCGTAGCTCAAGGCCCGTTGATCCCGAAGCTGGCCGCCGTGTCGAGGATGCCCTGCCAGGCATCGCGCGAAAGCGGCAGGCCCGAGACGCGGCGCTGTGCGCGGCGCTCATTCTCGGGGTCTCCCGGGGCGAGGATGGGGGCATCCGCATCCGCCGGGCGGCAGGATTTCACCCAGGCGATGTAGTCCTGCGCGGCCTGCTGGAACCTTGCCTCATCGCCGAAATGCTGCGGCGAAAGATAGATGGAGAGCATGCCGTTGGCGATGCGCGCGCGCTCGGTGATGGGGCCGGAGCAGCCGCCACCCGTCAGCGCGCCAGCCAGCAATTCGCACATGAAGGCCAAGCCCGAGCCCTTGTGATCGCCAAAGGCGCGGATGGCGCCCGTGCCGCCGGATGCATCGCGCGGGCCGACCGGGGGGTAGTCGCCATAGAGCGTGTGCGGATCGCCCGACAGCTGGCCATCGGCCGTGATCAGCGCGTTCTCCGGCAGCGCCTTGCCGCCATTGGAAGCGACCAGAACCTTGCCCTCGGCCACGAAGGAGGTGGCGAAATCCAGGATCACCGGCCCACTGGGAAGCGGCACGCCCACGCAGAAGGGCGCTGTGGAAAAGCGCCGCTCGGTCCCGCCGAAGGGGGCCACCAGCACCGAGCCCGCGACGTTCACGAAGTGGATGGAAATCAGCCCCTGGGCGGCGGCCATCTCGGCGTAATCGCCGGTGCGGCCGATATGGCCGGCATTGCGCAAGCCCACGATGCAGGCGCCTTGGGCCAGCGCACGCGCGATACCGAATTCGGCCGCCTGCTTGGCCACCGTCTGGCCGAAGCCGAACTTGCCATCCAGCAGCGCGAAGGCGCCGCCATCGCTGATGACGTCCACCTCCTGCCCGGCCAGCACAAAGCCCGCCTTCTGCCATTCCACGTAGCGCGGCACGCGGACCACGCCGTGGCTGTCATGCCCGGCGAGGTTGGCGCCCACCAGGTGATTGGAAATCCGCGCTGCCTCCTCAGGCGCGCAGCCCGAGGCGGTGAAGATCCGGGTGACGAAGCCTTCCAGCTCCGCTTCCGGGATATAAACGTAATCTGGTTCGGCCATGGCGTTTCCCTCTCTCACCGGGAAACTGCCCCTGGTAGCGCCGCGCGTCCAGATGAGCCCCTGCTCAAGTCGTCGGCGTGCAGGCGCTGATCCGCACGGTGAGCGTGGTGCCGGCCAGCGATCCGCCGAAGAGGTAGGGCGTTTGTTGGCCGCGGGTTGTGATGGCGGCGATGCGGAGGGGTCGTTCTGAGCCGGTTTTGCACTGGTTGTTGCCAGCCGGCTCGATACCCGAAATCACGAAGACGGGCTGCGATCCGCGATTGCGGAACCGCACAGGAATCGAGACGGCGTGACTCAGCGCCAGCCCGCAGGATGAATTCGCCAGGGTTCCTTTGGGCTCCACGCCCGCGTGGCAAGCTTCCCTGCAAGCCAGCGCCGCTTTCACACCGTGCAGCCGATGGTGGCGATAGGGATGGCCTTTCGTGCGGGATTGAGCGCCAGCGCCTGGGCGCGCTCAGAGAACCCTTCCGCTCGCCGCATCCAGCAGATGCATGTTGTTCATGTCCACCGTCAGCGTGATGGGCTTGTTGGGCTCCACATGCACGGTGGGCTCGAACCGCGCGCAGCAATCGCGGGCATCGCCCAGGTGGAAATGCACGAGCGTCTCCATCCCCATCGGCTCGATCACTTCGGGCGTGATGATCAGGTCGCAGCGGTTCTGGAGTGAGGGGCGGTGGTCCGTCAGATGCTCGGGCCGGATGCCGAACAGGAGCTCGCGTCCCACCGCACTCGCATAGCGCGCGCGCCGCGACTCGGGGATTGGCAGCACCGTGCCGCCATCCAGATGGACCGCGTCATTCTCGACCCGCGCATGGAGGAAATTCATCGCCGGGCTGCCGATGAAGCCGGCGACGAAGCGCGTGGCCGGGTTGTGGTACA
>JBBRVI010000108.1:0-11171 GCA_038247025.1 Acetobacterales bacterium
GGCGCAGATCGGCGGCGGTGAAATCGAGACGAAGGGCGATTGCGTTCGGCATGGGGGTACATCCAAGGACCACCAACGTGAATCACATCACCTCCGCCTTGGGAATCCTTCTCGTGAGTCACCAGCCGCGAGAATTGGTATGAATCGCTGCCTGGGCAGGACATCGTGATGATCGCCCATGGCGGCACCATCCGCGCGGCGATCTCCCATGCGCTGGACCTCTGCGCGCATCAGGCGCTGAGCTTTGCGGTGAAGAACCTTTCGCTGACGCGCCTCGAGAAACACGGCGAGGATTGGCGGGTGGCGAGCGTGAATGAGGAGCCCTGGCTGCCCTGAAGAACCCCTCAGCCGCGCAGCGCCGGCAGGAGGTACTCCAGGAACAGGGAGGGATTTTCCGCGAAGGGAAAATGCCCGATGCCGTTCATTCGTTGGAATCGCGCGCCGGGGATCTTTGCCGCCGTCGCCTCCGAGTGCTCGGCCGTGCAGGAATAATCATATTCGCCGGTCAGCAGCGTCAGCGGGCAGCGCGCCGTATCAATCTGATGCACTCGATCCCGCGCATCCCACTCACCGGAGTAGAAGAGGATGTCGCCCGGGAAGGTGCCCGCGCCGCCCTGGCTGTAATGCCACCACACCTCGGCCGCGCATTCAGCGGGGGATTGCGGCGCCATCAGCCCCTCGATCCATTCGGGCGTGAACAGCATGGCGTTCACCCGTGGATGATTCGGCCAAAGGGTGCGCCGGCCGGGGATGTGGTCCGATGCTTCGCAGGCGATGATGCGTGCGAAGCGTTCCGGGGCGCGGAGCGCCATCTCCAGGCAGATTTCACCCGACATGGAGGCGCCGAGCAGGACGGGCTTTTCCGCGAAACCCCAGGCTTCGATGAAGCCCAGGATGATCTGGACGTAAAGCTCCGTATCCAGCGCCCAGGCGCCTGGTGCGACGATGGCGGGGGAACGCCCGTGGCCTGGCATGTCGAAGGTGACCAGGCTGTATCCTGCCTCAACCAGGCGCGGTTCGGCCATCAGGCGGTGGAATTGCCGGCCATCCGCACCGGCGGTGTGCAGGCCAAGGATGGGTCGGCCGGTGCCACTGCTCTCGGCGTAGAGGATCATCTCCCGCCCACCGGCTAGCACCGTCACATAGCGGCCTTGCGCTGGCGGGCGCGGGGCGGGCGTGCCCAGGCTTGGGCGTAGCGAGGCGGGGGCTGGGCCGGCTTCTCCCCGCTCGGCCCACCGGCCGAGGTCCAGCGCGCGGCGCAGGAGATGCGCATGCTGCATCCAGACGAGTTCATCGCCTTCGAAGGCGAAGCCCGGGGCGCGCATGCGCATGGCAAAGAGGTTGTGGTAATGCCGCGGTGGCATGGGGGCCAGGAAGCGCGACCAGGTGGCGGCATCGGCGTGGAAGCGCGCCGGGGCCGCATCGCCTTCGCTCACCCGGGCACAGCCTTCGGCGAATTCCAGCGTCACCGCGAATCCTGGCTGCGCGAGGGCGAATCGAGCCTCAGCGCCGGGCAAATGGCGCGCGAGAATGGCATCCGCTTCACACAGAGACTGCCACCGGGCGAGGGCGCCTTCCGCTTGCAGCCATTCCCATCCGCGTTCCATCCGACGCCCTCCGCTTTTGAACGATGCTGGACCATGCCCATGGCTTGAACAAGCTGGCGGCGCGGGCCAGAATCTGCATCCATGAAACTCCCCTCCCAATCCCGCTACGCGCACAGCGCCATTCCCTCCCGCCCGGTCTACGAATGGCCAGGGGGGAAGCGCCTCGCTCTGCTCGTGGTCAACAATATCGAGCATTTTGCCTTCCGTGCCGGCATGGGTTCGGACAGCACAGGGCTGAACCCGGTGCAGAACCAGCGCAGCTATGCCTGGCGCGACTATGGCAATCGCGTGGGGCTGTGGAACCTGCTCGATACGCTCGATGAACTCGCCATCCCGTCCGCGCACAACATCAACTCCGCCGCGCTGCAGGCCTGCCCAGAGATCGGCCCCGCGCTGCTGGCGCGCGGCGATGAGTTCATCGGCCATGGGCGCAGCAATTCCGAACGCCAGGACGGGATGTGGGAGGAGGATGAGCGCCGCCTGATCGAGGAAAGCCGCGACGTGCTGATGCAGCATGCCGGCACGCCCCCGCGCGGCTGGCTCGGTCCCTATATCGCCGAGAGTAGCGTCACGCCCGATCTGCTGCGCGAGGCAGGCTTTACCTACGTGCTGGATTGGCCGGCCGATGACCAGCCCTTCTGGCTGAAGACGCGCGCGGGAAAACTTCTCTCCGTGCCCTATTCGGTGGAGCTGAATGACAGTCCGGCCCTGATCGCGCGGCAGCACACGGCGCGCGAATTCGCGCAGATGATCACCGACCAGTTCGACGAGATGCTGCGACTCTCCGAGAAGCGGCCTCTGGTTTGCAGCATCGTCCTGCACCCTTTCATTGTGGGCCAGCCACAGCGCCTGCGGCCGCTACGCCAGGCGCTGCGTCACATCATGGCGCAGCAGGACCGACTCTGGGTGACGCGGCCGGGTGAGCTTGCGGAGTATGTGGCGGGGCTGCCCGAGGGCGTTGTTCCAGGATCAGACGCGTGACCCGCGACTTTGAAGGCTACGGCCGCAACCCGCCCGATCCACGCTGGCCCTATGGCGCAAAGCTCGCGCTGAACTTCGTCATCAACCATGAGGAAGGCGGTGAGGAGAGCTTCCCGGATGGCGATCCACGCAGCGAAAACGCGCTGACCGAGGGCAGCTCCGCGCCCGTGAAGGGCCGCGATCTCGCCGCCGAAAGCATGTTCCAGTATGGCAGCCGCGTGGGCTTCTGGCGCCTGCATCGCCTCTTCACCGAGCGGTCGCTGCCGTGCACGGTCTTCGCCGTGGCGCGCGCGCTGGAGCGCACGCCGCAGTCCGTGGCCGCCATCCGCGAGGCCGCCTGGGATGTCGTCGGTCATGGCTGGAAATGGGAGATGCATATCGGGATGGACGAGGCGACGGAGCGCCAACGCCTGACCGACGCCACCGAGATCATCACCCGGCTCATCGGCACCAAGCCGCTGGGCTGGTACACACGTTACGCCCCCAGCGAGAACACCCGCCGGATCCTGGCCGAGCTTGGCTACCTTTATGACAGCGACGCCTATGATGATGAGCTGCCCTACTGGCGGACGGTCTTGGGCAAGCCACACCTCGTGCTGCCCTACAACCTCGCCCACAATGATATTCGCTTCCAGCGGGGCGGGCTCACCTCGGGCGAGGAGTTTTTTGCCTATATCCGCGGCGCCGTGGAACTCATGCTGAGTGAGCCGGGCGGGCGCATGCTGAGTGTGGGCCTGCACAACCGCATCATCGGCCATCCAGGCCGCGCGGCAGGGCTCGCCAAACTGCTCGACTGGCTGCGGACTCAGCCCGATGTCTGGGTTTGCCGGCGGGCAGATATCGCCCGACATTGGGCGGATCAGCACCCGGGACCCAACAATTAGAGAATCATCCGTTCAAACGGAATCGTTTGAACGGATAAAGAGGATCGGAAAACAACAGGCGAGAGCGTGTGGAGTGAGCTCTTTCGAACGGAACATGCTCTAGCCGCCGAGCCCCTCGCGTGCCTGTGTCGCCAGCACATCCGCCCGTTCATTCAACGGGTTGCCGCTGTGCCCGCGCACCCATAGCCACTCGACCTCGTGGGGCTTGGCGGCTGCCAGAAGACGCTGCCACAGCTCAAAATTCTTCACGGGGTCCTTAGCCGCATTGCGCCAGTTGTTGCGCACCCAGCCTTTGATCCAACGCTCCATCCCGTTGCGCACATATTCACTGTCGGTGTGAACCACCACCTGGCAGGGCCGCTTGAGCGCCTCCAGCGCCTCGCAGGCGGCGGTGAGTTCCATGCGGTTGTTCGTGGTGTTCCGCTCGGCGCCCATGAGTTCGCGCTCCACATCGCCAAAGCGCAGTATTGCGGCCCAGCCGCCCGGTCCAGGATTGGGCTTGCAGCCGCCATCCGTCCAGATTTCCACCTTCTGGGTTCTATCCAATTGGGGCTTATCCACCGAGCGCCTCCGGTCCCGTGGCGTGGGCGAAGAAGCGCAGCTTGTGGAGATATTCCAGCGGGTCCTTGCGCGTCACCATCGCACCTGATGGCGTGTTCACCCAGTCGAACAGCCGGGTCAGCAGGAAGCGCAGCGCGGCCCCGCGGCAGAGCACCGGCAGTGCCGCCAACTCAGCCGCGCTGAGAGGGCGGCGCGCCGAATATTCGCGCAGGATGGCGCGCGCCTTGGTCACGTTGAAGGAGCGGTCAGCCTCGAAGCACCATGCATTGAGGCAGACAGCCACGTCATAGGCGAGCAGGTCCGTGCAGGCGAAGTAAAAGTCGATCAGTCCAGAAACACGCGGCACGCCGGCGTCTTGCAGGAAAAAGACGTTGTCGGGGAATAGATCGGCATGGATTTGCCCCAGCGGCAGCGCGCCCGGCACGGGCCAGGTAGCCACAATTCCCGAGAGTGCGGCATCCAACTCTCCAATGAGGCCGTTCTGAACGGAATCCCCATCGGCGCGGCAGCGCTCAAGCAGGGGCGCCCAGGCCATTGCGCCCAGACCATTCGGCCTCGTCTCAGAAAAACCGGCGCCAGCAAGGTGCAAGCCGGCCAGTGCCGCTCCCAGCGGGCCGCAATGCTCAGTCCGGATTCGCCGCGGCCAGACGCCCGGCAGGAAGGTGCAGATCGCCGCAGGCCGTCCGGCCAGTTCGCGCAAAGCCTGGCCGTCGCGGCCGGCCACGGGCTCGGGCGCGGAAAGCCCATGCGCCACCAAATGCCGCATCAGCCCGAGGAACCAAGGCAATTCCCTCGGGTCCACGCGCTTTTCGTACAAGGTGAGCACGAAATCTCCAGCACTTGTCTTCAGCGCGTAATTGGAGTTCTCGACGCCCTCCGCGATGCCGCGGAAGGCCAGGAGATCACCGATTTCGTAATCCGTGAGGAAGGCGCGCAATGCCTCGTCGGAAACCTCAGTGTAGACCGCCACAAGTCAAGCCGAGGCCAGCGCCGCTGGCAGCTTGAAGATGATCTTCTCCTCCGCCACCACGATTTCCTGGATGGTGAGATCATAGCCCTCACGCAGCCGCTCGATCACTTCCTCCACAAGCACTTCGGGGGCGCTGGCGCCGGCGGTGATGCCGATGCGCGTGACACCCTCGACCGTGGCGAGGTCGAGCTCCCGGCCGCGCTGCACCATCACGGCTTTGGCGCAGCCTGCCCGCCCGGCGACTTCAACCAGGCGCACCGAGTTGGACGAATTGGGCGCGCCCACCACGATCATCATGTCCACCTGCGGGGCGATTTCCTTCACGGCCGCCTGACGGTTCGTCGTGGCGTAGCAGATATCCTCCTTGGCTGGCGCTGAGATGTCGGGGAAGCGCCCCTGGAGAATCCTCACGATCTCGGCCGTGTCATCCACCGAAAGCGTGGTCTGGGTGATGAAGGCCAAGGGCGCGCCGTCGGGCGATTCCACAGTGCGTGCCTGGGCTTCGTCCTCCACCAGCGTCACGGTTCCGGGGGGCAACTGGCCCATGGTGCCGATCACCTCGGGGTGGCCGGCATGGCCGATGAGAAAGAGGTGGCGCTTGCGGGAGAAGTGGTGCTCGGCCTCCCGGTGCACCTTGCTGACCAGCGGGCAGGTGGCATCCAGAAAGAACATCGCCCGCCGTTCGGCCTCGGCGGGGATGGATTTGGGCACGCCATGGGCGGAGAAGACGACGGGCTGGCCGTCATCGGGAATTTCGTCCAGCTCCTCGACAAAGATGGCGCCCTGGCGTTCCAGCGCCTCGACCACGAATCGGTTATGGACGATCTCGTGGCGCACATAGACCGGCGCGCCGTGGCGCTTCAGCGCCTCCTCGACGATCTTGATCGCGCGGTCCACCCCAGCGCAGAAGCCGCGAGGGCCGGCAAGGATGACGTGGAGTGAAGGCTTGGCGGCCATGCGATGCGAGTTCCCAGCGCGAGGTTGCGAGGTAGACAGACTATCCCTTTGCGGAGATCGGTGCCAGACGCACCCTCCTGGGGAGTGCGGCGATGATGGGTCTGGGTCGGGGTCTGGGTGTTGTTGCCGTGCTGGCGTTGGCGGGTTGCGGCCCGCAACGCATGGAGGACCTTCTGGTTCCATGCCCCACACTGGTTCTGCCTGCCGATGTGACCGACCTCACGCGCTTCACGCCCGGTGCGCCCCCTGACCTGTCCTCCATGGTGCTCGATGCCCGCGTCCAGGCAATCGACGGCACCTGCCGTCGCGGCCGTGGCGACCGGAGCATCGATTCCACCGTGGCGCTCCGCTTCTCGGTGGATCGCGGGCCTGCGGCGGTCGGCCGGGGCTTTCAGGTTCCCTGGTTCATCGCGCTGCTGGATGCGCAGACGGACCAGGTGCTCTCCCGCCAGAGCTTCACGATGAATGGGCAATTCGCGGCAAACACCACCCGCGCCAACCTGACCTCGCAGCCCGTACAGGTCAACTTCCCGGTGGGCGGCGAGCGCCGTATCCAGGACTACCGCATGCTTGTCGGCTTTCTGCTGAATGAGGAAGAGGTGGCGTTGAACCGCCGCCGGGGCCCGCGCTGACCTCAGGCATCCTGGAAACTTCGGCCCATTCAGCCTGATTGGACTATCCTGAAACGCGCGGCGGCCAGGGGATCATCCCGCAGCGCCGCTCGAATCTCATCGCCTGCTTCCTCCAGCACCAAAACGCGGTCAAACCAGGGCAAGGCGCCGCGCGCGCGAGCCTGGAACAACCCATCCAGCGCTTGAGCGGCCGGGCTGCGGGCCCCCTGGCAGCACGCGCAGGCCACTGGGTGCGCCGTCACCCCCGCCTCGAAGCAGACGGCCGCAACTGCCCCTTCGGGCTTCGGGCCAGGCGGGGCCAGGCTGACAATGGCGGCCGGCTTGCCTGCGGGCAGCGCCCCGGCCAGGGCGGCCTGATCGGAGAGGAACGAGACGGGGATTCGGGCGTCTAATGACCAGGACATAGGCTAGACATAAGGATATCTTTATGCCATTTGCAAGCGTATGGACGATCTTCTCTCTCAACTTCGGGCCGCAGCTGAGCCGACGAGGCTCAGGCTGCTTGCTCTCTGTGTGCGAGGCGCATTTTGCGTCACCGAGATGTGCACTGTTTTGGGCCAGTCCCAGCCCCGGCTCTCCCGCCATCTTAAACTATTGACCGAGGCGGGACTGCTGGAGCGCATCCCCGAAGGATCCAACGCGTATTTCCAGGTCCCCGCCCATGCGGATTTGGTTCGTATCATCCTCGCCCGCCTGCCGGAGGAGGAACCGGTGCTGCAATCCGACCGTCGCCAGGCGGCCCGGATCGCCGCCGAACGCGCCCGTGCTGCATCGGGCGTATTCCAGCGCGACGGGATGGATTGGGACGAGATGCGCGCGCTCGACCTTGATTCGCGCGCCATTGAGGCCGGGCTGCTCAAGGCCTTGCCCAAGCGGATTGGCGCATTGCTGGATATCGGGACCGGGACGGGCCGCCTCCTGGAGCTGTTCGCCCCGCGCACGGCCCGAGCGCTCGGTGTGGATGCCAGCCGCGAGATGCTGGCGCTGGCCCGCGCCCGCCTCTCGGAACGCGGCTTGGCCGATCGCTGCACGGTCCGCCAAGCCGACATGTATCGTCTGCCTTTGGCCAATCACAGCTTTGATGCGGTAACCTTGCAGATGGTGCTGCACTATGCCGAAGACCCCGCCGCCGCCCTGGCCGAGGCCGCGCGCGTGCTGCGCCCTGGCGGGGTTCTGCTGGTGGCGGACCTCGCGCCCCATGACCAGGGCGAGGTGTTGAACCGTTTCGCCCATCGCTGGCCTGGCTTTGACGACGCCGCCCTTGCGGGCTGGCTCGGCGAAGCGGGCTGCGCCCTTGCCGCCACGCAGGAAATTCCCGGCAAGCTTCCCGTTCGCGTCTGGCGGGCTGAAAAGCTCACCACCGACGCCCTTGTTCACGCATAAGTCAGGAAGAACCCCGACACATGGCCTCTCGCCCGCACCTCCTTGATGCCCTTCGCGACCGCGTGCTGCTCTGCGATGGCGGCATGGGCAGCCGCGTCCAGGCGCTGACGCTCGATATCATCAAGGATTTCTGGGACAAGGAGAACTGCACCGAGGTGCTGACCCTCTCGCGCCCGGAACTCATTCGCGAAATCCATCGCGGTTATTACGAGGCCGGCGCCGACATGGTGCTGACCAACACCTTCGGCGGCAGCCCAATCACGCTGGAGGAATTCGAGCTTGGCTCGCGCGCCTTCGAGATCAACAAGCTCGGCGTGGAACTGGCGCGTGAGGCGGCGGAAAGCTTCGCTGACGGGCGGCATCGCTGGGTGGTGGGCGACATCGGCCCCGGCACCAAGCTGCCCAGCCTGGGGCACATCACCTATGATGCGCTGGAAGCCTCACTGGTCACGCAATGCCTGGGTCTCATCGCCGGTGGCGCGGATGCGATCCTGACCGAGACCAACCAGGACACGCTTTACATCAAGGCCGCCGTGAACGCGGCAAAGATAGCCAAGGCCCAGACCAACAGCGACATTCCCATCTTTGTGCAGGTGACGGTGGAGACGACGGGCACGCTGCTGGTTGGCCCCGACATCGCCGCCGCCGCGGCCGTGATCCATTCGCTGGACGTGCCGCTGATCGGTCTGAATTGCGCGAGCGGCCCGCAGGAGATGGCCGAGCATCTGCGCTGGCTTTCGCAGAACTGGCCCGGCCTGCTCAGCGTGCAGCCCAATGCCGGCCTGCCCGAGCTGGTGGACGGCAAGACGCATTACCCCCTCGGCGCCGAGGAGATGGCCGTCTGGATGGAGCGCTTCGTGGTCGAGGACGGCTTCAACCTGATCGGCGGCTGCTGCGGCACCTCCACGCCGCATATCGCGGCCCAGGATGCGATGCTGCGCCGGCTGGGTGGCGAGAAGCACCGCCCCCGGCCCATCGCGCGCAAATTCCATTGGGTGCCTTCCGTCGCTTCGCTGTATTCCGCGACCTCGCTGCGCCAGGAGAACTCCTATTTCTCCATCGGTGAGCGCTGCAACGCCAATGGCTCCAAGGCCTGGCGTGCCGTGCAGGAAGCCAATGACTGGGACGGGTGCCTGGCCATCGGGCGTGAGCAGGTGGCCGAAGGCTCCAACAGCCTTGATATCTGCACCGCCTTCGTGGGCCGCAACGAGTTGTTTGAGATGGGCGAGGTGATCACCCGCTTCACTTCCAGCGTGAACAGCCCGCTGGTGATCGACAGCACCGAGACCAATGTCATCGAGGCCTCGCTCAAGCTGCATGGCGGCAAACCCATCATCAACTCGATCAACTTCGAGGAAGGTGAGGATGCCGCGCATGACCGCCTGAAGCTCGCCAAGAAATTCGGCGCGGCGGTCATCGCACTGACCATTGATGAAGTGGGCATGGCCAAGACTGCCGAGGACAAGCTGCGCATCGCAACCCGCCTGGTGGAATTCGCCTGCGACAAGTATGGCCTGCCGCAGTCTGACCTGATGATTGATCCGCTGACCTTCACCATCGCCACCGGCAGCGAGGATGACCGCAAGCTCGGCATGTGGACACTGGATGGAATTCGCATGATCCGGGAGAAGTTTCCCGATATCCAGATCATGCTGGGGCTGTCCAACATCTCCTTCGGGCTCAACCCGGCCGCGCGGCACGTGCTGAACAGCGTGTTCCTGGATCTCGCGGTGAAGGCGGGGATGACGGGCGCCATTGTCCACGTCTCCAAGATCAAGCCATTGCACAAGATCCCGGCGGAGGAGGTGAAGGTCATGGAGGACCTCATCTATGACCGCCGCGAGGAAGGCTATGATCCGTTGCAGAAGCTGCTGGAGATGTTTTCCGGCCGCAAGGCGGCGGATAATGTGGCGAAGGTCAAGGCCGCGACGGTACAGGGCCGCCTGAAGGACCGCATTGTGGATGGCGACCGCAAGGGCCTGGACGATGAACTCGCCGCCGCCATGGCCGAGGGGATGACGCCGCTCGCCATCATCAACGATGTGCTGCTGGACGGCATGAAGGTGGTGGGCGAGTTGTTCGGCGCCGGCAAGATGCAGCTGCCCTTCGTGCTGCAAAGTGCCGAGACGATGAAGTCTGCCGTCGCATACCTCGAACCGCTGATGGAGCGCGTGGAAGGCCAGGAGAAGGGCATCATCGTGCTGGGCACGGTGCGCGGCGATGTGCACGACATTGGCAAGAACCTCGTGGACATCATCCTGACCAACAACGGCTACAAGGTCGTGAATCTCGGCATCAAGGTGCCGCTGATCGACATCGTGGCCGCGGCGCGCAAGCACAATGCACATGCCATCGGCATGTCCGGCCTGCTGGTGAAATCCACCGTGGTGATGCGCGAGAATCTGGAGGAGATGAGCCGCCAGGGCATCGACATTCCCGTAATGCTGGGGGGCGCGGCACTGACGCGCAACTATGTGGAAGATGACTGCGTGCAGGCCTATGCCTGTGGCAAGGTGGTGTACGCCCGAGATGCCTTCGATGGCCTGCTCCTGATGGAAAAGGTGATGGGCAATGATTTCGAGGGCTACCTCGGCACGGTCCAATCCAAGCGCGTCGGCAAGTCGAAGAACGAGAAGCGCGTGCTGGGCACTGCCGATCCACGCGGCTTTGCCCCCGTGGATCTCGCCTATGCCCAGCTGCGCCGGCGGCGTGAGACGGCGAATCTGCCGGTGCCCGCGCCGCCGTTCTGGGGAGCCAAGGTGATGGAAGCCGACCCCAAGGCGCTGATCCCCTTCATCAATGAACGCAGCCTGTATCAATTCCAGTGGGGCTTCCGCAAAGCTGGCCGCTCGCTGGAGGATTTCCTGGGCTGGGCCAAGCAGGAGCTGCGCCCAGTGCTCAAGCGCATGCTGACGCTGGCCGACGATCAAAAGATCCTCAAGCCTCAGGCGATCTATGGCTATTGGAAATGTGCAGGCCAGGGCAACGACCTGATCCTGTTCGAGCAGGACGGCAAGACGGAAGTTGCGCGCTTCAACATGCCACGCCAGCCCAAGGAAGATGGTGACTGCATCGCAGATTTCGTGCGCGACATTGACGATTCGGAGCGCGATGTGATCGGGCTTCAGGTGGTCACCGTCGGCCAGAAGTCGAGCGATATTGCGCGCGAGTGGTTCGAGGATAATCGCTACCAGGA
>JBBRVI010000109.1:0-11155 GCA_038247025.1 Acetobacterales bacterium
ACCCCCGATCACATCCACCACGAAGCGCGCCAGGTGCTTCTCCGGCAGCCATTCGTCCACCGATGGTGGCATCAGGAAGCCAGTGTCACGGTCGACCGGGCGGAAGTTGCTCATCGAGGCAGGATCCGAGGGAGGGGGGGGCAATCAGCGGCCACAGACTCTACCTCTGGCGGAGGCTGCGCGTTAAGTCCGACAGGCTGCTAGAAAGACAATATCGGCCTTCATGCCCGGCGCGATGGCGCCCATGTCCGTAAAGCCGAGCGCGCGAGCGGATCCTTGCGTGCCGGCTTTGTAGATTTCCTCGACGCTCGCCCAGTGGCGCGGATCGGGTGACTGCACTTTGCTCACCATCGAGGCGTAACGCATCACCTCGTACATGTTGCCGTTGTCGGAGCAATTCACGCCATCGGTGCCGAGGCCGACATTCACGCCAAGATCGAGCGCCCGGCGCAGCCGGAACAGCCCGTTGCCGAGACGCATATTGGAGCCCGGATTATGCGCCATGGAGGCGCCACGGTCGCGCAGGATCTTCAGGTCGTCATCATCCAGCCAAATCGCGTGCGCGGCGGTGAAGTTCTCATCCACAAGGCCCAGCGAATCCATGTGTGCGAGCAACGTCCGCCCATACGTCCTCATGCCAGTAATCGCCTGTACCTTGCTCTCGCCAACATGGCTGTGCAGCGCAACACCGTGATCGGTCGCGAGTTTGCGGCAACCGCACAAGAACGCCTGCGAGCAATGGTGCGGGATGGTCGGCGCTACGGCCGTACGGATATCGGCGCCATCCCAGCGCCAATTGCGCAGGATGCCCTCAATGGCGGCCAACGTTTCCTCAGATGGGCGCAGACGAAGCTGCTCAACATCCTTCTGCAGCCCAGGTGGGAGCGCGTCCATCAGTCCGGGTATCGCCTCGTACATGGTGCGATCAGCAACCATGGGTGCGATGACGGCGCGCATGCCGACCTCAGCATAGGCTTCGGCGACGGCGTCCATGCCCTCGCGCGTCGGAAGCGGGAATTCATAGGTGAGGTCATAAGCGGCGGTGCATCCCTTCGCGACCATCTCAGCGGCACAGATGAGTGTGCTGGTCTTCTTGTCGGCCAGGGTGCGGCCGCCGGAAATCCAGGGACCGGCAGCAAGCAGGAGTTCGAGCGTCCATTTGTCGCCCTGACCCCGGCTGAGCCCGCCATGGCCATGAGTGTGTGCATTGATCAGTCCTGGATGGATGATCAGTCCTGTCGCCTCGAAGATGGTCGCACCTTCTGGCGCTGTAAGGCCTAACCCCACCTCGCGGATCACGCCATCCTGGATCAGCACGTCGGTCGCTTCCGCGCGACGAATCGCGGCATCGGCAAGGCGTGCATTGCGAATGAGCGTGACGCCGAGCTTCGTGGTGGCCATGGATGCTCCTCAGGCCGCAGGAATGGCGGCGTTGCTGGAGGTGGACCAGGGAAAGAGCACGCGCTCCGCCAAGCCCACCAGGACGAAAAGCGCCATGCCCATCATCGCCAGCACGACCACGGCGGCGAAGGCAAGCGGCGTGCGGAAGAAGGCCATGGATGTCTGGATGAGATATCCCAGCCCCGCATCGGCGCCGACGAATTCCGCGACCACGGCGCCGACAACGGAGAGTGCTGCTGCTACCTTCAACCCGCCGAAGACGAAGGGCACCGCATAGGGCAGCCGGATGCGCAGCATTTGCTGCACGCGCCCCGCGCGGCAGGCGCGGCCGAGCTCGATCAGCTCGGGCGGTGCGGCCAGCAGCCCAGCTACGCTCGCCACCACCAGTGGGAAGAAGGCGACAAGGAAGGTCACGATCACGCGCGGCAATTCATTCGCGCCGAGCGCCACGACGAGGATCGGCGCCAGCGCCACCTTGGGAATGGATTGGGTGATGACGAGCAGCGGATAGATCGCGGCCGAGATCAGCGGCGAGGCGGCGATCAACATGGCCAGCGGCAGCGAGATCAGCACCGCCGCGGCAAAGCCCAGCAGCACAGTCGTGAGCGTGCTGAGCGTGTGCCTCAGCAGGGTTGGCCAGATGGACCAGGCCTCGATCGCGATCACGCTGGGTGCCGGCAGCAGAAATTCGCGGATGCCGAACCCGCGCACGCAGCCCTCCCACAGCGCGAAGACCAGGACCACCGCGAGTAGGCCCGTCAGGCTGCTACGCGACATGCGCATCTCCCTTCGCATAGATCCGCGCTCGGATGCGTTGGACCGCGGCGTGGAAGGCGGGCTCGCTTTCCTGCGCGAAGTCACGCGGGCGAGGTAGTTCGACCGCAACGATGTCGGCGATGCGGCCTGGCCGGGGGCTCATCACCACCACGCGATCCGCGAGCAGCACGGCCTCGCTGATGGAATGGGTGACGAAGACGACAGCAGCCCCCGTCTCGGCCCAGATGCGCAGCAGTTCGAGCGACATCTCCTCGCGCGTCAGCGCATCGAGCGCGCCGAAAGGCTCGTCCATCAGCAGCACGCGCGGCTGCTGGAGCAGCGCGCGGCAGATCGCGACGCGCTGCTGCATGCCACCTGAAAGCTCACGCGGCAGCCTCGTCTCGAAGCCCGAAAGCCCGGCCTTGTTGAGCAGAACGCGCGCTTCATCCTCGGTGCTGCGCGTGGCCTTGCCCATCAAGCGCAGCGGGAAGGTCACGTTGCGCAGCACATCCGCCCAGGGCAAAAGCGTCGGTGCCTGGAATACCATTGCGGTATCGGCGCGCGGTTCGGTCACCAGCGTGCCGCCCACTTCGACCCGCCCGAGCGTCACTGGCACGAGACCTGCGACCAGCCGGAGCAGCGTGGATTTGCCGCAGCCCGACGCGCCCACGATCGCCACGAACTCTCCAGCAGCCACGCGCAAGGTGATGTCGGTCAGTGCCTTCACATTGCTGCCATCGCGACCGCGGAAGGTCTTGCCCACCCCGGAGAGCAGGATCACGGCAGGAAGGTCGTCGTGACGAAGCTGGCGGGCTGGATGGAGGCGGGGTCGATCTGCTGGCTTTCGGCGACGTTGCGCCACGTGAAGCCGAGACGCTCCGCCTCCCAGCGGCCAAAGCCAGTGGCGCGCTGGTGGTCGCTGAACACGTAGGTCAGTGTGGCGCTCAGGCTGCCCTGGCAGTCATCCAGCACCACTTCCGGATTGCGCGCGACGTGATGGCGACAGGCAGCCAGCGGGTTGTCGCGTGCCCATTCGAAGCTGCGCTGTGCACCGAGCACGAAGCGGCGCACCAGGTCAGGATTCTGGGCAATCAGGTTATTCGGCGCCACGAGTGAGGTAGAGTAGATTGCAAAGCCCGTCTCCACGAAGGGCAGCACTACGATTTCCTGCCCAGCGCGCTGGGCTGCCTTGTTCTGGTAGTAGTGATGGATGGCGAAGAAGGGCGCCGCATCAACGCGGCGCGATATGAGCATCGCCGCCATGGCCGAGCCATCCATGTTCACCCAGGTGATGCTGTCGGGATTGGCGCCGGCGCGGCGTGCCACCTCCGGGAAGTATAGCCGGTGGCTGTTGCCGGGCGTGATGGAAATGCGCCGGCCTTCAAGTTCGCGCAGGCTGGTGATGCCGCTGCTTCGCAGCACGAACATGGAATGAGGCGAATGGGTGTAAATCTGCATGATCGCAGTGACCGGCACATTCTGCCGCGCGCGGGCCACCATTAGCGCGCCGATGTCCGCGACACCGAACTGTGCCGCGCCGGCCGCAATCTTGGTAATGGTATCGCCCGAGCCGAAGCCACGTGTCAGCGAGAGATCGATGCCCAACTCGCGCCAGATTCCCTGCTGGACACCGCCGAAATAGGCCGCGTGCTCGCCGGTCGGAATCCAATCGAGTTGGAGGAGTGCACGATCCTGCGCGTGGGCTTGAGGAGCGCTTAACATGGCCATCATGGCCAGCATGGCGGTTACATAACGCATCGCATTTCCTCCCTGATCGGGCAGAGCCCGATGGAATTTGATGTGTGCTTCGTTTTCTCTAAATAAAGCTTGGCTGGTTGCGGTCGGCGGGTCAAGCCGGACTTGATAGAACGCCACCTGGCGGGTCAATGCCCGGTCAGGCTATGGCCCACACATGCTGCTTGGCCTCCCACTCAGCACAGAAGAACTGGCGGCGGTTGTTGAGTGCTTGCTGATGACCGGGTTGGCCAGCACGTCTTCTTCGCGCATGTCAGGTGCGCAGGGATTCAGCTTCGGCTGGGAGTCGAGTATGGACAAGACGATGCCCATCTTTGTCAGTGCCCTGCTTGGCTCCTTGCTAATTCTCTTGATCCCGATCCAAGCGGGGCATTCATGTCGGGTGATCGACGGTTCATTTTTTGTTGGCATAGAAATTGCTGTTTGATTTCGTCGAATAGCCGCGGAATTGGAGCCACGCCCATGATCAGCCGTCCCTCTCGCCGTACCATCCTCGCCGGTGCATCCGTCGGTGCATCATTTTTAGCCACACCTGCCTTGCTGCGCGCGCAGACGCCCGAAATTTTTGTGGGCGGCCCCGCCTCGCCGGGGCTGACCGACATCCTGTTTCCGCGCATCGAACGCAAACATGGGTTCAAGATTCTTTTCGAGGGAACGAATAGCCTCATCAACCTCGAAAAGATCCGCAGCAACCGCGCACGCCCCACCATGACGGTGACGATGATGGATGACCCCGTCCTGATCCTGGGGGAGCGCGACGGCCTGCTGGAGCCACTGCGCGGCAAGAGCATTCCCAATCTCACCGATGTGCTGGCCGAAGCGAAACCGCGGGATTCCATGTGGGTGAACTGGTGCTTTCCTGCCGCATCAATCTCCTACCAGACCCAGAACGTCCGCACAGCGCCTACCAGCTATGCCGAGGTCTGGGACCGCAAGTATCGTGACAAAGTCATCCTCATCTCCATGCGGATCACACAGGCCGTGGTGCCGCTGTTGGCCGCGACTCAGCTTGCCACTGGCCGGCCTCTGGCTGAATGCTTGCGCCTGGCCGATGAAGGCTTCGGCAAGTTGCGTGAGCTGCGGCCCAACATCCTGCAAATCACCACTAATCCGCCGCAGGCGCAGCAACTGCATGAAAGCGGCGAGGTCGACCTTTACCTCTCGCCCGATAGTCGTACCACGCTCTTTCGCAAGAGCCAGCGCGCGCCTGTGGACTTGGCCTATCCGCGTGAGGGCACGGTGGCCATGCCCGCTGGTGTGGCGCTGGTGAAGGGCGGCCCTAACCAAGCGCTGGGCGAAAGGTTCATCAACGAGCTGCTCGACCCCGAGACCCAGGCGCTGATCGCCGGTACCTTCTTCTCCAAGCCCACAAACACGAAGGCAGTCGCGCCCGCTGGCCTTAACCTACCGGATCTGGTGGTCCTGGACTGGGAATACTTCGCCGACAACCGCAACCGCTGGATCGAGCGCTTCGAGCGGGAAATCAGCGCGCGATGATGCATCCGCCGGCGGGTGGCCACCTCGCCATCGAGGGCATATCCAAGCGTTTCGGCGCGGCTGTGGTGTTGGAGGCGCTGTCCATCAGTGTGGCGAAGGGGGAATTCGTCTCACTCCTCGGCCCATCCGGTTGCGGCAAGACGACTCTGCTGCGCTGCGTCGCGGGGCTTTTGCTGCCTGATGCCGGGACCATCCGCGTTGGTGGTGCCGAAATCACCAGACTGCCCGCGCACATGCGCAATGTGGGCGTGGTCTTTCAGAACTACGCGCTCTTTCCGCATCTCACGGTGGCCGCAAACATCGCCTTTGGCCTTCGCGCGCAGGGCACCTCCAAGGCTGCAGCAGCGCCGCGCGTCGCCGAGGCGCTAGCGCTGGTGCGGATGAGTGAACATGCAAACAAGCCGGTCACGGCCCTCTCCGGGGGTCAACAGCAGCGCGTCGCGGTGGCACGTGCACTGGTGGTGCGGCCCTCCCTGCTGCTGCTCGATGAACCTTTCAGCGCGCTCGACAGAAAGCTGCGTGAGACCATGCAGGTGGAACTCAAGCACCTGCTGCGCGAGGTCGGCATCACCGCCATCTTCGTCACTCACGATCAGGAGGAGGCGCTGGTCGTCTCCGACCGCATCGCGGTGATGAATGCCGGCCGCATCGAGCAACTGGCCGATCCGGCCACGCTCTACCAGCGCCCGGCCACGCTTTACGCGCTGGATTTCGTCGGCCAGTCCACCCGCCTCTCCGGCCGGGTGCTGGGGATGGAGGATGGGGTGGTGGTTGTGCAGACGGCACTGGGCGTGGTCCGCGCTCCGGGCAGCTTTGCCGCCGGTTCGCCCGTGGTCATTGCCGCGCGGCCGGAGGCCGTGAGCCTGGCGCCGGCCGATGCGCCGGGCGTCAACCGCATCGCCGCGCGCGTCAGCGAAATTTCCTTCCTCGGTTCGCGCACACAGCTGCATCTCGCCTTGGCCGATGAGGGCGATCGCGGCATCGCCGAGTTGCCCCGCCTGCCGGATGGCGTGGGGCCCGGAAGCTCAGTCACGCTCGGCTTTGCCGTGGCCGATACCATGCTTTACCCCGCCGCATGAGCACGCGTCGCGATCCGCTTGGGCTGCTGGCGCTGCCCGGTGTTGCCTTTCTGGGCTTGGCCTTCCTTGCGCCGCTGATGCTCCTGCTCTGGTCTTCCATCCGCGGACCCGACGGCTTCACGCTCAACGGTTACTGGCGTGTGCTGGGCGATGAATACTACCGCGGCGTGATCCTCGCCTCACTGCAGCTCGGCCTGATCACCACGTTTGGGGCCTTTGTCCTGGGCTATCCGGCGGCCTTCGCCCTGGCCCGTGCGAAGGGCTACTGGCAGGTTGTACTCTTCGCGCTGATATTCCTGCCGCTCACTGTCTCCATCATCGTGAAGAGCTTCGGCTGGGGCATCATTCTCAGGCGGGACGGGATCCTGAACTGGCTGATGCTCAACCTGGGCCTCATCGAGCGGCCGGTGCGTATGATATTTACAGAGGGCGCGCTCTATGCGGGGATGATCAACGTCTTCCTGCCCTTCATGGTGCTACCGATCTATTCCGTGGTGCGGATGATGGATGCCCGGCTTCCCGATGCAGCCGCGACACTCGGCGCCTCACCTTGGTACAGCTTCACGCGCGTGACATTGCCGCTTTCGCTGCCGGGCATTATCGCCGGTTCATCGCTGGTCTTCTCGCTGGCTGTCGCCGCCTATGTCACGCCTTCGCTGCTGATGGGAGACCGTTACATGACCATGTCCATGGTCATGGCCAAGGCCTTCCTCAACCTTCGCGACTGGCAACTTGGCGCCGCAATGGCTGCGGTGATGCTGGCGGTGGCGGCCTTCATCGTGGTGGGCGCATCGCTACTTC
Source organism: Acetobacterales bacterium (assembly GCA_038247025.1). Lineage (GTDB taxonomy): Bacteria > Pseudomonadota > Alphaproteobacteria > Acetobacterales > Acetobacteraceae > Roseococcus. The sequence goes on from JBBRVI010000109.1 coordinate 7,290, forward strand.
AACGCCGGGTAGGGGGGCGCTGATGCGACGCTTGGGAATCAACTTCGCTTGGACGGCGCTGATCCTCACCATAGTTTTCCTGTTGCTGCCCATCCTGGTGGTGATCCCGGTTTCCTTCACTGAAAGCAGCGTCTTCCGGTTCCCGCCGGAAGGGTTTTCTCTGCAATGGTATCAACGCATCCGTAATGTCGACGGGTTACTTTCGGCGCTCGGACTCTCGGCGCAGATCGCGGCATTGGCCACACTCATTTCGCTCCTGCTGGGTACACTCTGCGCCATTGCCCTGGTGCGCGGCGCGGTGCCTGGGGCGGCGGCGATCACCACCTTCATGGTCTCGCCGCTCATGCTACCAGGGCTCGTTTTCGGTATCGCCATGCTCCAGGCGCTGCGTGAGGTTGGGCTGCGCGATGCTTGGACATCGCTGCTGATCGCCCATGTGGTGGTTACCATGCCCTTCGTCATGCGCACGGTGTTAAGCAGCCTGACGTTGTTTGACTTTGCCATGGTGGATGCGGCGCGCACGCTTGGATGCTCCTACCCCGCCGCACTCTGGCGAGTGTTGGTGCCGAACATTCTGCCCGGGTTTATCTCCGGCGCGCTCTTCGCCTTCATCGCCAGCTTCGACAATTATCCCGTCTCGATCTTCCTCGTGGACGTGCGCACCAAAACGCTGCCGATCCAGTTGCTCAACTACCTGGAGATCAGCCCAGACCCGACCCTGGCCGCGGTTAGCACCTGCCTGATCGTGCTAACTATCCTGGTGCTGGTTCTCTGTGACCGGCTGGTCGGGCTGCGTCGTATGGCCTCGATTTAGGCCGGCTACAGCGCCACTTGATCGACCGGGTTGAATACCCCTGCGAAGACACCGCGCGGCTTGATCATCTCATAGTGCCCGCGCGGCAGGAATTCGCCATGCCCCTCGGCGCCGACGACGACGCCGTCCTGCACTACTTCAACGCCCCGCACGAGCACCGTATCTGGCCAGCCCGTCACCTCCATGCCTTCATAGGGAGTGTGGTCATTGCCGTCCTGCACCAGCTTTTGAGTGATCGTGACCTTCCGCTCCGGATCCCAGATCACGATATCCGCATCGGACCCCACGGCGATCGTGCCCTTGCGTGGATGCAGGCCAAAGAGCTTCGCCGCATGGGTCGACGTCAGTGAGACAAAAGTCGAGAGGTCGATCCGCCCCTTCACCACACCTTCGCTGAATAGGACAGGCATGCGCACCGCCAGGCCAGGAACGCCATTGGGCACCACCGTGAAGGGCGCGTCCCGCCCAAACACCGTCTTGCCATCCGGCCCGTCGAAGCGCGTCGGCGAGTGGTCAGACGTCACGTTCTGGATCACACCACGGCGGATCATCTGCCACAGCGCAGCTTGGTCCGACTTGCTGCGAGGCGCGGGGCTGCATAGGTATTTTGCGCCCTCGAAATCTGGGCGATCCAGGTCATCGGCGGTGAACACCAGATATTGTGTGCAGGTCTCACCCCAGACCTTGAGGCCGCGCTTTTGCGCCCGCTCGATTTCCTCCGCACTTTCGCCACCGCTGACATGAAAGACCTGGATGGGCACATCCAGCGCTTCGGCCATGGCGCAGACGCGATGGACGCATTCGCGCTCCACCACCATCGGCTTGGCCCAGGCGTGATGCTTGGGCAGTGTCAGCCCGGCCGCCAGCAAGGCCTTCGTGTAAAAGGCGATCAGTTCGTGATGCTCGGCATGAATACAAACCAACGCGCCCAATTTCCGTGCCGTTGCCATCACATCCAGCGCTTGCGTGTCGGTGATGCGCGCACCCTCATACGTTAGGAAGATCTTGAAGCTGCGGTGCCCCTCGGCGACCAACCTGGGCAGTTCCTCGGTCAGAATTTCCGGTCGCGGATCCGTGAGGATCATGTGGAAGCTGTAATCGATACGGCTTTTCGCAGCCCGCGCCAGATGCTCGGCCACGCTTTGCACGATCGAGCCGCCGTGCCCCTGTCGGGCAAAGCCGATAACCGTTGTCGTGCCACCCACTGCGGCCGATGCGCTACCGGTGGCGAAGCTATCGGCATTGAGTGTCGGCCCGCCACGTGGTTCGTCGATATGGGTATGGCTGTCCACGCCGCCAGGCAGAACCAGTTTGCCCGTGGCGTCGATCTCGCGAGCGCCGGCGCCCAGGCATCGCCCTAGCGCCACGACAACGCCGTCGCGGACGCCAACATCGCTAACGAAGACATCGCTGGCGGTGGCGACAGTACCATTACGGATCACAAGGTCAAATTCGGGCATTTCTAATCTCCTGGGAAGCCGTATCATGACATTAGATTTTTAGCCCAGCATTTGATGGACGGGGTCAAGGTTGAATCGTTGAGGCTCGATTGTCCAGGTGTTGCAGATGGCATCATAGGGCGTGAGGCCTTCGAGACTTTTCAATCGGCAGTCAAAACTATACGCGTTGACGCGGACGACCGCTTCGCTGACCGATGCTGATGTGGCGCGCGTTTCCAATGCACTGCAGAGTCTCACCCTCGATCAGCCTCCCGCCGTCGCGAATGCGGCGCCCCCTGTTCCGCCACGATCAAACTACTGCCCCATCCTCCGTTGTAGCCCCGCGACGACTAGATGTTTGGTCCCGGGCTTTGATGATGCAGAATTCTCCATCGAATGGAAGGACGCGCCATGGCACAAGTTCTGCACGGCAGCGCCACAACGACAGCGGCAATTCGTCGAGCGATACAGCATAGTCAAGAGAGCCTAAGGGCCCTGGCGACCCGCTACGGCATCAATCAGAAAACCGTCGCCAAATGGCGACACCGCGGTTCCACGGACGACCTTCCAACCGGCCCCCGGGAAGCAAAATCCACTGTGCTCTCCGTGGACGAGGAGGCGATCATCGTTGCCTTCCGGCGCCATACCCTCCTGCCGCTCGACGACTGCTTGTATGCCCTGCAAGCCACCATCCCGCAGCTGACCCGCTCATCCCTGCACCGCTGCCTCCAATGACACGGCATCTCCCGCCTGCCCGATGTCGAAGGAACTACGCCAACCAGACGCAAGTTCAAGGCCTATCCGCTCGGCTACTTCCACATCGACATCGCCGAGGTCCACACCGCGCAGGGCAAGCTCTACCTGCTGGTCGCCATCGACCTGACCACCAAGTTCGCCTTTGTCGAACTGCATGAGAAAGCCACCAGGCGGGTCGGGGGGGATTTCCTTCGCGCCCTCATCAGAGCCGTCCCCTACAGGATCCATACCATCCTGACCGACAACGGCACGCATTTCACCTCGCCTGGAAACATCGGCTCGGCGGCCCCAGACATTCGCCGCGCGATGGATGGTGGCGAGATGTTTCCCGCGCACGCCTTCGAATATGCCTGCGCCCAAAACCACATCGAACATCGGCTGATCAAGCCGCGCCATCCTTGGACCAACGGCCAGGCCAGCGCATGAACCGCACCATCAAGGACGCAACCGTCAAACGCTTCCACTACGAGACGCATGACCAGTTCCGCGGTCACCTCGCCGACTTCGTCAACGCGTTTAATTTCGGCCGCCGATTAAAGACCCTCAAAGGCCTCACGCCCTCTGAGGCCATCTGCAAAACCTGGACAACCGAGCCTCAACGATTCAACCTTGACCCGATCCATCAAATGCCGGGACTAAACATTTTAGCCTCCTGAAAAGCGTACCAAAGGTTTTGCTTTTAAAGTCCGGATCTCTGGGCAAATGGGATGCGAACCAGAGTAATACCAATCCGCGCGGACGTTGACTCGTGTGAGGATTCCCAATTGCTCGAGTTTCTGATTCGATGATGCTGCGCTGGTCTGCGCGAGGGAGGCGTCGGATGAGCGAGGCACTGACGATCACGCGAGCCGACCATA
>JBBRVI010000110.1:0-10000 GCA_038247025.1 Acetobacterales bacterium
AGTTGGTCAGCCTGCGCGGCAGCCGCCGCCTCAAGCTCGCGGAGTTCATCCAGGGCAATCGCCGCACGGCCCGCGCGGCGGATGAGCTTCTGGTGGCGCTGCATGTGCCGGTTGAGCGTGCCGCCTGCCGTTCGGTGTTCCTCAAGCTCGGCGCAAGGTCGCATCTGGTGATTTCCATTGTCATGGTCGCGGCGGATGCTGAGGGGCGCGTGGCGGTGGGTTCCTGCTCGGAAGTGGCGCGGCTGTGGGATGGATCGGCCTTGTCGCCGTTGGATGATGTGCGCGGCACCGCCGCCTCTCGCCACGCCGCCGCCGCAGAACTGGTCGCCCGCGCGCGGAGCCTCGCGGCATGATCGCGCTGGTGGTGAATGGCGTGGCGCGTGACCTGCCACTCGCGGGCAACACGCGCCTCGCCGATGCGTTGCGCGATGCGCTGGGGCTGACCGGCACCAAGCTCGGCTGTGATGCGGGCGATTGCGGCGCCTGCACGGTGCTGGTCGAGGGTGAGCAGGCCTGCGCCTGCCTCACGCCGCTCGGCCAATGCGAGGGCGCGCGGATCGAGACCATCGAGGGCATTGCCGCCACGGCAGAAGGCCAGGCGCTGATGGCGCGCTTCCACGCGCATGGCGCGGCGCAATGCGGCATCTGCACGCCGGGCATGCTGGTCGCCGCGATCGAGTTGTTGCGCCGGAACCCAACACCCACCGAGGCGGAGGTGGAGCAGGGCTTGGGCGGCGTGCTGTGCCGCTGCACCGGCTATCGGCGGATCATCGACGCCGTGCGTGGGGTGGATGCACTGGCCGAAACGGGCGCGGTCGGCGCGCGTCTGCCCCGGGTGGATGGCGCGGCCAAGCTGGACGGGACGGAGCGCTATGGCGCTGATCTTGCGCCGGCCGATGTGCTCTGGTTGCGCGCCATTCGCAGTCCGCATGCGCATGCGCGTTTCGTGATCGGTGAGGCGGCGGCGTTCCTGGCCGCGCATCCGGGCATCACGGCGCTGCTGACGGCGAAGGACGTGCCGGGCCGCAATGGCTACGGCATTTATCCGCACATCAAGGATCAGCCCGTTTTTGCCGAGGGCTTGGCGCTCTATCGTGGCGATGCGGTCGCGGCGGTGGTCGGCAGCCGCGCGGCGATCGAGGCGCTGCGCCTGGACGCGCTGCCCCTCACCTGGGAGGTGCTGCCCGCCCTCACTGATCCGCGTGCGGCGCTGCAAGCCGCAGCACTGCACGCCCAATTCCCCGACAATGTCCTGGCGGAAGGCGCGGTCCGCACGGGGGATGCGGCGGCAGCGCTGGCAGCCGCCAGGCATGTTGTCGAAGGCGCATGGGAGACGAGCTTCGTCGAGCACGCCTATATCGAGCCGGAAGCCGGCTTCGCGCAAAGAATTGGCGAAAGCATCGAAGTGTTCTCCTCCACCCAGGCGCCCGCCATGGATCGCGAGGAAGTGGCCGGCGTCCTGGGTCTTTCCATGGATGCAGTGCGCATCATCCCTTCCGCCTGTGGCGGCGGTTTTGGCGGCAAGTTGGACGCCGGAATCCAGCCCATGCTGGCCGTGGCCGCCTGGGTGATGAACCACCCCGTGCGCGCCATCTGGTCGCGCAGTGAAAGCATGGCCGCCAGCACCAAGCGTCACCCTGCCCGCATCACCGCGCGGGCGGGCTGCGATGCGGAGGGCCGACTGCTCGCGCTGGATTTCGAGGGGATTTACGACACGGGCGCCTATGCCTCCTGGGGACCGACCGTCGCTGGCCGCGTGCCGGTTCACGCCACCGGGCCGTATCGCGTGCCGCATGTGCGCGCACGGGCGCGGGCGGTGCACACGCATCAGCCGCCCTCCGGTGCGTTTCGCGGCTTTGGCGTGCCCCAGGCCGCTATCGCGCAGGAGGCATTGTGGGATTGGCTCGCCGATGCATGCGGCCTGGATCGTCTGGAATTCCGCATCCGCAACGCGCTGGTGGCGGGTGATGTGACTGCAACCGGCCAGCGCCTGGAGCATTCGGCCGGGCAGCGGCTTTGCTTCGAAGCGCTGCGCCCCGCCTGGGCGGAGTTGCGCGCAGAGGCAGCCGCACGCAATGCCAAGGGCGGCGTGCTGCGGCACGGCGTGGGCGTGGCGGGCATGTGGTACGGCATCGGCAATACCGGAATGTCCAACCCCTCGCTGATGCGCCTGGTGCTTGGCACGGATGGGCGCATCACCTTCTTCAACGGCGCGGTGGATATCGGGCAGGGCTCCTCCACTGTGCTGGCGCAGATCGTGGCCGAGGCTTTGGGGTTGCCCGTCGCGGCGCTGACCCACGTCAATGGCGACACGGCCACCACGCCCGATGCCGGCAAGACCAGCGCCTCGCGCCAGACCTTCGTGAGTGGCCGCGCGGCGCAGGAAGCGGCGCTAGATTTGCGCGTGAAAATCCTGGGCGGGCGCAATGCGGCGCTGGGCTGGGATGGCGCGCTGACGGTGAATGGCGAGGCATTCCGGCCCCCCGCCGCCATCGAGGGCCTTGGCCGCTTTGACCCGCCGACCATCCCGCTCGACGCCAATGGCCAAGGCATTCCTTACGCCACCTATGGCTTTGCCGCGCAGCTTTGCGCGCTCAGCGTGGATGTGAAGCTCGGCACGGTGCAATTGCAGAAATTCGTCGCCGCGCATGATGTTGGCCGCGCGATCAACCCCACCTTGGTGGATGGGCAGATCCATGGCGGCATCGCCCAGGGGATCGGGCTTGCGCTGATGGAAGAATACATCCCTGGCCGCACCGAAAACCTGCATGATTACCTGATCCCGACCTTTGGCGACGTGCCGCCCATCGAGACCATCCTGATCGAGGAGCGCGAGCCCCTCGGTCCCTATGGCGCGAAGGGCGTGGGCGAGCCGGCCCTGGTGGCAACCGCGCCGGCCATTTTCTCGGCGATCCGCGACGCGACCGGGGCGGAGTGCCATCGCATTCCGGCGCTGCCGCATCGGGTTCTCGAAGCGCTGAAAGTGACTGGCCGGTGGTAGACCGCACCTCGATCTTCGGCGCCGCCGAGGCCGATGGCATCGTCCGCTGCGATGCCTGCCCGGTGCTCTGCCGCATCCGCCCCGGCCGGGCCGGCGCCTGCCATCGCTATGCCAATGAGGATGGCAAGCTGATCCGCACCGACCCGTTGGTGTTGCTCAGCCAATCCGTCGAGGCCGGCGCCCCAGTCGTGCCCTTTCTGGATGGTAAATGGGATGGCGGCATAGCGCCGCCCATTTTCGTCACCGCCATCGGTGCCGGCACCACCTATCCCGACTACAAACCCGCCCCTTTCATCGTGAGTTCCCACCACGAAGGCGTGGATACAGTCACGGTCGTAACCGAGGGCATCTTCAGCTATTGCGGCCTCAAGGCGAAGATTGATACCGACCGCCATCTCGGCCCGGAAGCAGCGCGCGTGCTGCATGAGGGCGAGCAGATCGGCCATGTCACCACTGCCGAATATGGCTCGCAAATGCTCAGCTTCGGCGGGGTGCGGCATCTGACCGGCGGTTCCAAGCGCGAAGGCAATGTCACCTGCGCGGCCATGCTGGCGCTGGCGAGCAAGCAGGCGATCGAAGTGCAGATCGAGGGTGGTTCGAAGCTGATCCTTCAGGCGGGTGCCGCACCCATCGTCAATGGCGTGGCGGAGGCCCGCATGCGCGTGGGCTGCGGCAGCGCGGCCGTGGGCATCTTCGCGCAGCAATGGCAGGGGCATGTGGATGAGGTGATCGTGGTGGATGACCACATCACCGGTGTGCTGACCGAGCACCAAGCCGGCAAATGCCTCTTCATGCGCGCTTCGGGCATTCGCGTGCGCGGGCGGCGTTCCACACCAGGTCGCTATTTCCAGGTGGCGCATCCGGGCAGTGGCTGGGGCGGCACCGATGTGACCGACCCGTTGAGCCTGATCGAAAGCATCGACCCCAAGCTCGCCTGGCCTGGCCTTCGCCTGCTGCTGACCAGCACCACAGGCGAGGACTCGCTTTATGTGGAGCTGGATGAGGCGCTGCGCCCCATCCCCCGCCCCATGCCTGAGGCGGTGGGCCGCACGGTCGCGCGTATCGGCGAGAATTGTGAACCCGCACTCACCTCCATCCTGTTCATGGCAGGCGCGGGCGGCTCACTGCGCGCGGGCGTGACGGACAACCCCATCCGGCTGACGCGCGCCGTGCAGCGCGGTGAGGTTCGCATCACGATGGGGGGCGCGCCCTGCTACCTTTATCCGGGGGGCGGTATCACCATCATGGCGGATGTGCTGGCCATCCCCGACAAGGCCTTTGGCTATGTGCCGACCCCTGCCCTGGTCGCTCCGCTGGAATTCACCCTGCGGGCTGATCTCTACGCCGCCATGGGCGGGCATATGGACCAGGCGCTGAGCCTCGCTTCCCTGCTGGCGCAATACGGCGAAGGCGCGACCCATGCCGCCTGGCCCGCCGGCAATCCCTGGCCCGTTGCACCGGGATGACCGATTGGCCCCCACCACAGCGCGCGCTTCTGCCCGATGGGCGGCTGCATTTGCAGGATGGGCCGATTGATCTGGTGATCGGGATCGAAGGGGCGCGGCCGGCCGTGCTCGAAGCGCGTGAAGCCGCCTGGCGGTCCCTGCACGGCATACTGACTGGCCTTGCCGAAGAATTGCCCGCTCTGCGCGCGCCGTTGTCCGGGCGCATGCCGACGTTGAGCCATCCCGTGGCGCAGCGCATGGCCGAGGCCGCCTGGCCGCACCGCGCCCATTTCGTGACCCCCATGGTGGCGGTGGCAGGCGCTGTGGCCGAGCATGTGCTGCGCGCCATCACCGCCGTGCCGGGCATTTCGGTGGCGCATGTCAATAATGGAGGGGACATCGCCCTGCATCTCTCCGCCGACAGTACGTTGCGCGTTGGGCTGATCGAGGACCCGGCTTTCGCCGAGGCGAGCGGGATCGCCGTGGTGCGGGGCGGGGATGCGGTGCGGGGCATAGCGACCTCTGGCTGGCGTGGGCGCAGCTTTTCGTTCGGGATCGCGGATGCGGTGACCGTGCTGGCCGAGCGCGCACCAGAGGCGGATGCAGCGGCGAGCATCATCGCCAATGCGGTGGATGCCGATCACCCCGCCATTCAACGACTACCCGCATACGACCTCGAGCCGGATAGCGACCTGCGGAACCTGCCGGTGACCGTGGCAGTTGGGCAGCTTCCTGACGCAATTGTGACGCAGGCGCTGGATCAGGGCGAGCGTTGCGCGGATTTCCTTCTCTCTCGCGGATTGATCCTGGGCGCCTGCCTGCGGCTGCAGGGTGGCGTTCGTCTGGTGGGAGCAGCGAATCCTTTGGCAGGCCTGGGCCATGGTCTGACCGTTGAATAGCCTCCAGGAAAAATGTGCTTGACTGAATCAGCCATGGAAACCGCATGGCGTGCATTGGTGTTCAAACCGCTCTAGGCTCCATCACGATGAGGAGGCACGAATGAAGAAATTTGATCCCCGGTTACGGCGCCGTCTGATGGTTTTGAACCTCGCCGCCATGGGCAGCGTGGCGGCTGCGGGCGATGGCCTGGCCCAAGGGCCGAAATCCGGCCAGCGCGCGCCGCAATCAGGCCTGACAGATGCCGACCCCAATGATTCCCCGGGCAATGGTCGGGGCGGCAATGCGCCGCGCCAAGGCCAAGGTGGAGGCCAAAGCGATTCCGACCCAAATGACCCTGTCGGCCAGGGGCGCGGCGGGACGAACCCGGGCCAGGGCCAAGGGGGAGGCCAAAGCGATGCCGATCCCAATGATCCTCCCGGCCAGGGCCGTGGCGGGAATGCCCCGCGCCAGGGAGCCAGTGATTCCGACCCGAATGATCCGGCTGGCCAGGGGCGCGGTGGCAGCAACCCGCGCCAGGGCCAAGGGGGAGGACAAAGCGACTCCGACCCGACCGATCCGCCCGGCGGCGGGCGCGGCGGCAATCGCCCGCAGCAACAGCCCACCGGACCGACGGACACGGACCCCAATGACGCTCCGGGCCGTGGCCGTGGCGGAAGACCGGATGTGAAGCGGACGTGATTGGTTTGGCTGGCGCCAACTCAGGCTGGCGCCGACTCAGGCTGGCGCCAACTCAGGCTGGCGCCAACTCAGGCTGGCGCCAGTGCCTGCAACTGGTCACCCACGCAGACACGCCCCCCCTCCAGCACCTCCGCCTGAACGCCGAGATCGGCGTGGCCGAAATGCTCGCGCAGGGTGCGCGGCGGCTTGGCGTCACGCTCGGCCGTGTCCGGGTTTACCTCGGTGGCCGGGCAGCGCACGATGCGCTTCCAGACGCGCAACCGAACCTGCCCAAGCTGGATCTCCTGACCCATCAGGTCGAAATCGCCCCATTCCTTGCCGCCGGACACATAGATATTTGCGCGGAATCGGATGGGATCGAGCCGCATGCCCGCAGCGCGTTCAAGCGCGGCAAGGCTCGCCAGTGAAATGATCGAGACCGATTTTTCTGGGATATCAGTGAAGTTGTAGCCTGGTGCCTTCACAAAGCTGAGGCGACCGCGGGCCTCCTCGGCCAGGAACTGTGTAAGGTATTCCTCCACCTGGGCGCGCCCGGCCTCGCTTCGAATATCGGCGATGAGGGCAGGGCCATCGGGCGGGCGAATCGCGAGTTGGCCGGTCTGGGAATCATAGGCGGTATGCAGCTTCGCGATCCGCGCATTGGCCATCAGGCAGGCGAAATTGGTCTTTCGCATCCAGACCGGGGCAGCCGGGTCAAAGCCTGAATCGGCCTGGGCGAGCGCGAATTCGCGGTCGTGGGGCAGGCATTGGCCGGGGGTGAGTGTTACCTCCTCCATCGCTTCGGCCGAGAAACCCTTGATGGGGTAACGGTAGATGTGTTCGACGCGCATGGCTTCTCTCTTGATTGCCCTTGAATCCCAGGCTCGCGCGTTCCCACACTAAGGGCAAGGTGATGTTGCCCGATCGGGGACGCACCCAAAACCGTCGCCTCGAGGAGGGACACAATGGATATCGAGAAATTTACTGAGCGCGCGCGTGGATTCATTCAGGCTGCACAGACCATCGCCATCCGCGAATATCACCAACAGTTGACGCCGGGGCATCTGCTTAAAGCGCTGCTGGATGATGAGCAGGGCGCGGCTTCCGGGCTTATCGCTGCGGCAGGGGGCGACACAAACGCCGTGCGCGGCGCCATCGAGGCCGAACTGCGGAAAATTCCGTCGGTTCAAGGGGGCGGTGGCCAGGCGCCGCAGCTTACCCCGGACCTGGTCCGCGCCCTGGATGGAGCCCAGCAGGCCGCGACCAAAGGCGGCGACGCCTATGTGGCGCAGGATCGCATGCTGCTCGGACTTGCGACTGCCGACAGCGCGGCTTCGCGTGCCCTCAAGGCAGGGCGCGCCACGCCCGAAGCGCTGCAAGAGGCGATTACGCGGCTGCGCCGCGGCCGCAAGGTGGACGCGCCGGCCGCCGAGGAGAGCTTCGACGCGCTCAAGAAATACTCGCGCGACATCACCCAGGCGGCGCGGGACGGCAAGCTGGATCCCGTGATCGGGCGTGACGAGGAGATCCGCCGCGCGATCCAGGTCCTTGCCCGGCGAACCAAGAACAATCCAGTGCTGATCGGTGAGCCTGGTGTCGGCAAGACGGCCATTGTCGAGGGGTTGGCGCTGCGCATCGCGCGCGGGGACGTGCCTGAGGCATTGAAAAACAAGCGGGTGATGTCGCTGGACCTGGGCCAGATGGTCGCTGGCGCCAAATATCGTGGCGAGTTTGAGGAGCGTCTGAAGGGACTTTTGAAAGAAGTCGAGGATGCGGCAGGGCAGGTGATCCTGTTCATTGACGAGCTGCACATGCTGATTGGTGCGGGTAAGGCGGATGGGGCGATGGATGCCTCAAATCTGTTGAAGCCAGCGTTGGCGCGGGGCGAGCTGCATTGCATTGGCGCCACCACGTTGAACGAATATAGAAAGCACATCGAGAAGGACGCTGCACTGGCACGTCGTTTCCAACCCGTGATGGTGGGCGAGCCGAGCGTCGCGGATACGGTCAGCATCCTGCGCGGCATTAGAGAGAAATATGAACTGCACCACGGTGTGCGGATCACCGATGGCGCGCTGGTGGCCGCAGCCACATTGAGCAATCGCTACATTACCGACCGTTTTTTGCCCGACAAGGCCATTGATTTGGTGGATGAGGCGGCTTCGCGGCTGCGCATGGAAGTGGATAGCAAGCCCGAGGAGTTGGACGAGCTGGATCGCCGCCTGCTGCAGCTCAAGATCGAGCGGGAGGCACTCAAACGTGAGGAGGATGCGGCCTCCAGGGACCGATTGGTGAAGCTTGAGGCTGAGCTTTCCGAACTCGCTGAGAAAAGCGCGGCCATGACGGCAGTCTGGGAAGCCGAGAAAGGAGCAGTGGTCGAAAGCCAAAAGCTCAAGGAACTGCTGGACCAAGCGCGTACGGAGCAGGAATTGGCCGAACGCCGCGGTGACCTCAACAAGGCTGCCGAGCTGCGCTACGCCACCATCCCAAATCTCGAAAAGCAGATCGCCGAAGCGGGTAGCGGCGGGGCCAAACTGGTGAATGAGGCGGTGACCGAGGAAGGCATTGCCGGAGTTGTCAGCCGTTGGACGGGCATTCCGGTCGAGAAGATGCTGGAGGGCGAACGCGCCAAGCTGCTGCGCATGGAAGATAAGCTGCGTGAGAGAGTGGTGGGCCAGGAGGAGGCTCTGCAAGCCGTCTCGAAGGCCGTTCGGCGTGCGCGCGCCGGGTTGCAGGACCCCAATCGGCCAATCGGCAGCTTTCTCTTTCTTGGACCGACCGGAGTGGGCAAGACCGAATTGGTGAAGGCCGTTGCTTCGTTTTTATTTGATGACGACCGCGCCATGACTCGAATTGATATGAGCGAGTTCATGGAAAAGCACGCCGTCTCGCGGCTGATTGGGGCACCTCCCGGCTATGTCGGCTACGAGGAGGGGGGCACGCTGACCGAGGCAGTGCGCCGCCGGCCTTACCAGGTGATCCTCTTCGACGAGGTGGAGAAGGCGCATGACGATGTTTTCAATATCTTGCTCCAAGTGCTGGACGATGGAAGGCTGACCGATGGGCAGGGCCGGACGGTTGATTTTCGCAATTGTATCATTGTGTTGACCAGCAACCTTGGCTCCCAGGCCATCGCAGACCTGCCTGAAGGAGCGGAGGTCGAGCAGGCGAGGCCTGCGGTGATGCGAATGGTCCGGGAGCGCTTCCGGCCAGAGTTCTTGAACCGGCTTGATGAGGTGGTGCTGTTTCGACGGTTGGCCCGTGAGGACATGGGCCGGATCGTGGATATCCAGCTGGAGCGGCTGCGGTTGTTGCTGGAGGACCGGAAGATCACCCTCAGCCTTGACGAGGCGGCTCGGGATTGGCTGGGCGAGGCGGGGTATGACCCGGTTTATGGGGCGCGCCCGCTCAAGCGGGTGATGCAGCGAAATCTGCAGGATCGTTTGGCCGGAATGTTGCTGGAAGGCACTGTCAAGGCGGGAGATTTTCTGGCGGTCATAGCGGGCCTGGATGGGCTTGAGGTGACCAAGGCCGAGCCCGTTGAAATGTGACATCTCATGGCAGCCATGCCTTTCTGGCATGTCCTGGGGGTTTACAGGGATCGTCGGGCCGCATAGAAGCTGCCCCACGACGAACGGGGGAAACCTTGCTGGTCGGGCCGAGAAACGAGCCGCTTGACGGCTCCGGGGCGACCCGGTAGGAAGCCCGCCCACCACCTAGGGGAAACCTCAGTGGTTCGAGAGGCCGGACGCAAGTCCGGCTTTGTTGTTTTACAATTAAATCTGTTGTGCAGATGTTTATGATGATTGCCTGGATTGGGATGCGTGGTTGGCGCTGCATGTGGAGACATGTGTTGGTGTTGGTTATGTGTTTTGGTTTGGTGTGGTTATTATTGGAAAATTGATTGTGTGAGTTATTGATGGGTTGAGGATGATGGTTGGTTGGTTTTCTGGCTGTAATGGCTGGGAGATGATGAACCTGAGAGTTTGATCCTGGC
>JBBRVI010000111.1:0-11120 GCA_038247025.1 Acetobacterales bacterium
GCGCACCTCTGCCTCGGCCGCGAAGGGGCGGCGGAAGGGATCCTGCTCAACAGCGCGATTGAAACATGCCTCGAAGCGAGCGCCGAGGCCGAGCGACTTTGCCTCGGCCACCAGCGATGAGTCATGGATCACACCGAACACCGCGCCCGTCACGCCCGCGCGGTGGAATTCCTCCAGCAGCCACATGGTGTTGCCGGACCCACCCCCGCCGGGATTATCGGCCACATCGGCGAAGGCCAGCGGCGTCTCGCTGGTCAATGCGCGCTGCGTGGCGTCCGCCAGCGAGGTGAGATTCGCCACGAAGCGGTCGCGGCGCGCCCAGGCGGCTTCGGCAAGCTCATCGGCCAATGCATCGGCCGCGCCCTGATGCGTGGCGGTGACAATGGCGCACATGCCATTGAAAGGCGTGTCGCCATAGGCGAAGCCCGCCATGACCGAGACATTCACGATGCGCGGATCGGCCGCACGGCGCTCCTGGCCGAGGTTGATGACCTCCGCATAGGGCCCCTGCGCCGTCAACAGCGAGACGGTGGGCGCCACAATCGGCAGCCTTCGATGCGCGCGGACGAAGCGCTCGCCCTGAAGCAAACGGCGCATGAGTTGCGCGGCCTCGGTCCCACGCTCGCGCATGTCCAGATGGGGGTTGGTCAAATAACCCACATAGGCGTCATTCAGCGCGACATTGGCATCGCTGACATTGGCGTGCAGATCATAGGTGCAGATGAAGGGGCCTTCGCCCACCTCCGCGCGAACCAGCGCCTGCACAGCGCCTTCGGGGTCATCCAGAATTGTGGTCAGGCCCGCGCCGTGCATGACGCAGAAGACGCCCTCCACCTGGCCGCGCAATTCGCGCAGGCCCAGCCGCCATTCCTCCATGAGGGTCTCAAAGTAGGCGTGCTCCACTGGGCCGTTGGGCTCCGCCATGGCCAGGGTGAGGGGGCGCGGCTGCCACGGGCCGCTTGCGTCCATCTCTGTGACGAAGCCGGGCATTTCGCCCAAGGCCTGGGGCGAGGCGTTCCGGGCATCGGTGAGGATCGCCTCGCCGCGCAGCAGGCAGCGATATTCGAAATCCGCTGCGGTGGCGATGGGCGCGAAGCGGTTGCACTCGATGGAAAAGCCCAGCAGGGCAATGCGGGGATTCATGCTGCCCTCAGGCGCCGGGCGCCGCTTTCGGCGGCTTGGCTTCGCGCCGCCGCGGTTGCGCCAGCGGCGCGCGCAGGCTGGGCACGCCGGCCGCTTTGCGGCCAGGTTCTCGCGGGACTGTTCTCGACGTTCCGGCTCATATCTGGACTCCCAGCATCTCGGCATAGCGCGGCGTGGATTTCAGCCCGGTGCCGGTGAGCACGATGACGGTGCTCTCGGCCGCGCTGATCTTCCGCGCGGCGAGCAGCTTGCCAAAGGCCGCCGCTGCCTGCGCGCAGGTGGGCTCCACATAGACACCACGGCGCGCCAGCATCAGCGATGCCTCGGAGATTTCCGCCTCGCTCAGCATCACCGCGCCGCCGCCGCTCTCACGCATGGCGCGCAGGCACTCCGCGGTGCGCAGGGGTTGGGCGATGGCGGTGCCTTCCGCGATGGTCTGCTGCGCCTCCACCGGGTCCAACCCCAACGCTGCGCGTGCGATGGGCGCGCAATTCGCGGGTTGGGCAGCAAAGATGCGCGGTAGTTTGTTGATCTGGCCCGCACGGAGCAATTCGGAAAACCCGATATGCAGGCCGAGCACGTTGGAACCCGCACCGCACGGCACGATCACATTGTCGGGCGCGGCAAAGGAAAAATCTTCCCACAGCTCATAGGCGAGGGTCTTGGTGCCGTGCAGGAAGAAGGCCTGCCAATTGTGGCTGGCGTAGAAGATGTTGTTCGCTTCACGCTCCGCCGCATCAGCGCAATCCTGACGCGAGCCAGGCACCAGGGTGATGGAAGCCCCCGCCGCGCGGCTCTGCACCGTCTTGGCCGCCGAGGTGCTGGCGGGCACGAAGATCGTCGCCTGCATGCCACCCGCCGCCGCATAGGCCGAGACCGCCGCGCCGCCATTGCCGGACGAATCCTCCAGCACCGAGGAAATCCCCTGCTCGCGCAGCAGCGACAGCATCACCGACGCGCCGCGATCCTTGAAGCTGCCCGTCGGCATGAACCACTCGCATTTCAGCAGCGCCGTAGCATCACCAAGCTTCATCTCGATGAGCGGCGTACAGCCCTCGCCCAGGCTGATCGGCCGCGCCGGCAGGAAGGGCAGGGCGGCGGCATAGCGCCAGATGCTGCGAATCCCTGGCGCGATGTCATCGCGCCCGATTCCAGGCAGGTCGGTCAGCAGAAGGGGCGCGCGGTCATCGCCGCACCAACGCGGCGTCTCCAGCGGATAGGTTCGGCCGGAACGGGGATCGAGATAGGAGGTCATGGCCCCCAGGGTTGCGCGCAACCCCGCTTCGGGCAAGCCTCGCCGCCCATGAAAAAAGCACCCACGCGCATCGCCGCCGACATCTCAGTCGCCGCGCGAATGGAAGCGGAACTCGGAGGCTCTTAACTCCATAGGCTTTATGTCGTGCTGCTCTGCACCGGCAGCATCCGGACTGCACATGCGCCGCGCGAGTAAATGGCACTCGCCCAGCTTGCGTCGGCGGTGCCGATCTTCCAGAAACTCCTCAACGACAATTTCTGAGGAAACGTCATCATGGACTTCTCGTCGCTCACGCCGATGATCCATCCGCGTTCGATTGCGATCATCGGCGCTTCCGACGAGCCGACGCGCATCGGCGGCCGCCCGATCTCATATATGCAGCAACGCGGCTTCCAGGGCCCGATCTACCCGGTCAACCCCAAGCGCGCGACGGTGCAGGGCCTGACCAGCTATGCCGATGTCGCGAGCCTGCCCGAGACGCCCGATGTCGCCATCGTCGCGGTGCCGAGCGAGGCGGCTCTGCAAGCAGTGGAGGCGCTGGGTGCGCGGGGCTGCAAGGCGGCAATCGTCTTTACCGCAGGCTTTGCCGAAATGGATGCGACGGGCGCGAATGCACAGAACCGCATGGTGGCCAGTGCGCGCACGCATGGCATGCGGCTGCTGGGGCCCAATTGCCTCGGGCTGTTCAACGCTTCGATCAACTTCTACGCAACGTTTTCGGCCAGTTTCGAAAGCGGCTGGCCGCTGCCCGGGCGTATCGGAATCGCCTCGCAATCGGGCGCCTATGGCACGCACCTCTACTCCATCGCGCGCGACCGCGAGATCGGCACGCAGATCTGCATCACCACCGGCAATGAAGCCGAGGTGACACTCAGTGACGTGATCGGCTGGATGGCACAAAGCCCCGATGTGGATGTGATCTGCGCTTACGCCGAGGGAATCCGTGAGGGCGAGCGTTTTCTCGCGGCCCTCGATCTCGCGCGCCGCAACCGCAAGCCCATCGTGATGATGAAGGTGGGGCGCAGCGCGCTGGGCCAGGCGGCGGCGCAGTCCCACACCGCCTCCATCGCCGGTGATGATGCGGTGACGGATGCGGTGTTGCGGGAATTCGGCGTGGTGCGCGCGCGCAACACGGAGGAACTGCTCGACATCGGCTATGCCGCCACGAAGCGGATTTACCCAGTGTGCAATACGCTGGGCGTGGTGACGGTCTCAGGCGGGGCGGGCGTGCTGATTTCGGATGTGGCGGAAACGCTCGATTTCCCCATGCCGGAAATGCCTCAACACGCGCAGGCAAAGCTGCGCGGCTTCGTGCCCTTCTGCGCGCCGCGCAACCCGGTGGATTGCACCGCCCAGGCCATCAACCAGACCGAGCTGATCGGTGAGTTCGCGCGCAGCATGGTGGAGGATGGCGGCTATACTTCGTGCCTGGGGTTTTTCACCCAGGTGGGCGCCTCGAAATCGGTGGCCCCCCAACTGCGGGCGCAGATGAAATCCGTGGCGGACCAGCACAAGGACCGGCTCTGGGCGCTTTCCATCATCGCCCCGCGCGACATGATCCGCGAATATGAAGCCGATGGCTTTCTCATCTTCGAGGACCCGACCCGCGCCGTGGTGGCGCTCCACGCCATGGGCCGCTTCGGCGAGGCCTTCGCCCGGGCTGAGCGGGTGGCCGCCATTCTGCCTGAGGTCATGCTGCCCGATCACACACCCAGCGAGGCCGAGGGCAAGCGCATCCTCGCCGCCGCGGGCATTCCCGCCGTGCCGGAACGCGCCTGCGCCGATGTGGAAACCGCCGTGCAGGCCGCCGCCGAATTCGGCTTCCCGGTGGTGCTGAAAATCCTTAGCCCCGATATCCTGCACAAGAGCGAGATCGGCGGAGTGCTGCTCGATATCACCAGCGAATCCGCCCTGCGCGAGGGCTTCGCCACCTTGCTTTCCCGCGCCAGCGAACGTGCACCCGAGGCGCGGCTCGAAGGAGTGCTGGTGGCACGCCAGATCAAGGGCGCCGTCGAAATGGCGCTCGGCATGGTGCGCGATCCAGTCTTTGGGCCGGTCGCCATGGTGGGCCTGGGCGGCATCTTCATCGAAGTGCTGAAGGATGTGACCTTCCACCGTTGCCCCTTCACCATCACCGAAGCCGAGACGATGATCCGCCGCCTCAAGGGCTTCCCGCTGCTGGATGGAATTCGCGGCCGCAAGCGGGCAGATGTTGCGGCCCTGGCGCAGGCCCTGGCCAATCTCTCCGTATTTGCCGCCGCCGCCGGGCCGCAGCTTGTTTCCATCGACATCAACCCGCTTTTGGTAATGCCCGAAGGCGAGGGCGCATTCGCTGCCGACGCAGTGTTGGAAATCGGCATATGAGCCTCGAACCCTTACTCAATACATGTGCTGGCCGCCATTGATGGACAGCGTGGAGCCGGTGATGAAATCCGCCTCGTCGGCGGTGAGAAACACCACGCCGCGCGCGATGTCCGCAGCGGTGCCGAGCCTGCCGCGCGGGATGCGCGCGATGATCTTCTCCAGCACATCGGCCGGGACGGCGCGCACCATTTCGGTGTCCACATAGCCTGGGGCAATGGCGTTCACAGTGATCTGGTTGCGGGCACCTTCCTGCGCGAGCGCCTTGGTGAAGCCATGGATACCCGATTTGGCGGCGGCGTAGTTGACTTGGCCAAGCTGCCCCGCCTGCCCGTTCACCGAACCGATATTGACGATCCGTCCGAATTTCGCGGCACTCATCCCGTCCCAAACAGCCTTGCACATGTTGTAGCAGGAGCCGAGATTGGTATCTATCACGTCGTCCCACATCTGGCGCGTCAGCTTGCGCATCATGGCATCGCGCGTGATGCCGGCATTGTTCACAAGGATCTCGATGGGTCCGTGCTCGGCCTCGATCTTTGCGACAGCCGCAATGGAACCCTCGAAATCACCCACGTCGAATTTGATGCAGGCAATGCCAGTGCGCTCCGTGAAGTCGGCAGCGGCAGCGTCATTGCCGGCGTAGCTCGCGACCACCTTGCGCCCGGCGGCAAGTAGCCCCTCGCTGATCGCGGCACCGATCCCGCGCTGCCCGCCTGTGACCAAAGCCAATCGTGCCATTGCCGCTCTCCCCGCTCCACGGAGGAACCCGCGGTTGGCCCATGGTAACAAGGGGTTGCGGCGCGCGCCAGAAGAACCGCCCGCGTATGAACGCGCGTGCGGGACGCCTACTTCCGACGGAGCTGGAACAGCGCTTGTTGCCCGAACAGATTGGCCAGCCGGACCGAGCGCCGCCACGGCGCCTTCAGCCCGCGCTCGTCCACGGCGAGCCAGCGCTCGATGACATAGCCCTCCAGCTCGGCCAGAGCGAAGAAATCCGTGATGGTGCAGGGGTGAATGTTGGGCGTCTCGTACCAAGGGCGAGACCAGGTTTCGGTATCGGGCATGCGCCCACCGAAAAGTAGCTTCCATCTTACCTCCCAGTGACCGAAATTGGGGAAGCTCACGATGGCGTGACGGCCGATGCGCAGCATCTGGCGCAATACTTCGCGCGGCTTCTCCACAGCCTGGAGTGTGCGGCTGAGCACCACGTAGTCAAACGCCCCATCAGGGTAGAAGGCGAGGTCGTTGTCGGCATCGCCATGAATGACGGCGAGGCCCTGGGCCACAGCTTCCGTTGCCTCGCCCATATCAATCTCGATGCCGCGCGCATCCACGCGCTTCTCGGCCGCCAGATGTGCCATCAGCGCGCCATCCCCGCATCCGATATCGAGCATGCGCGCCCCTTCGGGAATCATCTCCGCGATGAGGCGCAAATCAAGGCGCATGTTTTTGGCTACGTACTGGATAGCCTTACCCGGCATCGGCGGTCTTCCTGCTCCGAAACCAGGCGGCGATTGGCCCAGGCGCCAGCACAGCACTCCTCATAGCTTCAGCGCTGCCGCCGCCCCGGTGAGAAAACCACCCAGCGCGCGATGGAACTCCGGCTCGTCCAGCAGGAAGGCGTCATGACCCTTGTCGGTCGTGATCTCGACGAAGCTGACGCGTGCGGCAGCTGCATTGAGCGCTCGCACGAGGGCGCGGCTTTCGCTGGTCGGGAAAAGCCAGTCCGACGAGAAACTCGCTACGAAAAACCGCGTGGGTGTGTCGAGGAAGGCGGCGGCCACGCTGCCATGTTCATTCGCCAGGTCGAAATAATCCATGGCGCGGGTAATGGTCAGATAGCTGTTTGCGTCAAAGCGGCGCACGAAGGTGCTGCCCTGGTGGCGCAGATAGCTCTCCACCTGGAAGACGTCCTCCAGAAATGTCAGCGCGCTCGCCCCTTGCAGGCGGCGGCCGAATTTGCGGGTGAGTGCGGCCTCGCTCAGATAGGTGATGTGCGCCACCATGCGCGCAACGGAGAGCCCCTGCGCGGGGATGCGCCCATCCTCCCAATAGCGACCGCCCTTCCATTCAGGATCGGAATGGATGGCGGCCCGGCCCACCTCGTGGAAGGCAATATTCTGAGCCGAATGGTGGGCAGCCGCCGCGATGGGGGCGGCGGCGAAGACGGAATCGGGGAAGGTCGCAGCCCATTCCAGCACCTGCATGCCGCCCATGGAGCCGCCGATCACCGCCAAAAGCCGATTGATCCCCAAATGCTCGATCAACTTCTTCTGGGCGCGCACCATGTCGCGGATGGTGACCACGGGAAAGTCCGTGCCCCATGGGCGCCCCTGGCCGACGCCATTCTCATCGGTCATTTCCTCCCGCGGGCCGGTGGAGCCCATGCAGCCGCCCAGTACATTCGCGCAGATGACGAAGTATCGGTTGGTGTCCACGGGCTTGCCCGGACCTATGATGGCCTCCCACCAGCCCTCCTTCCCAGTGACGGGCTGGACCTCGGCCACATACTGGTCCCCCGTCAGCGCGTGGCAGACCAGAATTGCGTTGGTCCTGCCCGCGTTTAACGTGCCATAGGTGCGATAGGCCACCTCAAGGGGACGGATTACGACACCGCAATCCAGCGCCAAGCCTTCGGAAAGGTGGGCCCGCTGGTGTCGTACCTCCGGCAAAGGCGAAATTTTGTCCATCGGATGCGAAAGATAGGGCTTGCCCCTCAAACGGGCAACTTGGCGGAACCCTCCGTCGCGGCTATGCCATCCGCACCCATGCCCGATACCAGCAACCCTCCGGAAGCGCTCGAAGCCCTTCGCGCCGAGATCGACAGCCTAGATGACGCCCTTCACGGGCTGCTCATGCGCCGTGCGGAAGTGGTGGATCGCGTCCGCACCAGCCGCGCCAAGTTGAGCGGCGCGGTCCTTCGCCCCGGGCGTGAGGCCGCGATCCTGCGCCGGCTCCTGGCGCGGCATTCCGGCCCGCTGCCGCGCACGGCGCTGGTGCGTTTCTGGCGCGAGATTTTTGCCAGTTCCATCGCCCAGCAAGGAAGTTTCGCCGTTTCCCTGCCGGCCGATCCAGCCCTGGCGCGCCTCGCTGCGGAGCATTTCGGCGTCACCACGACGCAGCGCCAGCATCCTTCGCTGGGCGCGGCGCTCGCGTCCCTGGGGGCCGGCGGCGCCTCCATCGCAGTGCTGCCCTGGCCGCGTGAGAGCGACAACACAGCCGAGGAATGGTGGACGCGCTTCGACGCTCAGCATCTCTCCGTCATCGCTCGACTTCCCTTCCTGAGCGAGCGTGAGCCACAGCTGGAGGCGGCCGTTATCGGCCTGCACCCGGCCGACGCGTCAGGCCAGGATGCCACACTGATGCGCGTGGAAATGCCTGGTGAGCCTAGCCGCGCCGCCCTGGCCGCGCATTGCGGCTCGTCGCGCGTGCTGATCATGCGGCGCGAGGCAGGCTTCACCCGCGCCCTCGTAGAGACGCTGGAAGCGCCGCCCACCGGCGCCACCGTGATCGGCCGCTATGCGATACCCGAACGAGGAGCAAAAACCCCGTGAACGCCCTCATGCCACGCCCGTCCATTCTCTCGATCGAACCCTATGTGGGCGGCGAGTCGAAAATTCCGGGCGTGAACCGTATCATCAAGCTCTCCTCCAATGAGGGCGCCTTCGGACCGCCACCAATGGCGCTGCAGGCGATGATGAAGGCCGCGACGGATGCGCACCGCTACCCGGATGGCAACGCCACGAAGCTGCGCGAGGCGATTGGGCAAAAATTCGGCCTCGATCCGGCGCGCATCCTTTGCGGCAATGGCTCGGATGAGCTGATTGCCTACCTGATCCTGGCTTATGGCGGCGAGGGGACCGAGCTGATTATGCCCGCCCATGGCTTCGTCATGTATGACCTGACCGGCCGCTATGCTGGTTGCCGCGTCATCAAGGTGCAAGAGCGCAACCTGGTCGCGGATGTTGATGCGATGCTGGCGGCCGTGGGGCCGCGCACCAAGCTCGTCTGCCTGGTGAACCCCAACAATCCCACGGGCGCACTGCTGCCACGCTCGGAGGTAGAGCGCCTGCGCGCCGGGCTGCGCGACGACATCCTGTTGATCCTCGACGCGGCCTACGCGGAGTACGTCACCGACCCCGACTACGATCCCGGCCAGGCTTTGGTGGATGCGAGCGGCACCACGGTCATGACGCGCACCTTCAGCAAGATTTTTGGCCTGGGTGGCGTGCGCCTGGGCTGGTGCTACATGCCCCCTGGCGTGGCCGATGTGCTCAGCCGCATCCGCGGGCCCTTCAACGTGAATTCCATTGCCATGGCGGCCGGGATCGCCGCACTGGAGGAGCCGGGCTGGATTGAGCGCAGCGTGGCGCACAACACCGAATGGCGGGCCAAGACGGTGGCTGGGCTGGAAGCGGCGGGCATCAAGGTCTGGCCGAGCGCCTGCAATTTCGTCCTGGCCGATTTTGAGGATGCGGCGAAGGCCAAGGCTGCGGATGCGGCCCTGCGCGCGCGCGGCATCATCGTCCGCGGTGTAGGCGGCTATGCGTTGCCGACCTGCCTGCGCATCACCATCGGCACGGCGGAGGAATGCGGGATGGTGGTGGATGCGCTGACAGAATTCATGCGCGAAGGATGATGCTGCGAGTTCAAGCGCCGGGACGAGCCGCAATGACCGAGTTCCGCTGCGCGTGAGCGAGCCCCTTTTCAACCGCCTCTGCCTGATCGGTTCGGGGCTTATCGGTGGCTCGATCGCACGGCGCAACCGCGAGGGGCATGGCCTGGCGCGCGAGGTTGTCATCACCGCCAACAGCCAAGCCTCACGGGACCGCGTGCGCGAACTGGGCTTCGCCGACCGCGTCGAGGATGATTTGGCCGAGGCCGTGCGCGGCGCGGACCTCGTGATCCTTTGCGTGCCCGTCGGCGCCTGCGGCGCGGTGATGGCAAGGATCGCGCCCCACCTGATGCCTGGCACCATTCTATCCGATGTGGGCTCCACCAAGGGCTCGGTGATGCGCGACGTGACGCCCCTGTTGCCCGAGGGCGTACATTTCGTGCCGGCCCATCCCATGGCAGGCACGGAATACACTGGTCCTGATTCCGGCTTTGCCTCTCTTTTCGAAGGGCGCTACGTCATCATGACGCCGGCCGAAGGCACGGACCCGGCCGCCATTGAGAAGCTGCGCGAATTCTGGCGGCGCTGTGGCTCCATGATCGAGACGATGGACCCCGTGACGCATGACAAGGTTGTGGCCATCGTCTCGCACCTGCCGCACCTCATCGCCTTCACCATCTGCGGTACGGCCGATGATCTGAGCGAGGAGACGCGCGAGAGCGTGTTGAAATTCGCGGCCTCGGGCTTTCGCGACTTCACCCGCATTGCGTCAAGCGACGTTGCCATGTGGCGCGACGTCTTCCTCAACAATCGCGAGGCGGTGCTGGAAATGCTGGCGCGCTTCACCGAGGATGCGCAGGCCTTTGGCCGCGCCATCCGGCGCGGCGAGGCGGGCTTCATCGAAGACCGGATTGAGCGCGGCCGCAAAATCCGGCGCGGGCTGATCGAGCGCAAGCAGGCCTGAAAGGCGCGCCCTTCAGTTCACGCCCAGTTCCATGTGTGAACATTCCAGGTGATGTCCGTCACATACTGGTTGGGCTGCGGCCCCTGGAGCTGGCGGCGCTTCAAATGCCCCTGCACCGAGCCACCCTGGGGCGCGAAGGGCACCTCCTCATGCAGGATTTCCTGGATGCGCCAATAGGTGGCCTTGCGCGCTTCCTGGTCCATTTGCGTGACGCCCAGCTCCAACAGCCGATCCACCTCGGGGTTTTCATATTGCACGAAGTTGGAGCCCTGGCGGTGCTTCACCGGGATGAAGCGTGAATGCAGCCGCGCCGTGTAGTCGGGATCAAGGCCCAAGGTGGGGTCCCAGGAGACCAGCAGCGTGTCGAAGCGCGATTGCGTGGTGAACTCGCCCCACACGACGGAGGCCGGCATGTTGCGGATCTCCATGGCAACCCCGATGCGCCGCCAATTCTGCTGGAACAGCGCCTGGGTGCCCTGCCGTGCCACATTGCCCGCCGTGGTGGACATGGTGAAGCTGAGCTTGATGCCGTCCTTCTCGCGAATGCCATCCGCACCCACGCGCCAACCGGCGGTGTCCAGCAGCGCCGCTGCCCCGACGGGGTCTGCGGTATAGTCACGCAAGCTGGTGTTATAGGCCCAATGCGTGGGCTGGAGGTAGGAGAGGGTGCGCGGCCAGGTGCCGAGATAGATGTCGTCCAGGCTCCTTTGCATCTCCACCGCCATGGTCAGCGCCTTGCGGACGCGCGGATCGGAGAAGCGTGGGTTTCCGCAGTTGAA
>JBBRVI010000112.1:0-11100 GCA_038247025.1 Acetobacterales bacterium
CGTATGGTCGGCTCGCGTGATCGTCAGTGCCTCGCTCATCCGACGCCTCCCTCGCGCAGACCAGCGCAGCATCATCGAATCAGAAACTCGAGCAATTGGGAATCCTCACACGAGTCAACGTCCGCGCGGATTGGTATTAGACTGCGTCAGGAAGCCCGCATGGTAGGTCCGGGCGAGTACCCAGGGCAGCGTACCCAAGGGTTCCAGCGCTGCCGGGTAAGGGGCAAGCAGGGCGCGCGCGGCACCAAAGGCCGCAAGATGTGGTGCATCGTCCCGCCGCCCCGCCAGCCGCACATACAGCAAGGGCGTGGAGCAAAGTCGTGCCAGCATCGCCACCTCGACCGACACATCCACGACCATGAGCGCTGGCCGCGCCTGAGCGATCCACGCGGCGATGCGTGCCGTGCGCTGGCGCAGCCCCTCATGGCCAATGGGAGCGTAGTGCAGGCCAGGAGCCGCGCCGCTCCCTCCTGCATCATCTGGCAACTGGATGACGGGGCAAGGCGCCGCCCCTGGGTCAGTCCCGAGCAGCACGCACGGATTTCGCAATTGTGAGGCAAGGGCCGTGGCGCGCTGCCAATGGCCAGCACCGTGGTGGTGCACATAGTAGCCGATGGGTCTCACGCCAGCAGCGCTTCCAGCGCTAAGGTCGCCGCACCTATCTCCTGCTGCCGGGCCGGCCGGATCGCCTCGGTTCGCGCGACATAGGCGATGTCGTTGATGCAGTCTGGAGCGAGCCCAGGGTCTGCGGCAAATGCGAGGCGCAGCGCATGACGGCGGCCCAGCACGGTTTGCCAGTGGCCGGCATCGGGGACCAGATGCGGCGCCCCTGTCTCGGCCAGAATCCGCCAGCGTCGCATCTCCGCCGCCATCCCGCCGGCCGCACGCCCGTCCTCGCGAACCGAAACCGTGGTCCAGACAATTGGGTCATGCCGAACGCGGCCGCCCTGGCGCTCCACTGCAGCCACCAGCGCATTGTCTTCGCCGGTCGGGATCTGGGGCACTCCGCCGGCGGCCTCATAGGCTGCGAGGGTCAGGGCCAGGCTGGCGCCGGTATGGTCACCATGGCGCGGCCAGGGATCATGCGGCACCGGGTCCATGCGGTCTGAGAGTGCTCTGACGGCCGCCCAATACCGCACGACCTGCGCGCGTGTCTGCCGCAGCCATTCCGGCACATCCGCCTCGGGAAAGCGGATCTCTCCGCCCACAGCCTCGCAACCTGCGTCAATGGCGCGCAGGTTGGCCGCGACCCAGTGCTGCGGCGGCAAAGTGTCCGCATCGGTGCTGAGCAGGACGCCCCCTGCCCCGCCGGTTTCGCGCAGCCATTGGGCGGCGGCCGTCATGGCCAGGCCCCGCGCCACGCCCGCATGGGCGCGCTCCGGCGGCAGAGAGATCTCCTCGACCCGAAGATCAATGCGCTGGGCGGCCAGGTGCGCCCCTTGGGCAGTGCCATCGCTGCAATTATTGGCGAGGACGAGCACCCGGAGCGGTCCTTCAACCGTCTGCCGGTCTAGCGCCTTGATCAGTGCGGGCAAGGCCGCTGCCTCGTTATGGGCCGGGATGCACACGATGCAGGCCTTCATTCGGCAGCAATCTGGCCGGGCGCCAGGACCTCGCGATACAGAGCCTCGTAGCGGTCGATCATGACCTGTGCGTCGCACAGCCCTTCGGCCCTGCGGCGGCAATCCTGGCGCGAGAGCGATGCGGCTTTCGGCAGCGCCCGTGCCAGCGCAGCAATGTCATCGGCCGGCACCAGGCAAGCAGTCGCCTCGTCCAGCAATTCCGGCAGAGCGCCGCGGGCGAATCCGGCGACTGGTGTGCCGCAGGCCAAGGCCTCCGCCACCACGAGCCCGTAAGGCTCCTCCCATCGCGGCGTGACAACGGCAACGGAGGCCCGCGCGATTTCCGCCGCCAGGGCGGGATGGTCGAAATGGCCGAGATAGGTCACGTCTGGGCCAAGCGCCGGTTGGATGAAATCCCGCCAATAGGCTGCATCGTTCTGCGGCCCGACCAGGCGAAGCTTCATGCCGGCGAGGCGCGCGGCGGCGATGGCCAGATGCGCCCCCTTCTCCGGCACGAAGCGCCCGTACCAAAGTGCCACGGGCAACTGTGGCGTTCGCAGTGCCGGCGCAAAACAGCCCAGTTCGATCCCGTTCATGATCACGTTGTCGAGAGCGATGGTGTCGCGCCACATGCCGCGCACCACCTGCGAGACGCCGACGAAGCGAATGTCTGCACGGCTGCGGTTGATGACGCCCTGCTCCAGTTCCGGGAAGGGCGGCGTGTGGAAGGTCGTTACCATCGGCGCTGCGATGCGGTGAGCCTGGGTCAGCGGCAGCGCATGAAGGCTGTTATTGTGCACCACATCGAACCCGCCCGCCGCAACCGCCCGGACAATCCGCGCATAGGCGCGATGTTCGGCTTGCGCGATGCTCTCCTTGCTCACCGACTCGCAGGGTATTCCCATCGGACGGCAAACACGGACAGGGTTGATTGCAGGGTCGGAGCCTTCTGCGGCAAACAGCGTCACGTCGTGGCCGCGCGCAATCAGGTGGCGAGCCAGCAGATGCGTATGCATCTCGAGGCCGCCGGCGAAGGGCTCCACAACGGGGTATCTCAGATGGCCAATGATCCCGATCCTCAGCCCAGGGCGCCGCGTTCCGCAGGGCATCAGGTCAGGCCGAGACACGGCGCAACACGTCCATGCGGTACAAGGCCTCGCGTCGCGACAAGACGGAGCATAGCCCTGCATGAGTCGCGGCGAGAAATCCTTCCACCGCCGCATCGCCGGTCTGGGGATAGGGCGGGTCAGCGACCGGGAGCCAGTGCACCAACACGACATTGCCATCGGCGGACAACGAAGCAAGGACGCGCTCGGCAATCGTCGCGATGTCTGCGGGGCTGAAATAGTAAAGCACCTCGGAGAGGATGATCAGGTCGAACGGACCTTCTTCTGGCCACTCCTCGGGGATGCGAGCACGGCGAAGCGTCACCCAGGGGACGTCCGCCATGCGGTCACGGGCCGCCCGCAGGGGGGCTTCGGCGACATCTATGGCAAGCAGATTGTCGCAGCGTTCCGCTAGTTTCCGGGTCAGGACGCCGATGGAACAGCCCACTTCAAAGCATTTCGCATAGCGGGCGTGCGGCAATGCGGCGAGGGTCGCTGCGTATTTGTCGCGCTCGTAATCGTGACGGGCAAACCCCCACGGGTCCTCGCCTTGGGCGTAGAATTCCTCGAAGAATCTGGCGGGCAGGGATTCGGTCACGCCATGCCCTCCAGATAGACTTCAAAGGGACGCAACAGGACGGACAGCGCAGCCTCATTCAGGAGAAACCCATCGGGATCGTCGGCGATCAGCCGCGTCGTTTGGCTCCGATGCGCCATGACTGCCTTGCGTTTTGCCGGCAGCATGGCTGCGATATCCAGGCGGGCTCCACGCGGCGGGTCGGCCAAGCACTCCTGCTCGATAGGCGCCATCGCAGGATAGAGGTAACGCCAGCTCCAGACCGGGTAGCCCAGCAGCCTTTGGCCGCCCCGGCGCGCAGCCTCCCGCGCAATGGCCCAGGTGGCGACATGGTCCTTATGGGGGTCGAGCGGGATGGTAGCGAGCAGCGTGGCGAAACCGTGAGCGGCGGCTACGACAGAGCCGACCGCCTTTTCAAAACGCGGCCCGGAATCGGGTACATCACCATCGCCCCAATCCAGGAAGAGGGGCGGTGGGGCACCCAGATGGGCGACTGCTTCTCGCGCCTCCTCCTGGCGCAGCGAGCGCAGCACGGGCCGTGGGTGGGTGCACGAATGTGGATGCGACCCAGTGCCGTCGGACATGATGATGACGCGGCTTGGCCGCCCCTGCGCCGACAGCATGGCCAGCAGGCCCCCGCAACCCAGAGATTCATCGTCGGGGTGCGGGGCCAGCACTACAACCCCACCCTCGGTGATCAGGCCATCCAGGCCGACCAGCGGCAGCGCCTCCGCCGCACGCATGAAATCCGCCGCGGTCATCGCCACATCTCGCCCACCGGGTCCATGGATATAAGGACGGCGGCCGCGCCTTTGACCAGCGCCGCGTCGGGGCTAGGCTGGCGCAGGTACGTGGAGAGGTCTCGCACCATCCGCTCCAGGGGGTTCGGCTGCGTGAACGCCTGCAGCCCTACCGAGCGGTTCGCCACCTCCATCACGTCCAGGGCCGCCCGCTCCACCACACCACGCGCGAGATTGACGTAGGCGATCACCTGGTCAGGATCGGTGCCATCCCGCTCGGTCAATTCGGCCGCTGATCGCACCCACAGGCGGGCCGTCTCCGCGGCTGCGACGGCGGTGGCAAGACGCGCGGCCTGGTGCGGGTCGCTGCCTCGTTGCGTGCGCATCAAATGGTTCCGCAGCGCCTCCGCAACCGCCTCCACGCCGCCGAGTTGGACCGCCAGAAATCGCCAGGCACCGGTCGAGAAATCCGGCTGGGTCTGGTACGCATCGCGCCCGCCCAGCAACATGGCCGGGGTGACGGTGATGCCGTCAAGGTCAACAGTACCCGTGGCCGAGGCTCGCATGCCGGTGGGCGTCCATCGGCTGAGGTCTACGCGTGGGGTGCCGCGCGGCAATGGCACCAGCAGCATTTGCTGCCCTTCGCCGTCAGCCCCGCTGTATTGCGCCGTGACCAGCGCGCGCTCGACCATCCCCGCCCCGGAACAGAGGACCTTGCCTCCTCGCAGGACGCCTTCCTGCACCCGAAGCGACACGGTCGGCGATTCCGTGTTCCAGACACCAAACAATCTGCCGTGCCTTGTGTTGTCTGCCGCAGCCTCGCGCTGGGCCACAGTGCCGTGGCGCAGGATCAGGCGGATGGCGTTCACGTGGCCCTCATAGAGTCGGCCGAGTGAGAGAGAGGCGCGGCCTACCAGGCGCAAGGCATCGAGGCTGGCAGCGCCCGACCAGCCGCTGCCGCCCAACAGGGCGGGGAACGGCGCCAGCAGCAGCCCCGCGGCACTGAGATCTTCGACGTCTTCGACAGGCAGAAGCCCCGGCACTGCATCCAGCGCAGCCGCGCGTGCTGCAATGCGCGGAACGACGGCACGAAGCCGTCCGGCCTGCGATACTGTAGGCTCATTCATATCCATGTCGGTAGGACGCCGCGGGGGCCGAACGGTTGCAGACCATGCTCAGTGCTGCGGCTTTATGCCCGTTGATCCGGTGGAGTATCAGCCGCAGGCGGAGCGCTTCATCCAGGTTGGACTGGCCCAACAAGCGCTGCAGGGCGCGAGGTGCCGTCTAGAGATACCCCATCGCCGCATCGCGGGCATTAGCCTCTGACGCACGTTCGGACAGGGGGCCGAAGCCGCCCCCGCCTGAAGTCTCCAACCGCACCACATCTCCCTTCCGCAACGGCAGATTGTCGGTCTTGGGGGGAATGTCGCTTTCGGCCCCGTCGCGTCTCAGCATCAACGCACCCTTTGCCGCAGGCCCGCCGCCAGCAAGGCCGTAGGGAGCATGGTCGAAGCGGTCCATGTTGGCCGTGAAGAAGCAACGTGGGCTATCAATGCGCCATTCGCGGATGAGCCCGAGCCCTCCCCGGAACCGCCCCTCTCCGCCGCTGCCTTCGCGCAAGGCGTAGCGCAGGATGGTCAGTGGCATTTGCGCCTCGATCATCTCGATGGGGATGTTGCTGTTGTTGTGCATGCCGCTCGCATAGGCGTTCACGCCATCCTTGGCCGGATGCCCCCCAGAGCCGCCGATTTCGATCTCCACCAGGACCTCGCGCGTCTCGGCCACGGTCTGGAAGGTGGTGACATAGGAGTTGCCGTAATAGGCGGCGGGGATGATGTCGGGCACTGCCTGATGGAGTGCCCCCATCATCGCGTTCAGCAGCCGATGCGTGACGGCGATCCGGTGCGCCACAGGCGCGGGATGGCGCGCATTCACCACCAGCCCTTCGGGAGCGATGACACTGATCGGCCGGTAGCAGCCGGCGCTCATGTGGAGCGATGGGTCAGCGCAGCACATCAGTGAAAACATGACTGCCGCATTGGTGCTGGCGAGCGTCGCATTGGTCGGCCCCGCCACTTGCGGCCCGCAGCCGGAGAGATCCACCGATGCCTCATCGCCCTGGATCGTCACCGACACGTGCAGGCGGATCGGCACGCCGAGCGCGATGCCGTCATCATCGAGGAAATCCTCGAACTCGTAGATGCCATCGGGCATGCGGGCGATGGCCGCGCGCATGCCAGCCTCGCTCATCGCGAGGATGCGCGAACCGGCCTCCAGCATGGCCTGCGCGCCGAAACGCCGTGCGAGCCGCAGGATGGCGGCAGCGCCCACATCCAGGCTCGCCAATTGCGAGGAGAGATCGCCCAGCAGCAGATCAGGCTTGCGGATATTCTGGCGGATCATTGCCCACACGCCGTCATTGCGCACGCCATTCGCGATGATCTTGAGCGGCGGAATGCGCAGCCCTTCCTGGAAAATCTCGGTCGCTTTGGCCGCATAGCTTCCAGCAACCAGGCCGCCGACGTCAATGTGGTGGCAGAGCGTACCGACAAAGGCGATGCGACTGCCCTCATGGAAGACCGCCTTGAAGGCCAGGATATCCGGCAGGTGCTGGCCGCCGCAATACGGGTCGTTGGTGATGACCACATCCCCCTCGCCCCAATCACCGGCGGGGACGTGGTTCGCCAGCAATTCGCGCAGCGCGTGGCTCATCGAATTGAGATGGCCGGGGATGCGCGCGGATTGCGCGAGGTTCCAGCCCTCGGCGTCAAAGACGGCTGTGGAGTAGTCCAGCAATTCGCGCACGATGGTGCTGCGGCTGGTGCGCCAGACGGTCACATCCATTTCCGCCGCAGCCGCGTTCAGCGCGTTGCGGATGACTTCGATCTCGATGGGGCCCAGGCTCATGGCAGCTTCCTCGCGATGATTGCACCTTCAGGGTCGAGGGCCGCGCGCCAGCCAGCAGAGATAACGTGTGTGGCGAAGGCTTCTTCCACGATGGCAGGCCCCTCGATCAGATCCGCGCCATGCAACGTCTCGCGCCGCCAGACGGGCCAGGCGGCAGCGCCGCCTTGTTGCCAGACCTGGCGTGTGCCCGGTGGGGTGCGTGTTGTGGGTGCGGCCAGCGCGGCCTCCTCCGGCTTGGGCAGGCGGCCAATGGCGGCCAGGCGCAGGGTCACGATTTCCACCTTTTCATCCTCCGCCGCATAGGAGAAACGGGCGCAGTGCTCGGCGTGGAAGCGTGCCAGAAGCGCGGGCAGATCGGGCGCTTCGGGCCAGGGTACGAGAAGCTCGAAGGCCTGGCCGTGATAGCGCAGATCGGCCGAGATTTCGGTTGCGCGCATCTCCTGCGGCACGCCATCGGCATCCAGACGCGCAAGGCCCTCGGCGCGCAGTTCCGCGATCGCTTCGGTGATTTCGGGCAGCGCCGCGGCTTCCGCCGACAGCAGGCGCGAGCGCGCCAGATCCTGAACCAGATCGGAGAAGAGGATGCCATAGGCGGAGAGCGTGCCGGGTTCGCGCGGGAAGATCACCTCGGTGATGCCCAGTTCATCGGCCACTTCTGTTGCGTGCAGCCCTCCCGCGCCGCCGAAGGAGAGCAGCGCGAAATCGCGCGGGTCCAACCCCTTCTCGAACAGCGAAAGCCGCACGGCGGAGGCGAGGTTCACATTGGTGACCCGCATCACGCCCTCGGCCGCTTCTTCCACGGCAAGGCCGAGCGGCCCGCCGACATGCTCGGCCATGGCGGCGCGGGCGGCGCCGAGTTCCAGGGCCATGGCGCCGCCGAGGAAGAAGTCAGGATCAAAGCGGCCCAGCACGGCATTCGCATCCGTCACGGTGGGCAGCGTGCCGCCGCGCCCGTAACAGACCGGCCCAGGCCGCGCACCGGCCGAACGCGGCCCTGCCGTGAGCCGCCCCGAAGCATCCACCGTGGCGATGGAACCACCCCCTGCCCCGATGGTGCGCATTTCCACCATGGGCAGGCGCACCGGCAGGCCGCCCACCTCGCCCTGCGTCACCAAGCCGATGCGATGATCCTGCACCACACTCACATCGAAGCTGGTGCCGCCCATATCCACTGCCACGAGGTTCGGGCGCGCGAGCCGGCGCGAGAGCCGCTCCGCCGCCAACGCCCCGCCCGATGGGCCGGAGAGCAGCAGGCGCGCGGGCTGCGCAGCCGCGCGTTTCAGGCTGCACATGCCGCCATTGGACTGCACCAGGAAGATACGCGGCGAGAAGCCGTCCTCTCCCAGCCGCGCTTCCATCCGCGCGAGGTAGCGCTGCACCACCGGCATCAGCAGCGCATTGAGCACCGTGGTGGAAAGCCGCTCATACTCGCGGATTTCCGGACTAATCTCGCTGGAAAGGCTTACCGGCACGCCCGGCAACGCGCTGCGCACGGCATCGCGCAGCGCGATCTCATGCGCGGGGTTCGCATAGGCGTGCAGCAGGCCAATGGCGATGGTTTCTGGCTTTGCCGCCACAAGCCGCGCGAGCACGGGCGCGAGATCGCCCAGGGGGGTCTCCACGCTGCCATCCGCGCGCAGCCGCTCAGGCACGCCAAAGCGCATGTCGCGGTCAATCAGGCAGGGCAGCGCGTCGGGGGCGAGCCCGTAGATATCGCGGCGGAAATGGCGGGTGATTTCCAGCACATCCTCGAAGCCGGCCGTGGTCAGCAGCACGCCGCGCGCGAGTTTGCGTTCCAGCACGGCATTGGTCGCGATGGTGGTGCCGTGCAGCAGCAGGCCGACATCGGCGAGCGCGAAACCGAAGCGCTCCGCCGCCTCGCGCACGCCGGTCATCAGCCCTTCGGATGGGTCGGAGGGGGTGGTGGGCGTCTTCCAGGCGACGACGCGGCCGTGCCGCGCATCCAGGATTTGAAGATCGGTGAAGGTGCCGCCGATATCAACGGCGATGCGAACTGGACGCGTTTCCAATTTACCGCGCCCGCTCGATGCCGATCTGCCGGACCACGCGCGCCAGCGAGTCATTCTCGGCGCTGATCAGTTGCGCCGAAGCCTCCGAGCCGCGCCATTCGGGCGTGACACCGCTGCGCGCGAGCTGCGTCTGGAAGCGCTCTGTGCGCCAGGCGGCCTCGAAGGCGGTCATCAACGCCGCGCGGCGATCAGCCGGCAGGCCGCGGGGTGCCAGCATGCCCCACCAGATCAGCGTTTCCTCGTTGGGGATGCCAAGCGCGTCCAGCCCGCTCCCACTCGCCACCTCGGGATGCTGGGCGCGCTGCGTCAGGATCAGGCAGCGCGCGCGGCCGTCGCGAATGGCGGGCATCGCCACCGCGATGGAGCCGCCATAGAGATCAATATGCCCGCCGGAGAAGGCGGTCAGCGTCTGCGCAGCACCTTGGAAGGGCACCATGATCGCCTCCAGGCCAAGGGCACGGAAGACGCGCTCGGCGGAGAGGTGCATGTTTCCGCCCACGCCATCGGTGCCGTAGGTGAAGCGGCCCGGTGCCGCGCGCATCGCCGCGATCAGTGCCGGGGCGGTGGTGATGGGGCTGTCCTGGCGCACACACAGCGTGAAGCCGGTGTGGCCGACGATGAACATCGGGTCCAGCTGATCCAGCGTGTAGCGCGTGGTCATCACATGCGGCGCCGCTGTGATGGGCGAATTGGCCGTGAAGAGAAGGGTCGTGCCATCCGGGCGCTGCTCGGTCACGAATTGCGTGCCGATGGTGGAGGAGGCGCCAGGCCGGTTCTCCACCACGATAGGCTGGCCGAGCGAGGTGCCCACAATCTCCGCCAGAAGCCGCGCGAAGACATCCGTGCCGCCCCCGGGCGCGATGGGCACGATGATGCGGATGGGGCGCTCGAAGCCTTGCGCGTTGGCGGGCAGCGGCAAGAGCATCGCGGCGAGGATCAGGAAACGCTTCAACATGAGGGAAAGCTCCAGGAGGTCAGGCGAGAACGCGCGGCAACCACAGCGCGATTTCTGGGAAAATGAGGAGTAGGATCACTGCGGCCAGATAGGCCAGCAGGAAGGGCAAGACGCCGACAAAGACATCCGTGATGGGTCCAGGTTTGGGTCGCATGCCTTGCAACACATACATCACGGTTCCATCGGGCGGGCTGATTTGCGCGATTTCCACCAGCATCACGACGATGACGCCAAACCAGATCGGGTCGTAGCCGAGTGCCACAACGATGGGGAAAATCACCGGCACGGTGGTGATGATCATAGAGAAACCCTCCATGAAGGTGCCAAGGGCGACGTACAGCCCGATGATGCACAGCATGATGGCCCAGGGCGGCAGCGGCAGATCTGCGATCATCCCGGCCAGGGCCTGGGGCACGTTGATGATGGTCAGGATGTAGTTCAGCAGATAGGCGCCGAAGATGATGAGCCCGAGCAGGGCCGTATTGCGGGCCGTGGCCTCGGCCGAGGCGTGCATCATGCGGAAGGACAGTTTGCCTTCGATGGCGGCGAAGAACATGGCCCCCGTCACACCCAGCGCCGCGGCTTCGGTCGGCGTGGCCCAGCCGCCGTAGATGGAGCCGAGCACCAGCATGATGAGCAGCACGGTGGGGGCCAGATCCACCAGAGAGCGCAGCTTGGCCGAAAGCGGGAGCGGCGGCGGCTTTTCCATCGGGTTCCGCAGGCCATGCGCGGCTATCAGCAGAAGGAACAGCCCCGTCACCAGCAACGAGGGCAGCAGCGCCGCCATGTAAAGCGCGCCCACCGAGGTTTCGGTGATCAGCCCGTAGATGATGAAGGTGATGCCCGGCGGGATCAGATTGCCCAGCGCCCCGCCGGCCGCCAGCGAACCCAGAACCCAGCGCTGGCTGTAGGCCGTGCCCTGGAAATAGGGGAGTGCCACGGAGCCCATGGTGGCGGCGGTGGCGACACTCGATCCGCTGATGGCGCTGAACACGGCGCAACTTACAATATTCGTGTGCAACAGGCCGCCCGGCAGTCGGTTCAGCCAGACGTTCAACGCGCGATAAAGCCGGTCACTCAGCCCCGCGCGCAGCAGGATTTCGCCCATGAGCAGGAACAGCGGCACCGCGACGAGGACGAAGTTGGAGGAAGGCCCCCAAAGCGTCTGGCCGGCGAAATTCCACCAGGGACGGTCGCTGAACAGGAAGCCCGTCAGGAAGGCC
>JBBRVI010000113.1:0-10992 GCA_038247025.1 Acetobacterales bacterium
GGCCTCTCCACCGCCTTCGTACCCCGCCCCAGCGAACATGGCCCCGGGCAAAGCATTGACCTCACGGCGGAAGACCCCTGGGATTGCGTCGCGTCGAGCTTCGTGGACCTCGCAGCGCGCCTGGGCTGCGAGTGAGGTCAGGCGCAGGCAACCCTGCCCCGCGGCCGGCGTTGTTTCCCTGTTGCGGCCAAGTGACCGCGCTGGGAGACGATCATGAAACGAGTTCTGTCAGCCGGGGCCCTGGCCCTTTTGCTGAGCGGCGGCGCTGCCTTGGCGCAGGCACCCGTGACGAATGTGCGGAGTGTACAGGACCTGGCCGCCGTTTGTGATCCGGGTTGGAGCGGAGTTCCGAGGTTCGAGGCTATCGCTTTCTGCCAGGGCTTCCTGACCAGCGCCGGGCAGTATCACGCACTCCTTCACCGACCACAGGGCAATGGGCGCCCGATTTTCTGTGCCCCAAATCCGGGGCCGAGCATTGCCGAATCAGGCTTGGCTTTTGCCAACTGGGCGCGCGCCAACCCTGACCGCGCCCAGGATCCCGCCCTGGAGGGCTTTCTCCGCTGGGGGCAGGCCAGCTTTCCCTGCCCCACCCCCGCCCGCGCTTCGCGCGCTCAACGTTGAAACAGGAGGCGATCATGCGCTCAACACGTCTCGCTATTCTGTTCCTCGCCGGGCTCGGCCTGGCCGGCTGCGCTGGCCTCAATGAAACCCAGCAGCGTACTGGCACAGGCGCACTCGGTGGTGCAGCACTTGGAGGGATTGTCGGCTCATTCAGCGGCAATGCGGGTCTCGGCGCGCTGTTGGGTGCCGGCGCCGGCGGCCTGGGCGGCTACATCTACGATCAGTCGCAGCCCAGGCGTGGCAACCGCGGCTTCGGTGATGTGCAGTATCCCAGGCGGAACCATAACCGCTTCTGAGATTGAGCAGACTGCCTTCGCTCGATCATCTTCTTCCGCTCAAATGATCCCATTTGAGCGGAGTTGCTCATGTCCCTCGTCGAGCAGGAGCAAATCCCGCACGGCGAGGTATCCCGCCTCATCCGGCGCGCAGATCAGTCCGCCGGCGTGCTTGCGCGGCGAATAGACGCTGCCGTCGAATTGCGCGGAGTAGCCCCCCGCCTCAGCATGAATGAGGACGCCCGCCGCGTGATCCCACGGCATGAGCTTGTTGTAGAACAGCGCGTGCAACCCACCCGTCGCAGCCAACCTGTATTCATGCGCCGCGCAGCGAAAGTTCAGCGTGCCGGCGAGCTGGGCGAGGCGGGGCAAAAGATGCGCCTTGCGCGCCGGCGACAAAAAGCTCCAGGAAACGGCACCCACCATCCGGCCGATTGTGCAGGCGGCTGCCACACGGCAGTCATGGCGTGCACGGCCTTCGCCTTCCACCCATGCGCCCTCACCGCGCAGAGCGATCACCGTATCGTCACCCATGGGATCGTAAATCCATCCCGCGATGGTCTCTCCGTGATGCACCGCAGCCAGCATCACGCCGAAAAGCGGCACGCCGGCCGCGAAATTTGCGGTGCCATCCACGGGGTCGAGCACGAAGCACAGCGGTGCGTCCACCATCCGCACCAACAAGGACGGATCAGCTGCAACGGCTTCCTCGCCCAGGATCATCGCGGTTGGAAAGCGCGCAGCGAGGGCGGACGTCAGCACGCGCTCCGCCGCCTCATCGGCCTCGGTCACCAGATCGAGCGGGCTGGATTTCGTGCGGATATCGCCGCTCGCCAGCCTGCGGAAGCGAGGGAGGATTTCGCGCTGCGCCGCGTCCCGCAGCAGGCCAGCGATCTCGCTCGCCTCAGTGGCGCCAATTTTCATGCGAGCAGCGCGTAGCGCGCGCGGTCTGCGCGGGACAGGCGCACCGTGATCTGGATGAGACCTTCCACCTCCTCGCGTTCCAGAACCTCGCCGTGCCGATACAGCCAGGCCAGGCGCGCCCCATCTTCGCTGGGCAGGTCAAAGCGCTCGGTGACCATATGTGCGGAAAGCCGGGCATCCAACGCCGCGCTGAGCATATCGAGCCCCTCGCCCGTCAGCGCCGAGACCGCAAGCCCCCCGGCCGCACGGGAGGCCACGGAATCGGGTCCACCCAGAAGATCGGCCTTGTTCAAGACCTCGATGCAGCGGGCGCGCCAGCCGCCATCGAGTGCAGCATCGGCGCCTTCCGTCATTTCATCCAGCACAGCGTTCACGTCGTTGCGTTGGGCCGTGCTGTCGGGATGCGCCACGTCACGCACATGCAGGATGATATCGGCCGCGGCGACCTCCTCCAGCGTGGCGCGAAAAGCCTCGATGAGTTGCGTCGGCAGGTCGGAGATGAAGCCCACCGTGTCGGAGAGAATGGCATTGCGGCCGGACGGCAAGGTGATCTGCCGCATTGTCGGATCAAGCGTGGCGAACAGCTGGTCCTGCGCATAGACCGTGGCGCCCGTCAGGGCATTGAACAGCGTGGATTTGCCCGCATTGGTGTAGCCCACCAGCGCAATCACGGGATAGGGAACACGTTCACGCGCCTTGCGGTGCAGGCCACGCGTGCGGCGCACCTGCTCCAGCTCGCGCTTCAACCTGATGATGCGATCGCCGATCAGGCGGCGGTCAATTTCGATCTGGCTTTCACCGGGACCACCCAGGAAGCCAAAGCCGCCGCGCTGGCGCTCCAAATGCGTCCAGGAGCGCACAAGCCGCGTGCGCTGATATTCCAGATGCGCAAGCTCCACCTGCAAGGAGCCCTCTCGCGTGCGTGCGCGCTCGCCGAAAATCTCCAGGATCAGCCCTGTGCGATCAATGACCTTTGCTCCCCAGTCGCGTTCCAGATTGCGCTGCTGCACCGGCGTGAGTGCCGCATCAACCACAACGAGCGTGGCACCCTGCTCCTGCAAAGCCTGGCGCACCATTTCCACCTGCCCCTCGCCAAGCAGGGTGGAGGGGCGGCGCTGGCGCAGCGGGTGGATCGCGGAATGCACGATGGTGACGCCGATGGAAGCAGTGAGGCCCACAGCCTCAGCGAGGCGCGCATCAGCGGCCCGTGGCATCCCACCGGAGGGTGCGAATTCCAGCACATTCGAACGCGCCGCGCGCTCGAAGGGAAGAATGACGGCAGCCCGGGTGGGGGCTGCCGCGACATCCTCAATCGTCGCGGGCAGGGGCTGGCTCCCGTGACATGGTCAGCGTTGTCTCACGCACCGGCGGGGAAGCGGCGGGCGGGGAAGCGGCGGGCGGGGAAGCGGCGGGCGCGGAACCGGCCGGCGCGGAAGCGGCCGGCGCGGCCGTGGCGCCCACAGCCTGCGGATCGAACAGCATGATCGGAGCGCCGGGCATCACGGTGCTGATCGCGTGCTTGTAGACCAGCTGCGTGTGGCCATCGCGGCGCAGCAGGACCGAGAAATTGTCGAACCAGGTGATGATCCCCTGGAGCTTGACGCCGTTCACCAGGAACACCGTCACGGGGGTCTTGCTTTTGCGAACGTGATTCAGGAACACGTCCTGCACGTTCTGGGATTTCTCGGCCATCGAGGCCTCCTTCTTATTGTTGATCACCGCCCATCTTTGTGAGGAGGCCGGCTGCCTTGCTGAACTGGAATGTCGGGCCTCTGGTTGCGCTTGTCCAGAGTGTGCAGCGCAGCAGAGAGGGCCAAGCCATGTGCGAAGGCAATGTCGGGTGCGCAAGCAGCTATGCCGCCATCATGTGCCGCATCGCCCAGCAGCACCGCCACGCATCCCGCCGCGCGTGCGGCCTGCATATCAATGGAGGTATCGCCCACATACCAGATATGCGGCCCCGCACTCAGCCCCATGCGCGAGAGGGCCAGATGCAGTGGCGCGCCCGAGGGCTTGTCCGCGACCGCATCGCCGGCCCCCACAAGCGTCAGAAACCGCCCATCCCAACCCAGATGCTCCGCCTCGCGGCGCAGCAGCGGTCCCTGCTTGTTGGAGACGACGCCCAGAGGCAGATGAGTGAGCCCATCGAGCATGGCGAGTGTCTCGGGCAACGGGCGGATCACTTGCAGATGCGTGGCCTCGACCGCTTCGTAGAAGATGTCCCGCGCACGTTCCCATTCGGCGCCGAAATGCTCCGGAAAGCTGTCGCGCAGGGATTTGCGGACGTTGGCCAGCACCTGCTCGCGACCCCAGGCTGGCTTGCCGAAGGCGGCGAAGGCGGCGTTCAACCCGGCCTCGATGGCGGCCCAGCCATCAATCAGCGTGTTGTCCCAGTCGAACAGGATGGCATCGGGCGCCATGGCGCGCGGCCGATTCGGCTCTCCAGGCCCCGCAATGTGACCATCGGACGCGATCACGCCGCATTCCCAAGGCCAGCATGCACATGGCGCGAAAACACGTCGAACAGCCGCCGCGTCACCGGCCCCACCTTGCCATCGCCCACATCCTGGCCGTCAATCTTCACAATAGGCTTCACGAAGGACGTGGCCGAGGTGAGGAATGCTTCCTGTGCAGCCCGCATTTCCGTCAGGCTGAACGGCTCCAGGCTGTAGGGAATGCCAACGCCTTCCATCTCCGCGATCAACGCGCCGCGCGTGCAGCCGGGCAGGATCACCTGGTCCAGATGGCGCGTGCGCAGAATGCCCGCCGCATCCACGATCCAGAAGGTGGTCGCCGCCCCTTCCGTCACCATGCCCGTCGCTGCGTCATAGAGGATGGCCTCCGCGCAGCCCGCCTCGCGCGCGGCTTGGCGCGCGAGCACGTTGGGCAGGAGATTGATGCTCTTGATGTCCCGCCTGTCCCAGCGCTGATCCGGATGCGTGATGGCCGTGATGGTCCAGCGGTCCACATCCTTGGGGTAAGGCGGGATGTGGCGCACCGTCACCACCAGCGCCACCGGCACCGGCTTCTTCGGGAAGGCATGATCCCGCCGCGCCACACCGCGCGTTACCTGCATGTAGAGCAGCCCGTCACTCACCCGGTTGCGCCGCGCCACCTCCAGCAGCACCAGGCGCAAGGCAGCGCGGGCCATGGGCATGGGCAGATGGATTTCCTTGAGCGAGCGCTCCAGCCGGTCCAGATGGCGTGCCTCATCCACGAAGCGGCCGCGATGGAGATGCACGACCTCGTAGATACCATCGCCGAACTGGTAGCCGCGATCCTCGATATTCACCGAAGCCTCGCGTTGCGGGAGGTAGGCGCCGTTCACAAAAGCAATCTTCGACATGCGCCGTAGCCTACGCGGTCCCTGACGCCCTGTCTTCCGCAT
Organism: Acetobacterales bacterium; assembly: GCA_038247025.1. Taxonomy (GTDB): domain Bacteria; phylum Pseudomonadota; class Alphaproteobacteria; order Acetobacterales; family Acetobacteraceae; genus Roseococcus. The sequence continues at coordinate 5,209 of JBBRVI010000113.1, forward strand.
GGACGCCCAGGAATTTCAGTTTCCGGTGCAGCGCGGAACGCTCCATGCCGACGAAATTGGCAGTGCGGCTGATATTGCCACCAAAGCGCAGCAGTTGCGCTTCCAGATATTGCCGCTCGAAAGCCTCACGCGCATCGCGCAAGGGCAGCGTCATGATCTCGCTGGAGCGATCCAGCCGCAGCATGGAAGGTGCCGCGGAGACGATCTCCGGCGGCAGGGCATCGGCGCGGATGGGAGAACCGGAATCGCCCGGCGTCATGATCAGCAGCCAGTCAATCAGGTTGCGCAACTGGCGCACATTTCCTGGCCATTCATGCGTCTGCAGGGCGGCGATGGTGTCCTCGGCCAGCACGCGCGGCGCAAGGCCGGAGGTGTCAATGGAACGCGCCATGAAATGCCGCGCCAGAGCGGGCACATCCTCCCGCCGCTCCCGCAGCGCGGGCATGCGAAGCGGCACGACGGAAAGGCGATAGAACAAATCCTCGCGGAAACGCCCCGCCGCGATCTCGGCCTGCAGATCACGGTTGGTGGTGGCGATGACGCGCACATCCACCTTGACCCGTATGGCACCCCCGATGCGCTCGAAGCCCTGTTCCTGCAGGGCGCGCACGATCTTGCCCTGGGTTTCCAGCGGCATGTCGGCCACTTCGTCCAGCAGCAGCGTGCCGCCATGGGCGCGTTCCAGCGTGCCGGCGCGGCGCGGCTGCTCGCCCTGGGGCTCGATGCCGAACAGCTCCTCCTCGATCCTCGAAGGGTTCAGCGTCGCGCAGTTCAGCGCGACAAAAGGCCCATCCGCCCGGCGCGAACGCGCATGGAGCATGCGGGCCGCGACTTCCTTGCCCGTCCCGGCGGGGCCGCTGATCAGCACGCGCGAATTGGTGGGCGCCACGCGCTCGATCGCGGCGCGCATCTGCGTCATGGCGGGTGAGACCCCCACGAGATCCACCTCGGAGCCGGCGCGCAGGCGCAGATCGCTGATCTCGCGCTGAAGCTTCGCCGCTTCCAGGGCGCGCGCGACGATCAGCAGCAGCCGGTCGCTTTTAAAGGGTTTTTCGATGAAGTCGTAGGCGCCGTTCTGAATGGCCTGCACGGCCGTTTCGATATTGCCGTGGCCCGAGATCATCACACAGGGCACATGTGGCTCCTCGCGATGCAGCGCATCGAGGATGCCAAGGCCATCAAGGCGCGAATTGGCCAGCCAGATGTCGAGGATCACCAGCGACGGCCGGCGCGCGCGGAAATGCGCAATCGCCGTGTCGGAGTTTTGCGCCTGGCGCGTCTCATAGCCTTCGTCGGACAGGATGCCGTCAATCAGCGAGCGGATATCCGGCTCGTCATCCACGATCAGAATGTCATGTGCCATGGCCGCGCTCCCCCGAATCACGCCCAAAGCCTTCACGCCCAAAGCCTTCACGCCCAGAGCCTTCACGCCCAGAGCCTTCACGCCCAGAGCCTTCACGCCCAGGGCCTTCACGCGTCAAGACCCCTGCCGACGCATCGTCCAACTCTCGCAGGGGCAAAGTCAACTCCGCCCGCGCGCCCGAGCCTGTCAGCGCATCCCCCAGCGCGATTCCGCCACGATGATCCTCCATGATCTTCTTCACGATCGCGAGACCGAGCCCAGTGCCCTTGGTCTTGTGCGTCACATAGGGCTCCGTAAGGCGGTCGCGTTCATCCCCATCGGGCAGACCGATTCCGTCATCTTCCACGGCTATGATGGCCTTCCCCTCCTCGGTGGTGAGGCTCACCCGGATATGGCCGACCGGCCGCAGCGCGGCAAGGCCCGCTTCCTCATCACGCTGCACGCGCATCGCAATGGCGTCGGCGGCATTGTTGAGCAGGTTGGTCAGCGCCTGGTTGATCAACCTGCGGTCACAGGGGGAATGCACTGCGGCCTCCGGCAGGTCGGTGATCCAGGCGATTTGCGGGCGCGAATTCTGTTGCAGGACCAGCGCCTCGCGCACCAGGCGGCCCAAATCCTCCACCCGGATCACCGGCTGAGGCATGCGGGCGAAGGCGCTGAACTCATCCACCATGCGGCCAATGTCTTCCACCTGCCGCACGATGGTGTCAGTGCAGGCGGTGAAGGTCTCGGGGTCATGCGTGATCTGCTTGAGGTAACGCTTCTTCAGGCGCTCCGCACTCAACTGAATGGGCGTGAGCGGATTTTTGATCTCATGGGCAATGCGCCGCGCCACATCGGCCCAGGCGGCCTGGCGCTGCGCCGTCAACAGCGCGGAGATATCGTCAAACGTCAGCACATGGCCCTGCTGCTCCATCTCGGGCGAGAGGCGGGCGAGCAGCGTGCGCCTCGCATTGGGCGGGCCCACGCGAATCTCCGCCGTGCGCGTATCGCCACCCCGCGCCAGGAGGGCGGCGAATTCGGGTGCCACCTCGGCCATCGGCCGTCCGATCGCCCGCTCGAGGTCTATGCCGAGCAGCAGGCTCGCGCTGCGATTGGGGAGGTTCACCCGAAGGTCAGGATCAAGGCCGACAATGCCCGCGGAAACACCCCCCAGCACGGCCTCGGTGAAGTTCTGCCGCTCTGCGATCTGGCGATAGGCTTCCATGAGTTCGCTGCGCTGGGCGGCAAGCTGGTTGGTCATTCGGTTGAAGGCGCGGCTGAGGCTGCCCACCTCGTCATCCGCGTCGCCCTCCTCCACGCGCACCGAGAGATCACCGCCGCGCACACGCTCGGCCGCGTTGATAAGGCGCGAGATCGGCCCGGCAAGTTGATTCGCCAGCACAAGCCCCACCAGCACGGCGGCAAGCAAAACCAGCAGCGAGCCGATGGCGAAGATCATCACAAAGGTGATCTGCAAGCCCTCGCGGTTGCGATCAATCGCCTGATAGGCCGTCACCGCCTGTTCGGTGCGCTGCATATGCTCCAGCACCGAGGCATCCACCGGCCGGCCGATCATCAGCTGCAACCCCGTGGTGGGCGAGAGCGCGATGATGGCCCGCACGCGATTTTCCTCCTCCACCGCGATCACCGCGACCTCGCCGCCGGTTGCGATTTCCATCGCCCAATCGGGCGGCGGCGAGAGCATGAAGGCCGAGCTGACCCCCGCATGCGCCATGATGCGGCCCAGCAGCGGCTCGAAGACCACCGCTTCGGTCAGCCCACGCGCGCTGGCCTGGGTGGCGAGCACGCGGGCGAAGGCCAGGCTCTGGTCAGGCAGCAGCACCACGGCGCGGTTCAGGTCATTGGCCATGGAGAGCGCATCGGCGCGGATATTGTTCTGGTGTTCCTCGAAATAGGCGCGGCTGGCGACCAGCGACGCCTCCAACGCGGTGCGCACGCGATCACTGAACCATGCCTGGATGCCGAGGTTGAAGAACAACGCCGAAAACCCCGCGAGCAGCATGGCCGGCACGATGGCCACCACGGAGAACAGCAGCACAAGCCGCGTGTGCAGCCGCGAACCGGCCGACCCGCGCCGCCGTTCCGCCCAGACCCGCACCAGTTGCCCCGCGAGTGAGGCCAGGAGCAACAGGATGACGGCCAGGTTGACGAGGACAATGCCGACCACCTGCCCCGGACGCGTTGGCCCCAGCGGGCTGCCGTCCGAGAGCACGACAAAGGTCGCGATGCCCATGACCAGCGCACCCACCGCCAGGCCCAGCGTCACGCCGCGGCCGAGGAGCATGTCGGCCAGCCGCCGCAGCAGGGGAATGCGGGCGGTCTTTGGCATGGTCAGCCGGCCTTCATGACAGGCCGCGCACCACAGGAAGTTCCAAATCGCGCAGCTTCTTGCGCAGTGTGTTGCGGTTGAGGCCCAGCAGCGCCGCAGCCTTGATCTGGTTGCCGCGCGTGGCACTCAGCGCGAGTCGGAGCAACGGCCGCTCCACCTCGGAGATCACGCGGTCATGCAGGTCACGGATGGGCATGCCATCCTTGTGCGCCGCCATGAAGATCTTGAGGTGCCGTTCCACCGCCTGTTCCAGTGTTTCGCTGGAGCGCGGCGCACCATCGGCCGGCGCTTCGGCCTCGGCCAGTTCGGTGGCGACGGCCTCTTCGCCGATCGTCTCCTGCGGATACAATGCGGCCAGCCGGCGCATCAGGTTTTCCAGCTCGCGCGCATTGCCTGGCCAGGCATGGCGCTTCAGCCGCTCCAGCGCCTCGTTGCTGAGCGACTTGAGAGGCAAGCCGGAGGCGCGCGCTCGCTCCAGGAAATGGCGCGCCAAAAGGGGGATGTCCTCCGTTCGCTCGCGCAGAGGCGGCAGGCGGATGGGCACGACATTGAGGCGGTAGAACAAATCCTCGCGAAACAGGCCTGCACGGATGGAGGCGCGCAGGTCGCGATGCGTCGCGGCAACGATGCGCACATTGGCCTTGACCGGCTGGCGCCCGCCGACCGTGGTGAATTCTCCCTCCTGCAACACACGCAGCAGGCGGGTCTGGGCTTCGGCCGGCATGTCGCCGATCTCGTCCAGAAACAGCGTGCCGCCGGCGGCCTGCTCGAAGCGGCCCACGCCGCGCGTCAGCGCCCCGGTGAAGGCGCCGCGCTCATGGCCGAACAACTCGCTCTCGATCAATTCCCGCGGGATTGCGGCCATGTTGATGGCCACGAACGGCCCCTGCCTCCGCTTGCCGTAGTCATGCAGCGCGCGGGCGATGAGCTCCTTGCCGGTGCCGCTCTCGCCGGTGACCATCACGGTCAGATCGGCCGTGGTGAGGCGCGCGACAGTGCGATAGATTTCCTGCATGGCCGTGCTGCGGCCAATGAGCGGCAGGCGCTCGCCCGGCTCGCCTTCCTCCTCATGCGGCGCCGCGGTGGCGGGCTGGGCCAGCGCGCGCTCGACCACGTTGAGCAGCTCCTTCAGATCGAAGGGCTTGGGCAGATACTCGAATGCGCCGCGCTGCGCGGCTTTCACGGCGGTGGTGAAGGTGGATTGCGCCGACATCACCACCACCCGCAGATCGGGGCGGATGCGCTTGATGCGCGGCAGCAGGTCAAGCCCGTTTTCATCGGGCATGACCACGTCGGTCACCACCAGATCGCCCTCACCATCCTCCACCCACCGCCAAAGCGTGGAGGCCGAAGAGGTTGCGCGTACATTGTACCCCGCGCGCGTCAGCGCCTGGGAGAGAACGGTGCGGATCGCGCGGTCATCATCGGCGATCAGGACGGTGCGGGATGCGGTCATTCGTCACTCTCATTGGCCGGCTCACCGGCCGGCTGGGCCGGCAGGGAGAGGCGGAAGGTGGTGCGACCGGGGCGGCTGTCGCATTCGATGAGGCCGCCATGATTGGCGACAAGCTTGGCGACAAGGGCCAGGCCCAGCCCCTGCCCGCCGCGCTTGGTGGTCACGAAGGGCTCGAACAGCGTGCTGCGCAAGGCTTCGGGAATGCCCGGGCCATTGTCGCGCACCATCACCTGAAGTGGCAGATGCACACGCTCGCTCGTTCCGGGCACGGCGATGCGCACGCCGTGGTGGTATGCGGTAGCGAGCTGGATTTCGCCCGCACCACCTGTGGCCCCGCCGTCGCTCACCGCCTCGGCGGCGTTTTTAATGAGGTTCAGCAGGATCTGGATCAGCTGGTCACGGTCGCCCCAGATGGCAGGCAGCGACGGGTCATATTCCTCGACGATGCGCAGATGGCAGGCGAAGCCCGACTGCGCCACACGGCGGACGTGATCCAGCACGGAGTGGATGTTGACCGCACGCCGCTCGATCGACCGGTCGGAGAACATCTCCATCCGGTCCACCAGGTTGCGGATGCGGTCGGTTTCCTCCTGGATGAGCAGGCAGAGTTCGCGGTCGCCTTCGGAGGCGCCC
>JBBRVI010000114.1:0-10870 GCA_038247025.1 Acetobacterales bacterium
CACATCCGCCAGGACACAGCCCAGCGCCGAGGTGATGCCAGGGAAGCGCGGCACAAGCGCTGCCCGCAGCCCGACATCGCGCAGCAGCGCACCCACATGCAGCGCGCCCCCGCCGCCGAAGGGCAGCAATGCGAATTCGCCCGGATCATGCCCTCGCTCGATGGAAACAAGGCGGATCGCACCGGCCATGCGCGCATTGGCGACGCGAATGATGGCCTCGGCCGCAGTGGCGGCGTCCAGGCCAAGCGGCACGCCGACATGCGCGAGGATGGAGGCCTCCGCCGCATCGCGGTCCAGCCGGGCCAGCGCGCCGCCGATCGGCCGCTCCGCATTGATCCGGCCAAGCACAAGATTGGCGTCGGTCAGAGTGGGGCGGGTGTTGCCGTGGCCGTAGCAGACCGGCCCTGGCCGGCTGCCGGCACTTTCGGGACCCACCTGCAAAAGCCCGCCCGCATCCACCCGCGCGATGGAGCCGCCGCCCGCACCAATGGTGGTGATCTCGATCATTGGGCTGCGGATCACGAGGCCGAAATCCACGGTGGTCTGGGCGGCGAGCGCCATCTCTCCCCCCACCACGAGTGAGACATCGAAGGATGTGCCGCCCAGATCACACGTGATGACATGCGCGAAGCCGGCCGCGCGCGCGATGGCAGCCGCCGCGATCACGCCAGCCGCCGGGCCGGAGAGCGCTGTGCGGGCCGGCGTCGCGCGGGCACGGGCGGTGGACATGATGCCGCCATTGGATTGCACGATGTGGAAACGCCCGGCGAAGTGCTGGCTGGCCAGCGCCGCCTCCAGCCGCTCCAGGTAATCGGCCACCTTGGGCTGAAGATAGGCATTCAGAGCCGTCGTGCTCGCACGCTCGAACTCGCGGATTTCGGGGAGGATTTCGCTGGACACGCTGACATGCGCATTGGGCCAGACGGCGCGCAGGGCCGCGGCTGCGGCGCGTTCATTGGCTGGGTTGGCGTAGCTGTTGATAAAGATCAGCGCCACCGCCTCGGCGCCCTCCGCCAGCAGGGCGGCGGCTGCCTCCCGCACGGCGTCGAGGTCCACGGGTTCGCGGATCTTGCCATCGGCCAGGGTGCGCTCGGGAACTTCGCGGCGCAGCGCGCGCTCGGAAATGGGGGTGAAGTTGCCCCAGAGCCCCCAGGCGCGCGGGCGGTCCCGCCGGCGCATCTCCAGCACGTCGCGAAAGCCCGCCGTGGTGATGACGCCAAGCTTGCAGCCCTTGCGCTCCAGCAATGCGTTGGTGCCCACGGTGGTGCCATGCACGATGGCCCCGAACTCCGCGATATCGCCCAGTGCCGAGAGCCCTTGCAGAAAGCCCGCCGCCTCATCGCCGCGCTGCGAGGGAACCTTGGCCACGCGGAAGGCGCCGCTCACCGGATTGAACAGGAACAGGTCGGTGAAGGTGCCGCCGACATCCACGCCGATGATCGTGCTCATGTCACGTAGCCGTTGCGCAGATCATGTGCACGGGCCTCGGCGTCGCGTTCGGCCGGATCGCCCCAGCCGCCGCCGCCGGGGGTTTCGAGCCTCAGTCGCCCGCCGGTTGGAAGCTCCACGCCGACGATCTTGCTGGCAAGCGGCGGCGTGTGCCATTGCTCGCCATCTGTGGTCCAGCTGAAGCGGTTGAGCGCTGCGGGGCCACCGCCCTCGACACCGAAGGGGGCGAAGCGACCACGCTCGCCCAGCAGGAAGACTTCGGTCACGCCTGGTGCGAGGGTTTCGATTTCGTAGATGGCGCCAAGCCCCCCCCGGTGGCGGCCTGCCCCCGCGCTGTCTGGCCGCAGCGCCCATTGGGTGAACAGCACCGGATGCGCTGCCTCAAGGATTTCGGCCGGCGGCATGGTGGCGGTGCTGATCGGATTGTTCGCGTGGGTCAGCCCGTCACCTTCGGGATTGCCGCCCAGCCCACCCCCGAAAAACGAGAACATGACGAAGCGCGAACCATTGGCGCGCGTCCCGGCCATGGAGAGCGCGTTGATCGTCCCGAAGGGCGCTGCCGTCGCGCGGGCGGGGTCGGCCTGGGCCAGCGCGCCAAACACCACGCCGATCATCCGCAGGATGGTCTCCGTATACCCGCCCACCGGGCGCGGCGCCTCGGCGCTCAGCAGGGATGTCCCGGGGATGGTGAAGCGCACGCCGCGCAGCACGCCGGCATTGGCCGGCACCTCGGGGAAGGCATGCTTCAGCGCGACGTAGCAGCAGGCGATGGCGGTGGCGCGCGCGATGTTGAGTGGCCCTGCACAGGCGGCAGCGCTGCGTGAAAAATCCAGGTGCAGCGCATCGCCCGTCACCGTCATGTCGAGCGCGATGCGCAGCGGCACGTCGCTGATGCCGTCATTGTCGAGAAAATCCTCGAAGGCATAGGTGCCATCGGGCAGGGCCGCGATCTCGGCGCGCATCAGCGCTTCGGCGCGGTCGAGCAGGGCGGACCAGGCGCTTTCCAGCCTCACCGCGCCATATTCGTCGAGCAGCGCATCAAGCCGGCGCTGGCCGAGATCCAGCGCGTTGAGCTGGCCATTGAGGTCGCCCCAATTAGATTGCGGCACGCGCGAATTGGCGGCGAGGATGTCCAGCAGATCCTGGTCCAGCCTGCCGGCGCGGATCAGCTTCACGGGTGGTATCCGCACGCCTTCCTGGTGGCTGTCGGTGGCGCGCGCGTTGAAGTTGCCAGGCACGTTGCCGCCGATATCCAGCCAATGCCCTACACTGGCGAGCCAGCAAAAAAGGCGCCCCTCGCGGAAGACGGGGCGCACCAGGCGGAAATCATTGAGATGCGTGCCGCCGGCATAGGGGTCATTGAACAGGAAGGTATCGCCCGGATTGAGGCCGCCTTCGTGCGCGACCTTCGCGATCACGGCGCGCACGGCGAAGGACATCGCGCCCACGAAGATGGGCAGTCCCTGGGTGCCCTGGACCAGCGTGTCGCCGTTGGTGGGGTGGTAGATTCCGTGGCAGGCATCCCGGGCTTCGGCGATGATGGGGTTGAAGGCGCTCCGATACAGTGTTGCGTCCATCTCGTCGGCGATCTGTTCCAGACGCCCCTTGAGGATGGCGAGCATGACGGGATCGGGCGGGGTCATGGGCGGAGCGGCACCTTGGTCGGGAAGGTGGCGGGACTGTCATGCCGCGCGCCCCTGCGCAAGCCCTCGGAAAACCTCACTTGCATTGCACCTCAGTTGGCTTCAGTACCTTGAAGAGGAATGACTCGGAGTCCACTCATGCGTCCCATGGCCCGCCGCTCTGCTTTGCTGACACCTGCGCTGCTGGCCATGCCAGCCTTTGCTCAAGGTGTTGAGTGGGCGCCGAGCCAGCCCGTTAGGCTGATCAACCCGTTCGCACCGGGTGGCAGCCCTGACATCCTGGCCCGTGCCATGGCACCGCATGTGCAACAGATGCTGGGCCAACCGATGGTGGTCGAGAACCGCCCCGGCGCTGGCGGCATGGTCGGCGCGCGCTATGCATCACAACAGCCCGCCGATGGACACGCGATCTTTCTGGCCGCGATCTCGGCGGTCCTCGCGCCCTTCATGGCGCGCGAGCCGGGCTATCGCATCGAGGATTTCCGCCCCGTCTCCATTCTGACGGTCACGCCGCTTGTCCTCGTCGTGAGGGATAATTTCCCCGCACAGAACGTGGCTGAGTGGGACCGCGCGCTGCGAGGCAATCCGGGGCGTTTCACTTATGCAACCGCCGGCATCGGCACGCCGCACCAGATGGCCGCCGAGCTTTACGCCAACCTCAGCGGTGCGCAGATCACCCACGTGCCCTATCGCGGCACCGCGCCGGCACTCACGGATATCCGTGCAGGCACCGTGGATTTCATGTTTGCTGACCTCGCCGCCGCACTCGGCCAGATTCGGCAGGGCGGGCTGCGCGCGCTGGCCGTCACCACGAGCCGCCGCGTTCCGGCCATCGCCGATGTACCGATGATGGGGGAGACCATTCTGCCTGGCTTCGAAGCCTACAGCTTCGTGAGCTGGTGGGTGCCCGCACGCACGCCCGAAGCGGCCGTCCGGCGCCTCAACCAGGTGGCGCTGCACGCCCTTGCGCAGGCAGATGTGCAGACGCGTATTCAGGAATTCGGCTTCTTGGCGGAAGGCACCAGCGTGGAGCGGGCGCATCAATTCGTGGCGGCTGAAGGCGCCAAGTGGAGTGCCGTGATTCGCGCGCGCAACCTGCGATTCGACGAGGGCTGAAGCGCCTAGTCGTGGCGCGTCGCCAAGGCGCGCAGCGCGTTAAGGTCAGCGTAGCAGCCTTCGATCAGGCGTAACAGAATGCCCGGGTCGAACTGCTTGCCCAGGGGCGTGTTCAGGCAACTCAGCGCGTTGGTTCCTTGAGTCGCGCAAAGCACACCGCAGCCGCCGTACCTCAATTGCCGCCCCCTCCCGTCTCGAACAAGTCTGTCTTCGCACTGCCTCGAAAAATCGCTCTGACGTTTGAAACCGTAAGCCTGCCGCGCCGTTGAAACTTCCACATTCGGCCCAGCCTCTCACCGAATGCGGAACAGGCACGGAGACATTCGGATGCGAGCGTTGGTGTGGCACGGCAAGGGCGATATCCGGTGCGATACAGTCCCCGACCCAAAGATCGAACAGCCACGCGACGCCATCATCAAAGTGAACGCGTGTGCGATCTGCGGTTCGGACCTGCATCTGCTCAACGGCATCATCCCCAGCATGGAAAGCGGCGATATCGTCGGCCATGAATGCATGGGTCAAGTGGTGGATGTGGGTGCTGGCGTCACAAATCTGAAGGTGGGCGACAGGGTTGTCGTCCCATTCACCATTGCGTGCGGAGAGTGCTTCTTCTGCAGCAAAGGTTCCTTTTCAGGCTGCGAGCGGAGCAATCCCAATAAGGCGATGGCTGAGAAAGTCTGGGGCCACTCTCCATCTGGGCTCTTTGGCTACTCGCACATGCTCGGCGGCTATAGTGGGAGCCAAGCCGAATACGTCCGCGTGCCGTATGCGGATGTGGGGCCAGTCAAAGTTCCGGAAGGCCTGTCGGATGAACAGGTGCTGTTCCTCTCCGACATATTTCCCACCGGGTATATGGGCGCCGATTTCTGTGACCTCAAAGGTGGCGAGACGGTCGCGATCTGGGGTTGCGGGCCGGTCGGCCAGATGGCCATCCGCAGCGCCTTCCTGCTCGGGGCAGAGCGCGTCATCGCCATAGACACGGTTCCTGAACGCCTCGCCATGGCACGTGCAGCCGGCGCGGAGACGTTGGATTTTCATGAAGTGGACATCTACGAGGAAATTCAGGCGCGGACGAAGGGCCGTGGGGCGGATGCCTGCATTGATGCGGTCGGTACGGAGGCGGACGCGACAGCCAGCTTTGATTCGATTGTGGACCGCATCAAAACCGCGACCTTCATGGGGACCGACAGGCCGCATGTTCTCCGCCAGGCCATCCATTGCTGTCGGAATTTCGGCGTTGTTTCCGTGATCGGCGTTTATGGGGGTCTGCTCGACAAAATTCCCTTTGGTTCCGCAATCAACCGTGGCCTGACATTCCGGATGGCGCAGACGCCCGTGCAACGATACTTGCCACTGCTGATGGAGCGGATTGAGAAGGGCGAGATTGATCCGTCATTCGTCATCACCCACCGGGCCACGCTCGAAGACGGCCCCGAACTCTATAAAAAGTTCCGGGACAAGAAGGATGGCTGCATCAAGGTTGTCCTCAAGCCGTAACCCCACCAAGGAAAACGATTTCCATGGCTGATTCCGCTCGTAAATTTGCTATTGTGACCGGCGCCTCTTCAGGTATCGGCTACGAGCTCGCGCTCCGTTGCGCACAGGAAGGGTACGATCTTCTCATCGCAGCCGACCGGCCCGAGATCGAATCAGCAGCTTCCAACTTCCGCGCCTGCGGCGGCAACGTCAAGGCCCTCCAGCTAGATCTCGCCAGGACACAGGCTGTTGATGAACTCTACGACGCGATTTCTGGTCGGCAGGTTGATGCGCTATTTGCCAACGCGGGTCAGTCGCTCGGCCATGCGTTCCTGGACCAAAGCTTCGACGATGTACGTCAGGTGATTGAGACGAATGTCACGGGTACGATCTATCTATTGCATCGTGTGGGCGCTGATATGCGCCGGCGTGGCCAGGGCCGCATTTTGATAACCGGCTCCATCGCCGGGTTCATCCCCGGAAGCTTTCAGGCCGTTTACAATGGGACGAAAGCTTTCATCAATTCCTTCTCCTTTGCACTCCGAAACGAGTTGAAGGACACCGGGGTCACGGTGACCTGCCTCATGCCAGGTGCTACCGACACGGATGTGTTCGAGCGCGCTGACATGCTCGATACCAAGGTAGGCCAGGGAGCAAAAGCGGATCCGAAAGATGTAGCTGCGGTCGGGTTTGATGCAATGATGCGCGGCGACGGTGACGTGGTGGAAGGTTGGAAGAATAAGGTGCTGGTAGCGGTGGCCAACGTAACTCCGGCGAGCATCCTCGCCCAACAGCATCGCGCGATGGCTGAGCCCGCCTCCGACAAGACATAGTCGCCAATTTAGCTTGATAACAAGGTTGCGTCTTTCGTCCGGAGCCGTCGCGCCCATCAACCGCCAGCGCGGCGATCATGCGGGCGCCAACCGCCTTGGCCGAAAAATGAGAGCACCAACGAGGGCCAGCTGCGCCAGATTGAACGCGATTCCCACCCACCAGGCGGCCGCGTAGAAGCCCACTGCGTCGTAGAGCACGCCAGCGAGCCAAGCGCCAAAGGCCATCCCCGAAAGGCTGCACAGCAACAGCGCGGGCACGCGCCAGGTCACCTCCACCGCGGGGAAAAGCTCGCGCACGGCGAGAACATAGGCCGGCACAAGGCCCGCAAAACCCATGCCGTAGGCGGCTGCGGCAAAGAACAGTCCCGCCTCGTCCTGGGTTGCCAGGAAACCCAGCATTCCCGCCGTCTGTGCAACGCCGCCGAGGAACACCGTCCACAACCCGCCGATCCGATCTGACAGCCAGCCCCAGAATTGCCGCGAGAGGAAGGCCGCAAACAGCAGGACCGACAGCATTGAGGCCCCTCGCGAGGTCGAGATGCCAAGGTCCCCGCAAAACGCCACCAAGTGGGCCGCCGGCATGGCCATCGGCACGCAGCACAGAAAGCTGGCGGCAGCCATCAGCGCCAATGCCGTATTGGGCGCCATGCCGAGCACCTGAGCGCCGGGCACGGAGCGGATGGCGCCAAAGCCGCCGACCGGCACGGGTGGCGGCCGCAACAGCATGGTGGCCAGCGCCACGACGATGGCCGATGCCACGACGCCATAGACCAGCATGGTCCGCTGCCAGCCGAATGCGGCGATCGTCCGCTCGAACACCGTCGGCCAGACGAAGCCGCCGATGTATTGCCCGGAGGATACCAGGGCCAGCGCAGTTCCGCGGCGCCGGTCGAACCATAGAGAAACATAGGCGAGCATGGGCGGGAACAGCGCCCCGTTGCCGAACAGTCCAACCCCCACACCGATGCCCAGCAGAAGCGACCAAGGCTCTGCCAGGGACGCGATGGCAAGGCCTGCGAAGATCGCGACGCCGCCCAGGATCGCCACCGCCCTCTGGCCGAAGCGCCCGGCCAGGAGCCCGCACAACACTCCGCCCACCCCCGTCCCCAAATAGGCGAGCGACGTGGCGAGTGAGGGCAGCGAGCGGCCGGAACCCAATGTTTCCGCGATGGGCACCAAGCCGATCACGACGGTCATGGGCGCGCCGGCGGCGAGCGAGAGCATGGTCAGCGTCGCGAAGGCGATCATCCAGGAATCTCGCGTCTCGATGCTTTCGGAGACGTTTGCTCCCGTGGCCGCTCCCTTGGTCGCGTCTGGCATGACAAATTCCCCCAGGCCCAACTGTCTACGCCAGTTGCGGCATGGGCAACCCCGCCGGATTGCTGGCGGCGGCTGGGTCCGGTGGGATGGGACGAGGGGCTGTCGGGCCTGTTTGCATTCTGACCTCGACGGCGAATTGCGCAGCGGAGAGGTCCGCAACATCCGAGGGCACTTTACGCCACTCGGGAGGACCAATGCTCAAGGGCCACTTCGTCCAAGAATTCGCAACTCGTTTCCGTGACTTGGGTCAGGCACAGGCCTCCACCTCATCCCGCTTCAATTCGCCGCCCGGAGAACTTGGCGCCAGACCCGCAGGAAATTTCCGGACCACAACAGCCCGATCTCCCGCTGGCCGTAACCACGGCGCGCAAGCTCGGCCGTGATGTTCTGCGTCTCGCCCGCGTGGGCCCAGCCCACGACATGTCCTCCGCCATCGAAATCGGATGAAATGCCCACGTGATCGAGGCCCATTCGCTGCACCGCATGGTCCACATGGTCCACCAAATCAGTCACACTTGCCTGTGTCACACCATTGATGCCGGGTGGTTTGAGAAACGAAGCGACGGCGGTGATCTGCGCCACGCCGCCCACGGCGCGAATCATGTCGAGCTGCTCGTCATCCAGGTTGCGCGGGTGCACACAAAGCGCGGCGCAGGCCGTGTGCGTGGCCGCGATGGGCGTGCGCGACAACTCCGCCGCCTGCATCATCCCCGCCTTGGAGACATGCGAGCAATCCAGCATCAGCCCCACGCGGTTCATCTCCGCGATGGCGGCGCGGCCAAGGGGTGAGAGGCCACCATGCTCGCTCTCTACATCGCCCAGATAATTGCGCGGGCGCGCGCAGTCCGACAACGCGTAGTGGCCTTCATGCGTCAGCGTGAGATAGATCGCACCCAGCCGGCGCCAGGATGCGATGCGGCCGAGGTCATGACCCATCGCGTAGCCATTCTCCACCGCAGAGAGCACGGCGGGGATGGAGGCCGCGAAGCTCGCCTCCACTGCATCGGGCGTGGTGCAGAACCGGACGGCGGTGCCATCGGCGCGGGCGGCGATGTGGCGCAGCATGGCCTCGGCGCGCGCCCCGGCCGCGGCATGGCCCGCATGATCGCGCGCGCCCTGGCCGACATAGGCGATGAAGACGGCCGCACTCATCCCGCCCCGGCGCATCTTGGGCAGGTCCACGCATTGCGCGGTCTCGGAGAGCCAGTCAGGCGTTTCTGGCCAACGGATGTCAATGTGCGTGTCGAGAACCAGGGGCGTCATGCGCGATCTCCGAAGCCGGTCAGGAAGCGGTTCAGAAGCCGCCCGAGAATGTCCACATTATAGCCTCCCTCCTGGCAGATGGCAGTCGGCAGGCGCAGCCCGCCAATGGCGGTACCGGCGCGTGCGAAGCCATCCGCGGTGACCTTGAGTGCGGCGAGTGGTTCGAACTCGCTGGCATCGAAGCCGAGGGGAACGACCAGCGCCTCGGCGCGGAACGCGGCAATGGCGGCTATGGCCTGATCAAGTGCTGCGAGCCAGCCATCATCCCCCGTGCCGAAGGGCTGGGGGAGGTTGAGATTGGCCGCGCCCCGCTCCTCCGCGAAGCCGACATACCAGGGGTAGTAGCGCGAGGGATCGGCATGGAGGGAGATGGTCAGAACATCATCGCGCTCCCAGAAAATGCCCTGTGTTCCATTGCCGTGATGGCTGTCGATGTCGAGCACGGCGACGCGCCTGGCGCCCTTGTCGCGCAGGCGTTGGGCCGCGAGCGCGCTGTTGTTGATGTAGCAATGCCCGCCGGCGCGGCCCGCATAGGCATGGTGGCCGGGCGGGCGGCAGAGCGCATAGGCAGTACCGCCTGCCGCCGCGACATCGGCGGCGGCAAGCGCGCAGCCGGCGGCCCCGATTGCGGCCTGCCAGGTGCCAGGCCCGATGGGGCAGGCAGTATCGGCTGTGTGTGCGCCGGTGCGGGCGACGATGTGGCCGGGCACGTGCTGGGTCTGGGCCAGCATTTCTGGCGTCGGATGGATATTGGCCACGACTTCGGCGCCGGCCTCGGGCATCTCAGCCCAGTCGCGTGCGGCGGATTCCAGAAAGTCGAGGTAATCCGCCGTGTGCAGCTTGAGCAGCGTGGCGCGACTGGCCGGCGCCGTTTCCTCCGGCGTAATGCCAAGTGCGGTCAACCCCTCGCGCAGGGAGGCCGCACGGGCCGGGATTTCCAAATTGGCGCGGACACGGCCGCGCATGAGGAAGAATTGCGGCGCATGCAGCGCCTCGTCGGTGTGGTGAAAGGCTTTCATGGCAGGAGTGAAGCCTGCCCGCGCGGCCTGGACAACCAGGGCGCGCGCTGTTGTTCTGTACCCCATGACCCAACTCGATGCCGGCGCGCGACGCGCCATCCTTCAGGCCGCCGATTCGCTGCGTGAGGAGACTCTGGACTGGCTGTTCCGCCTGATCCGCTGCCCCTCGACCCTGGGCAATGAAGCCTCGGCACTGAATGAGATGGAGCGGATGTATCGGCATTTGGGGCTTGCAACCCAGCGGATCGCGACCGATCCGGCGAAACTGGCCGGCCATCCGGGCTTTTCGCCGCCGCTGATTGATTATGCGGGGCGCGACAATGTGGTGGCACTCCATCACCCACGCGCTGCAACTGGCCGCAGCCTGGTGCTGCAAGGCCATGTGGATGTGGTGCCCGAGGGTGCCGCAGACATGTGGGAGACGCCGCCCTACGCCCCCGCGATCCGCAACGGGCGCGTCTATGGTCGCGGCGCAGGCGACATGAAGGCGGGCATTGTCAGCTATTGCATGGCTTTCGCGGCACTCAAGCGCGCAGGGCTGCAACCGGCCGCCGAGGTGCAGTTGCACTCCGTGATCGAGGAGGAATGCACTGGCAATGGCGCGCTGGCCTGCATGCTGGCCCTGCCGCGCACGGACGCCGTCATCATCCCCGAGCCCGGGCCGGGTATGGATGCGCTCTACACGGCCGAGGTTGGCGTGGTCTGGGCCTGGGTGACGGTCAGCGGCCGGCCGGCCCATGTGCGGGACATG
>JBBRVI010000115.1:0-10793 GCA_038247025.1 Acetobacterales bacterium
ACCTTCGGCGCCGGCGAGACCGCGGTGCGCGCGCTGGCCGAGGTTGATTTGCATGTCGAGGCCGGCGAGGTGGTTGGCCTCAAGGGCCCCTCCGGCAGCGGCAAATCGACGTTGCTGAACCTCATCGCGTGCATCCAGGAACCCACTGCCGGCAAGCTCTCCATTGGCGGGGAGATGATCTGGGAAGGGCATTGGCGCGTGCCCGATCTGCGCAGGCTGCGGCGCGAGCGCATCGGCTTCATCTTCCAGTTCCACAACCTGCTGCCCTTTCTCAATGCCATCGACAATGTGGCGCTGGCCATGACGCTGGACGGCGTGGATCGCGCCACGGCGCGTCAGCGAGCGGGCGCGCTGCTCGACTACCTCCAGGTTGGCAAGCGCGCTTCGGCAATGCCCGCGCGGCTGTCGGGCGGCGAGGCGCAGCGCGTGGCGATCGCGCGCGCCCTGGTCAATCAACCGCAGGTCATCCTGGCGGACGAGCCGACCGCGGCGCTCGATTCCGAACGCGCGCGGGTGGTGATGGATCTGCTGCGCCAAGTGGCGAAGGAACAGCATGCGGCGATTCTCGTGGTGACCCATGACGAGAAGATCTTCGACCGCTTCGATCGCATGGTGGCATTGCGGGATGGTTGGATTGAGAACCAACAGCGACAAGTTTCGTAATGGCACGTGGTGCAGCATTTGTTAAACCTGTTACGGCGCGCGCCGCTTCGTCACCCCCACCGACAGCGTCGCCGCAGCCAAGTCGAACGTCGCTCCCGAGATGTTCCGCGCCATTACCAGCAACGTGTTACCATACCGCCGCATGGAGCTCGATGAACCGCGTCGGTGACACCAGCGATGCCTGCGCCAGGTCGCCGGCGCGCGCCCCGTTTACCGTGACATCAACCAGCGAGGTCGCTCCCGGGGCCAGGCTCTCCAAGTCCCAGGACACCTCCGCCGCGAACTCCCGCTGCCCCGACTGTGGCAGCAGCGGCGTGCCGTTCAGCACCGCGGGTGCGGCCTCCGGCAGCCCGTAGAGCCGGAGCGATTGCAGATCGACCGGCCCGTCAAAGCCAATCACCTCCACTCGGGTTCTGCACCAGCTTCCCGCTTGGGAGAAGCTGGCGCTATCCCCGGCTCAGCTCCCCGGGTTGAACCAGCCACCGCGCCAATCCACGGCACCCACGCCGAAGTCGAACACGACGCTCATTTCCACGCCATCCACGCCCTGAATAGCGCCTGTCGTCGCCCGCGGTGCGTCGGTGCCAACGAGATAGCCATGAATGAACACGGGCGCTGCCATCGGGTGAGCAAAGAGGTACCAGCGGTTGGCGGGCAGCATCGGCTCCACCACGGGCTCGATCATCCTAGCAAAAACGTTCTCTCGGGTCACCTGATCCGCCTCGACGGCAAAGGTGAGTTGGCGTGCAGCGAGTTCGAGGTTCGGCCCCACGAGCAGTCGCATTTGGTCCCCGATCATAATGGGCATGCCATCCAGGCTGCGCTGGCGCATGATTGCTGCGCGGCCCTGCGCCAGCGATCCGAGGTCCAGTGCCGACCCTGCTGCGGCCTTGTTTGCGCGGATTGCAGTCGTCGCAAAGACGGGCGAATTGCCGGTGGTCAGCGTCGGGCCATCCCCATTGGCGGTGTTCAGCGCCGCATAGGCCGTGGCGTTCTCGAAATCCGCTACGCGCCGCCCAACCATCGCTGCAAAGTCGGTGAAAGCACCGGGATCGTCATTGACCAGCATCTGTCGCGCCACCCGCACGGCACCTCGGCCGGGACTGATCACCGCCGTGCTGGCGGAGGCCGGGCAGGTCGTCGCTGAGGGTCAGCCCGTGCTGCGTCTGGCCAACCCTGCCGAGCGGGAGCTGGTGGTCCAGGTGCCCGAGGGTGCCTTGGCCGCCGTCGAAGCATTCTCGGTCATGGCCGCATTCTGGACCCGGCCCGAGGACACGGCTCCGGCCCGGCTGCGGGAACTCTCCCCGCAATCTGACCCACTCCCGCGCAACTACGTCGCCCGTTTCAGCCTGCCTGACGCGCCTGCCTGGATCCGCCCCGGCATGACGGGCACGGTGCGCATGGCCGCCGCGGCGGAACCCGCGCTCTCCGTTCCCGCATCCGCGGTGCTGAGCGCGCGGATCTCAGGCTGTCCGAGGCTTGGCGACCGGCGCTCACGCCGGGATCGAGGCTAGCGCGTCTCGTCTTGCTATCGCCAGCGCATCATCCAGTGTGAGCAGGGCTTCGATCAGATGGAATGCGGTAGCGCCAGGGAGAGCGTTCGGCACTAGGGGCGGGGCGAAGCGGAGAGCATCAATTCCTGCAAAGGTGCGGTTGGCAGCGATGATCTCAGTCAGCGAGAAGGTTCCTTCGTGCGGTGCCGAGCCAAGTGCCTGGAACAGTGCCAACTCCGCATTGGCAGGTGTGAGCGTGGGGCGCACCAGGCGCAGCGCGGTCAATTGCGAAGCACTGAGGCGGGGCGTTGCGCGGTGATGACCCGCTGGAAAAAGAGCCGTCAGCCAACTCCGCATGGCCTGTTGCCTCCCTCCAGCCGAGCATGTTGACCTTCACGACAAAGCAGGCGTCCGCGATCCTTTCCTGAAGTCAGGCTAGGCCAAGCGAACCTTCGCTTTACCGCCGCAACCATGCGCCGGCGACCTCGTCTGACATTCCTCGCTGCTCTATGCACGGCGGCACCAGCGGGAGGGGCAATCGGCGCCTGGTTGTTCTCTGGCGGCGTCGTGGCCAAAGTGGCGATGGAGCCGGGCAGAATTAAACCGATCAGGGTACCGGTGGCGGCCGGCGTAGATTGATCGGCAGTGCCGGGCATGCAGGCTCTAGCGATCGCAGAGCCCATTTTGCGCTCGCCCCTGGCCCCCGATGAGCCGCCGGCTTGTGCTGGTGATGCAAGCGCATTTCTTCCCAGATGCCGGGTTGCAGCTTTTTTTATGCAGGCTGCTCTATTCCGCGTTGGAGATGGCCCATGGTCAGGGCTGTTCGCATCCCGGATCATGCGGCGCGCAGCCGCCGCCGATGAGCCATCTGATGGAACAGGATCACACCCGCGCCCAGAGTCAGCCCGGCCAGGCTCGCCTCCGGTCGGGTGAACACCAGCAGCAGGGCGGCGAGGGCGAGCAGTCCTCGCTGGCTCCAGGCCAGTTTCCCGTGCAGGAAGCCCACGAAGGCCAGGCCGGACAAGCCGACCGCCAGGACCACGCGCAGCAGCGCCGCCGCCGTTTCGAGCACGGTGCCTGAGCCAAGAAGAAGTTCGGGCGAATAGACGAAGACGAAGGGCACCAGGAAGCCGGAAAGCCCCAAGGCGGTCGCGATCCAGCCAATCGCCAAGGCTGAGGCGGTAGGCCCGGCGAAGGGCATCGCCGCCACGGCGGCCAGCGCCACGGGCGGTGTCAGCTGCGCGAGGACGGAGAAGTAGAAAACAAACATGTGTGTCTGAAATGGCGCCACGCCAAGCGCCAGCAGGGGCGGTACGGCTATGCTGGCGCAGATGATGTATGCCGGCAGAGTGGGCAGCCCCAGCCCCAGAACGATGCAGGTAAAGGCCAGAAGTACGAGGCTGAGCCAAAGCAATCCGGCACCGCCGGCCATGATCCAGCCTGTCAGTTCCAGAGTGACTCCAGTAAGGCCCAGAACTCCGTCAATGACCCCTACGAGCACGCAAGTCAGCCCCACCGCGACTGCGCCGACCGTGCCATTGAACAACGAATGCCAGCACCTTCGCAGCACGCCACGCCCCTGGCATGTGGCTAGGTTGGCCAGCGCGAGGCCAGCCACCAGCCAAAGCAACGGCCCTGTTCCCGCCGCAAGCACCGCCGCCAGCGCCAGGCCCATGAACCCGAGGCGCAGCGGCATGGAGCGGTGTCCGGCGAGGCGCGCGGCCGGAGCCTCCGTCAGGATCATCACCATGGTGAACAGCAATGCGCCCATGGCGGCGTAGACCGGTGTGTAGCCCAGAAAAAGAAGCGCCATGATCACAGCGATGGGCAGCAGCAGAAACCAGCGCCCTGCGATCCTTACGGGTTCCCGGCGTGCCGTCCCCAAGCCCAGGCGCCGCGCCTCCAGATACGCAATCCAGGAGATGCCGGCGAAATAAAGTAACGCCGGAAGCATCGCAGCCAGCGCAATTTCAGCATAGGGCTTATCCAACATGTCGGCCATGACGAAAGCGACGGCTCCCATCACCGGCGGCATAATCTGCCCGCCCATGCTGGAGGCAGCTTCCACAGCGGCAGCGAAGTTGGGCGAAAAGCCGTAACGTCGCATCAGCGGGATGGTGACCTGGCCGGAGGAGACGACGTTGGCGATGCCCGAGCCGCTCACCGTGCCAGTCAGCGCCGAGGAAACAATGCAGGCCTGAGCCGGCCCCGAGCGAAGATGCCCGACCAACCTAAGCGCGATGTCATGAAAAAGGGTGAGAATGCCCGATTGACCCATAAACGCTGAAAAAAGCACAAACAGGAAGATGTAGGTGGCGGAAACGGCGGCAGCGGTCCCGAACAGACCCTCGGTGCCCAACACCAGCTGCGCCACCAATTGCTCGGTGTCGTACCCGCGATGGTTCAGCGGGCTGGGCAGGTGTTGGCCAAATCCGCCCCATAGCAGCACTACGAAGCAAATCAGCGGCAGTGCGTTCCCCGTTGCGCGTCGCGCAGTCTCAAAGACCAGCGCGATGAAGACGCAGCCCACCACGATATCCGCCGGCAGCGGCCAGCCAACGCGCTGCGAGAACCCATCGGCATGCAGCCAGAAATATACGCCGCAGCCCATGGCCAGAAGCACCAGCAGGACATCGAAAGGTCCGGCGCGTCCCTCGCGGGGGCTGCCGGCGGCTGTAAAGACCAGCGCGCCCAGCGCCACCAGGAATGCGGCATGCACACTGCGCAAGGTGATTGCGGAAAGAGGGCTTTCGAGTGTCACCCAGAGCTGGAAGCCGGCGAAGAGCGCAGCAAGCGCCATGATCGTCAGGCGCGTGGCACCCAGGCCTAGACGCGGCGGCCCCTCCAGCCGCAGCTCCAGCGCATCACTGCCCGCCAGTGCGGCGGGCGCACTCATGTCCCCACCGCGACGCCCCGCGCGCGGAGGAAGGCGATGGCGGCGGGATGGCCGGGGATGGGCCAGCCACGTGTGGTCGTCGCGAGGTCGAAATCATTAAGTTGAGGGAGGGCAGCGCGGAATTGCGTCAGGTTGCCAAATATTCCCTCCAGCGACGCCGTCACCGTAGCCGCCGGCAGGCGCTCGTCGCAAAAGAGTTGGACCCAGATCTCCGCGGTTTCGACAGGCAGCCCCACGATGGGGTAAGCGCCGGCGGGAATTTCACCCGGCCCGTAGGCAGTGTCATTCATCCGAGCGATCAGAGCATGCGGCACCGGCACTGCCACCACCGGTATGCTGCCCGCCAGATCACGCAACACCGATGCGCCGATGTTTGTGGTGGAAAATATGCCATCGATGCGCCGGTCGCGTATCGCATCCACCGTCTCGCTGGGCGAGAGAAACTCAACGCGCCCAAAATCGGCGAAGGACAGCCCGGCAGCGGCGAAGATGGCGCGCGCATTGCCCTCAGTACCGCCGCCCGCGGCACCCGCCGTGATGCGCTTGCCGCGGAGATCCTCGATCCGCCGCACGCCGGAGTCGGCGCGCACCAGGATATGGGCATGCAGGGGCAACATGGAGGCGACCACGCGCAGCCCGGTGAGCGCGCGTGGGAAGCGCTGCGGGTCGCGGCCGTGGAAGCCGATGGCAAGCGCGTCCGCGACCGCGAGGCCGAATTCTGCTCGCCCGCGGCCAACAAGCTGGATATTTTCAAAGGAACCGCCGGTCTGCTGCATTTGTGCCCGCACCCCGGGCATGGCCTGACCGATTGCCTGCGCAACCGCGGCGCCAACCGGGAAAAAAGAGCCTCCGGGCGGCCCGCCTCCCACGGTGACGAAGCCGCCACTCTGACCGACCGCAGGAGTGGCAAGGCTGCCCGCTGCAAGCAGCGCGGCGCGGCGTGAAAAGCGCATGGGGAGCTCCTATCTCAGGTGTAGGCGGGGGTCAGGGGATCCAGCGGGATGCTCAGCGCCTTTCGGTCGGGGATGTTCACGCCGCCGCGCAACGTTCCGCGCTTGATATGGATCCAGCGCTCGGCGATGGCTGGGTGCAGTTCCCTGCCATCGGGCATAGAAAGCCAGAGACGCATCAGGTGCCGCCTGCGTGTGACCTCAGGCCAATCGTCGTAGGTAGTGCGCGAATGAAAGACCATATGATTCTCCACGAACTGGAAATCGCCGGGCTCAAAGGGAATGCGCAGGGCGAATTCCGGGGAGTTTGCGAGATCGAGGAACATCTGCATGGCTTCCCACTGCAGCGGTGTTGTGGGCTCGGCGCCGGTGAAGCGGCGGGCGGATTCGAGATAGGCCTTCAAAGGGGCGTAGCCGGTGAAGCTGCCGTGCTGCCACATGAAGACCGGGATGCGCATCCAGGGCTGCTTGCCCTCCGGGACCTCGCCCCGCCGGTCGCTGGTCAGCGGCTGGTAGAGGGCTGCACAGAGATCGGGCCGCAGTCGCAGCATCTCGTCGTGCAGCGCGATGCCACTGACCAACGCGCTCTCGCCGCCGCTGCGCGCGGTGTTGATGCAGAGCAGCCCGACCACGTCGCAGCCATCGGAGTGGAAATCCAACTCAGCATTCGTCTGGGTGATGCGCTTGTTCACATCATGGACCGACGTACCAATGTCGATGACATGGGCGAGCATATGGCCGTTGCGATTCTGCGGCACCGGGTCACCCAAGTGGTTGCCCAGGCCGAAATACATCCTGGTCAGCGTGTCGCGGTCGTAGCGATTGACGGGCAGACCGCGCAGATAGCCGAAGCCGTACCGCTCGAGGATGTCCTCCCGCAGGGTGGCGATACGGGAAGCTAGTTTGGGAAGCGGGAAATCGGAGCGGCGGATGTCGAGAATGTCCGGTGCGGTGAGGCGGCTTTGCGCGACGGCGGCCTCCAGCTCACCGATCTCGGTGTCGTTGAGATGATGGATCCAGCGCTGGTCGGCCAGTAGCGCGGGGGCGCGCCAGCCGAGGCGCCCGCCAATCAAGCTTGGCGCCATCTCCGGCTCAGTAGGGGCGACTTGCGTGTCCATCCGTCAATTTCCTGGGCTAAGGTTCATTTTTTTCGCGCATCGAAGTGAAGCTTGAGGAAGTGGTGGCGGCGGAAAGTGAGAGCGCTGATTCCGCCCGTCATCTTGCCGTTTGTTGATCGGCGTCCAAAACGCGCGCTATGGCCGGGCGCCATGCGTGGCCGCGCGCCGGCTGTGCACGAGCGAGCTGATCGGGTCAGTGCGGTTTACGGGCTTCGATGAAGGCTGAGACCACGTAATGCTCGATACCCCGGCCGGGTGCCCAGCCGCGGATCATTTCCCGGCTCTCTGGTTTAGGGGTGATCAGGATTTCGGTGAAACCCGCCATCTCGAGCCAGGTCACGAGATCGTCGATCTGCGCCGCGCCCGAGACGCAGCCGCAAAGCAGCGCGGTGTCCTCGGCGTAGTCCGCCGGCAGAGGCGCGGTTGCTACCACGTCCGAAATCGCCAACCGACCGCCCGGCTTCAGCACGCGCAAGGCGTCGCGGAAGACCTGCGCCTTGTCCGGCACGAGGTTGACAACACAGTTGGAGATGATCACGTCCGCCGAGGCGTCGGCGATCGGCAGATGCTCCAGGTCTCCGAGGCGAAATTCAACATGCGCCGTCCCCAGCCGGGAGGCGTTTGCGCGTGCCTTCCGCAGCATTTCGGGCGTCATGTCCACACCGATCACCCGGCCTGTGGGGCCGACCTGCCGGGCGGCGAGGAGGCAGTCGAAACCCGCGCCGCTGCCGAGGTCGACCACTATTTCGCCTGGTCGCAGCGCCGCGATGGCGTGGGGATTGCCGCAGCCTAGCCCCAGATTTGCACCTTCGGGCACCGCAGCAACTTCGTCGGCGCCATACCCCATGCTCAGCGCCTTCCGGTCAGACTCCGCCCCGGAGGAGGGATCGCAGCAGGACGACGCCACGGGCGCGCAGGAGGCGGGATCAGTGCCTGCCGCAAGCTCGCCATACCGGGTGCGCACCAGATCCTTGATCTCGATTGAATCCATGATCCCGCCCTCGTCCATCCGTGGTTGAACCGGGTTCGTCGTGCCGAGCGACGAGGTTACGCAGGCCATTAGAAAAAAGTTAAATCCCCTGACAGGCCGCCGGCGAAGCCGATGCAGAAGCGACAGGTACGCCGCGGCCGGAGACCACACCTTCGATACCGGAAGCTGCCGAGGCAGATCGGCCGCGCTACACGTTTCATCCCGGGCAGCAGGGTAAGCACCAGCCGGGGCACAACAATCACAAACCAGAACGCGGGCGGAGCGATATGGCTCCGGACGTGATTGCTCGGGAAACTTGTCGGTCGCTTTGCACATGGTGGCGAATCGGCGAACGGCATTTCACCCGGAGCTCCAGGAGCTCGTGAGCGGTTCGATGCCGGGGACCAGACCATTGGCGTGTGTCGTGATAAAATTGGAGGATCTGCACCAACTACTCAGGGGATCATCCATTAGGATGGAGTGGCCGGATCAAGCGCCAGCGGCACTTGCATTATGCTCCTTTCGGGTGAACCGAGAAGAGCGCCTGATCCATTTTCTGTTTCAGTTTGATGCAGCGCTGCGCAGCGAAGAATTGGACGATCTTTTGGAGGTTGAAGGGGGAATCCTTTCTCATCTGCCAGATGAATGGCGGACGCGATTTCCTCCAACGATCTGGCCTTGTTGGCGCCCGCCGGCACCGCGCCGGAGCTGGCGCGGCGAATACAGGAGCTGTTGCCTCAGGCAATCCCCGGCGGTGTGCGCGTGCCGACCAAAACGAAACTCCCGACGCGCACCTCCAGAACTTACGTGGTCTTCAGCGCGTCGCCTTGCTCGGTGAAGCGCGCCAGCGTGCCTTCGATGGTCTCGATGTTGCGCATGGCGCGCAGCTCGTCGCGGATGGCGGCGCGCTCGGCGGCCAAGCGCGAGCGCTCGCCCGTAGCTCGGGTGCGGCGCATCGCCTCGGCATAAAAATGCACGATGCTGTGGGCGGCCGCGTCATAAATGCCGGGGCGGAGATCCCCCGTCTCGCCAGCCGCCTGCGAGCGGCGGACGAATTCATCGCGGAAGGCCAGCGCGCGTGGGCTATCGAAATTTTAGAAATGCATGGAGGAGACCAGCGTGCCGTTGCCATCTGCCCCCATGCGGGCGGGCAGGTTCACATCCACGATCGTCGAGGCGCCCACTAGAGCATGTTCCGTTCAAAAGGGGTCACTCCACACGCTCTAGCCAGTTGTTTTTCGATCATCTTTATCCGTTCAAACGATTCCGTTTGAACGGATGATGCTCTAGGCGCCCACGCATGACTGTCTCGGCCGTCGCCCGCCTTCAGGGCGTCTCGCCCAGTCTCTTGTTCCAGTGGAGGCGCCGCATGTCCGAGGGGGGCCACGAGGCCGTCAGAGCCGATGAGGAGGCCGTGCCACTGAGCCGACTGCGGGAGATCGAAAGCCGCGTCCGCGACCTCGAGCGTCTCCTCGGCCGCAAAACCATGGAAACCGAAATCCTCCGCGAGGCGCTCGACTCTGCACGCCCAAAAAACCCTCCTGGCAAGTGCCATCGCGGCCAGGGGTGCCTTCCCGGTGAAGGCCGTCGCGGACACCTTGAGCGTCGCCCGCTCAAACCTCGCCGAGCAGCTCCAGCGCCCTGAGCGGCCACGCCGGGGGCCTTCTGCCCGCGCCCAGGATGAGGCGATCATCGCCGAAATCCGGGCCGTCACCGATGAGCGCCCGACCTATGGCTATCGCCGCGTCACCGCTTTGCTCAACCGTGCCAGGTGCCGCTCCGGCCAGCCGCGGCTCAATCACAAGCGCGTCTTTCGCCTCATGGGCATGGCATACCTGCTGTTGCAGCCATGCACCGGCAGGAGGGACATCCGCACGCATGAGGGGCGGGTTATCGCCGACGCCTCCAACCTGCGTTGGGCCTCCGATGGCTTCGAAATCCCTTGCTGGAATGGCGATGTTGTTCGCATCGCTTTCGCCATCGACACCCATGACCGGGAGATCATGGCATGGGTCGCAACCCCAGACGGCGGCATCAGCGGCGAGATGATCCGCGACATGATGCTCAGCTGCGTTGAAAGTCGGTTCGATGCATTGCGCGCGCCACATCCTGTCCAATGGCTGGCCGAAAACGGCTCCGCCTATACCGCCAGTGACACCATCAACTTCGCAACTGCGCTGAACCTAGTCGCCTGCTTTACCCAAGCGCGACTATGCCCGCGGGAACCCACGCCCTGATGCCATTTCTGTTCTCCAACGCCTCGACCTCTGGTTCGAGGATTACAACACCTCACATCCACACAGCGGATTGCATTTCCGTTCGCCCCGTGAGTTCATCGCCGGCAAGTCTTCAAACCATGCCGATTGTCCGGTTTGATGGGGGCCACTCCAGGACGCGTGATGCTCCTCGCCATCGTTTTGTGCGCACAACATACCCGACACGATGGCGGCCAGGGAGGTGCGATAAAAACGACCGAGTCTCGCGGTAGCTGCCTATATGCTACCCAGGGTCTCATAGCCGACGGAAAGACGCCCTAAATCCTTGATTTCTATGGTGGGCGCTACAGGGATTGAACCTGTGACCCCTACCGTGTCAAGGTAGTGCTCTACCGCTGAGCTAAGCGCCCGCCGGCCGGCGCGTCCTGCGCGGCGTTGGTGGGCGCAGTCTCTAGCGAATCATGGCGCGGGCCACAAGCCACCCTGG
>JBBRVI010000116.1:0-10765 GCA_038247025.1 Acetobacterales bacterium
CGCTTCTCGCCCAACGCCGCCTTGATGGCCTGGCCGAGCACGATGCCGCAATCCTCGGCCGTGTGGTGGAAATCAATGTGCAGATCGCCCTTTGCTATCAGCGCGAGGTCCAGCAGGCCGTGGCGGGTGAGCGCGTGCAGCATGTGGTCGAGAAAGCCGATGCCTGTGCTGATCTCGGCGCGTCCGGTCCCGTCCAGGCAAAGCCGGGCATGGATGTCGGTCTCGGCCGTTTTGCGGGTGATCTCGGCGCGGCGCGGGGTGGCGAGGGTCTCCATGGGCGTTGCTGTAATCCCCTCCGCGCCGGAAGGCCAGCGCTGGAGCCCGCATGGGCATTCCCGGCCATCGGTTTCCGGGCAATAAGCTGAACGGATTCTGGACCAGCCTCCTGGAGACGACATGACGATGGACTTCCTCGCCCCCACCTATCTCTGGGTCAAAGCCGTGCACCTCATGGCGGTGATGGCCTGGATGGCGGGGCTGTTCTACCTGCCGCGCCTTTACGTCTATCACTGCGAAATCGCGCAGGGCGGCGGCGTGGAACATGAGCGTTTCAAGAAGATGGAGCGCCTGCTGCTGCGCGCCATCATGAATCCCAGCATGATCGTCACCTGGCTGCTGGGCATTGTGCTGATCCTGACACCAGGCGTGGTGAGCTGGACCAGCGGCTGGTGGTACGTGAAGCTGGTGAGCGTGGTGGCGATGACCTGGTTCCACATGTATCTGGCCCGGCACCGCAAAGCCTTCGAGCGGGACGAGCGCCCCTTCCCGCAGCGGCATTGGCGTATCATGAACGAAGTACCGACGGTCCTGATGATCGTCATCGTCATCATGGTGATCGTGAAGCCCTTCTGACGGCGCTTCGCGGGAAACATCTTGACAGGGGCGTTGACTTGGGGCGCAGGCCTCCCTAATTTGGAATTGTCGGCCATAAGCGCCGATCCCTCCCTGACAAAACGCCGATCCGTCACACACAATTCGTGACGCGACCATCGGGGCCCGATCCTCTCGCCCCGCGCGTTTCCCCAACTGAATTTCGGATGCTGCATGCACCTCTCTGAACTCAAGGCGAAAACGCCGCCCGATCTCCTCGCCTTCGCGGAGGAACTGGGTGTCGAGAACGCCTCCATCCTGCGCAAGCAGGATATCATGTTCGCCATCCTCAAGACGCTGGCCGAGAACGACCAGGCGATCTATGGCGAAGGCACGCTGGAAATCCTCTCCGATGGTTTCGGCTACCTGCGCAGCCCGCAGGCCAATTTCCTCCCCGGCCCCGACGACATCTATGTGAGCCCCGCCCAGGTGCGCCGGTTTGGTCTGCGCACGGGTGACACGGTGGAGGGCCAGATTCGCGCACCGAAGGATGGCGAGCGGTATTTCGCCATGCTCAAGGTCAACTCGGTCAATTTCGAGCCGCCCGAGGCGCTGCGCCATCGCATCAATTTCGACAACCTCACGCCGCTCTACCCCACGCGCCGCCTCAAGATGGAAATTGAAGGTACGGAAGTGGCCAAGGGGCAGCAGAAGGACAACACGCATCGCGTGATTGATCTCATCGCGCCGATCGGCATGGGGCAGCGCGCGTTGATCGTCGCACCGCCCCGCACCGGCAAGACTGTGATGCTGCAATCCATTGCGAAATCCATCAGCGCCAACCACCCCGAGGTGTTCCTCATGGTGCTTCTCATTGATGAGCGACCCGAGGAAGTGACCGACATGGCGCGTACGGTGAAGGGCGAGGTCGTTGCCTCCACCTTCGACGAGCCAGCGACGCGCCACGTGCAGGTCACGGAAATGGTGCTCGAAAAGGCCAAGCGCCTGGTCGAGCACAAGCGTGACGTGGTGATCCTGCTCGACTCTATCACGCGCCTGGGCCGCGCCTACAACTCCGTCGTGCCGTCATCGGGCAAGGTGCTGACAGGTGGTGTGGACGCGAACGCGCTGCAACGCCCCAAGCGCTTCTTTGGCGCGGCGCGCAACATCGAGGAAGGTGGCTCACTCACCATCATCGCCACCGCGCTGATTGATACAGGTTCGCGCATGGACGAGGTGATCTTCGAGGAGTTCAAGGGCACTGGTAACAGCGAAATCATTCTGGATCGCAAGCTCTCGGACAAGCGCGTGTTTCCGGCCATCGACATCACCAAGAGCGGCACCCGCAAGGAGGAGCTGCTGGTGGATCGCGGCACTCTCTCGAAGATGTGGGTGCTGCGCCGCATCCTGAACCCGATGGGTACGCAGGACGCGATGGAGTTCCTCACCGACAAGTTGAAATACAGCAAGTCGAACCAGGATTTCTTTGACGCGATGAATACTTAGTTTTTGCCCTCAGGCGCCGGGCGGTGGCTCCACCGGCTCGGCTCTGGTCTTGCTTTGTTATGCTGGTCTTATTCACTCGCGCGCGGGGCGCTTCAGCCGCGTGACTTGCAGGATGGTTCGTGGCTATGCTCGGGTTAGAGGATGGCGCACGGGACGCATTGGCTTCCTGTGAGCCTCACTCAGCGGGCCCAATATCCATCATCCTGCCACCTTTGATGGCAATTCTTTCTACGGCATACGGGACGAGGAAACTGAGCATGAAGCCAATCATCACCGCCTTCGGTCTCTCGGCGCTTCTGGCGCTGGGCGCTTGCAACAACCCCTATGATCCCGGGCAACGCGCCGTGGGCGGGGGGCTGATCGGCGCCGGGGCAGGCGCCGCAATTGGTGGCCTTGCCGGCGGCGGCCGTGGGGCCGCCATTGGGGCCCTTTCCGGTGGTGTACTCGGAGCCGCAACCGGCGCCCTGACAACTCCGACGCCACCGCCCCAGCCCTTTTATCAGCGGTCCCCTGGCAAATAATGAGACGGGTAAACCTTGCCATTTTTGGCACCGAAAGCCTGAGCCTGGATCCCAACTCGCCCACACGCTAGGAAATGCTACTCCACCTGCCGCACTGCTACACGCCCAGGGTTGCGCGCCGTGGGCAAGCGGCGCGCTGACGCTTTCAGGGCAGGAGCACCGTGCTTCCTGTGGTCTTGCGCGCTTCCAGGTCCCGGTGGGCCTGCGCCGCGTCCTTCAGAGCGTAGTGCTGGTTGATCTGCAACTTTACCGCGCCCGACCTCACCACAGCAAAAAGGTCGGCCGCCACGGCTTCGAGGTCGCTGCGCTTCATGGTGTAGGACCCCAGCGTTGGCCGGGTCAGATAGAGTGAGCCCTTGGCCGCAAGAATGCCGATATCAATCGGCGGCACGGCGCCAGAGGCATTGCCATAGCTGACCATCATTCCCCGCGGGGCGAGGCAATCGAGCGACGCGGTGAACGTGTCACGGCCCACGGAATCATAGACCACGGGCAGCATGGCGCCGGAGGTGATGCGCTTGACTGCGGCAGGCAGGTCCTCATTGGTGAGCACAACATGGTCACACCCATTCGCGCGGGCTAGCTCGGCCTTGGCCTCGGTGCTGACGGTGCCGATGACGTTGCAGCCGAGTGACTTGGCCCATTGCACCATGATGAGGCCCACGCCGCCAGCGGCGGCATGCACCAGGATCGTCTCGCCGGGCTTTACGCAATAGGTGCTGCGCAGAAGGTATTGCGCCGTCATGCCTTGGAGCATCATTGCAGCGGCCTGTTCGAAATCAATCCCTTCGGGGATTTTCACGAGGCGGTCGGCCTTGTTCACACGGGCCTGCGTGTAGGCCCCCATGGGGCCGGAGGCGTAGGCGACGCGGTCCCCCACGGCGACTTCGGTCACGCCTTCGCCAACCGCCTCGACAATCCCGGCCCCTTCCATGCCCAGGGTGAAGGGCAT
This sequence comes from Acetobacterales bacterium, assembly GCA_038247025.1. Lineage (GTDB taxonomy): Bacteria > Pseudomonadota > Alphaproteobacteria > Acetobacterales > Acetobacteraceae > Roseococcus. The sequence continues at coordinate 3,790 of JBBRVI010000116.1, forward strand.
GGAGGGCGCCTTGTAGAGGCCTGTGCGGAAATAAACGTCAATGTAGTTGAGGCCGACGGCCTTTTGGCGGATCAGCGCCTCACCCGGCTTGGGGTGTGGCAGGGGCACTTCCTCCCAGAGCATCTTCTCGGGCCCGCCATGTTCATGGACGCGAATGGCATGGTTCATGTGGGGTTTCCTGGCGATGAAAGCGCCCCAAAGGGCAGGTTGGTTGCACGCGCCTCAAGATCGAGAAGGTAACGCTTGGTGTCAGGCCCATCCAGTCCGGAATACCCGCCAAGCGCGCCATTCGCGGCAACCACACGGTGGCAGGGGATCAGGATGGGAATGGGGTTTCGGCCATTGGCCTGCCCAACGGCGCGCGGGTGCGACGCGACGTCACGGGCGATGTCCGCGTAGCTGCGGGTCTCGCCGGCTGGGATGGCGCGCAGCGCGGCCCATACACGGCGTTGATAGGGCGTGCCGTGGGGGGCAAGAGGAAGGTGGAAACTGGTGCGCTTGCCGTCAAAATAGTCGTGCAGCTGATCTCGTGCTTCGCGGAGAAGGGGGGTGGCCTCCTGCTCGCTGCCGCGGCCCCAGTCAAGCGCAACGATCGCCCCCTCGTCTTCCGAGAGGGTCAGTTCACCGAGCGGTGTGTGCAGCGAGAGTTGCGGCATGTGTCCCTGTGTTGCGCGCTGGGAAGGATGCAGCACCCGCGGAGGGCCTGCGTCAAGCGGGGCGCTCTGGCAGGCCCCGCAGGGTGCGCCTACATGAGGTCAATACAAATTTGCAAGGAGCACCCATGGCAGAGGCCGATCCACCACCGTATTTCCAGGCGCATATCTTTGTCTGCTGCAATCGCCGCCCCGATGGTCACAAGCGCGGCAGCTGCGCGGCCTCGGGTAGCGAAGGGCTGCGAGACTACATGAAGTCACGCAGCAAGGAATTGGGCCTGAAGGGCGTGCGGGTCAACCAGGCCGGCTGCCTGGATCGCTGCGAGTTCGGCCCAACTATGGTCATCTACCCCGAGGGCATCTGGTACCAGGTCCGCTCTCGCGAGGATGTGGATGAGGTTCTGACGGCGCATTTGGTCGAGGGCGGGCGGGCGCGCCGTCTGATGCTGACCGAGAAGGACGTGCTCCCGGTCAAGGCGTGAGCATGGTTGCCTCTCCCCCAATTTTCGCCTTGGCCAGCGGGGCCGGCCGCTCGGCCGTGGCCGTCATTCGTCTCTCAGGCGTAGGCACGGGAGAGATGTTGCTGCGCCTGGCGGGGGGATTGCCGCCGCCGCGTCGGGCCAGCGTGCGCGTGCTGCGCCATGGGGGCCTGGAGCTCGACCGCGCCCTGGTGCTGTGGTTTCCTGATACAGCCAATTACACGGGTGAGGAGAGCGCCGAGCTGCATCTGCATGGCGGCCCCGCGGTGATTGCGGCAGTGGCGGATGCATTGGTGGCGCTGGGGGCGCGACCAGCCGAGCCTGGTGAATTCACCCGCCGGGCTTTCCTCAACGGCAAGCTGGATCTGACGGCGGCGGAAGGCATCGCCGACCTGGTCGCCGCCGAAACAGAGGCCCAGAGGCGCCAAGCCCTGCGCCAGGCGGAAGGCGCGCTGGCTGAGCGCCATGCCGAATGGGCGGCGAGGCTGACACGACTGCTCGCTCGCCAGGAAGCCTTCATTGAATTTGAGGAGGAGGACCTTCCTGCGGACCTCGATTCCCAGGTCGCTACGGATGCGGCCGCGCTAAGCGCAGAGATGGCGACGCTGCTGCGTGAAGGGGCACGCGGTGAGAAGCTTCGTGAGGGGCTGTCAGTCGCGATTCTGGGCGCACCCAACGCTGGAAAATCTTCCTTGCTCAACGCTCTGGTGGGACGGGAGGCTGCGATCGTGTCGGCACGTGCGGGAACCACGCGCGATGTCGTGGAAGTGCGCCTAATCCTGGCCGGTGTCCCGGTGACCCTGGCCGATACGGCAGGGCTGCGCGATACCGTGGATGACATCGAGGCGGAAGGCGTGCGCCGCGCTCTCGCCCGCGCCGAAGCGGCTGATCTGCGCGTGCTGGTCTTTGCGGCGGATGCCGAGCCCGATGCGGCCACGCTCGCGCTGCGGGGGCCCGACGCCCTGGTGGTGTTGAGCAAGGCCGATCTGGGCGGCACCTTGGAGGGCGCGCTGGAATTCTCGGCCCAGAGCGGTGCCGGAATGGGCAGGCTGCGCGCGCGCATCGAAGCCGAAGCCGCCGCGCGCGCGGGACTTTCGGACGCGGTGGGTATAACGCGACCGCGCCATCGCGCGGCACTGGGCGAGGCCGTGGAATGGTTGAACCGCCTGCCCGAAGCCACCATGCCGGAGCTGCGGGCCGAGGCGTTGCGCGGGGCGCTTCGAGCCTTGTCACGCCTCACGGGCCGGGTGGATGTGGAGCAGGTGCTCGACCTCGTCTTCGGTGAGTTCTGCATCGGCAAATAGCTGCTATACGCCCGTTCATGTGGGACCTGACCTTTGATGTGGTGGTGGTGGGCGGCGGGCATGCCGGCTGCGAGGCGGCCGCCGCCGCTGCACGCTGCGGGGCGCGCACGCTGCTGGTCACGCACGACCCGGCGAAGCTTGGCGAGATGTCCTGCAACCCCGCCATCGGCGGAGTCGGCAAGGGTCATCTGGTACGCGAGGTAGACGCGCTGGACGGGATCATGGGCTTGGCTGCGGACGCGGCGGGCATTCATTTCAAGCTGCTGAACCGCAGCAAGGGGCCAGCCGTTCGGGGGCCTCGCGCCCAGGCCGACCGCCAGCTTTACCGCAAGGCGGTGCAGACCTTGCTTACGAAAACACCAGGGCTGACTGTGCTGGGCGAGGCGGTCGAGGATCTGGTGATCGAGGATGATCACCTGCAGGGTGTCATCACCGCCAGCGGCCGCCGCATATGCTGCGGCGCGCTGGTCATCACCAGCGGTACCTTTCTGCGCGGCGTGATCCATATCGGCGAGCAGCGTATTCCGGCCGGCCGCGTGGGCGAGGCGCCGGCCCTGGGCCTGGCCCGTGCCCTGGAACGCCTGGGCATGCCACTGGCACGTCTCAAGACCGGGACACCGCCGCGGCTCGACGGACGGACAATTGACTGGGCGAGCCTGGAGATGCAACCCGGCGACCTTGAGCCCGAGCCCCTGTCCTGGATGACCACCCGCATCACCAACCGGCAGGTGGAATGCGGCATCACCCATACGACTTCACGCACCCATGAGATCATTCGCAGCAGCCTGCACCTCTCGGCGGTCTATGGCGGTCGCATCGAAGGGGTGGGGCCGAGGTACTGCCCCTCGGTTGAGGACAAGGTGGTTCGTTTTGCCGAACGCGAGCGGCACCAGATATTTCTGGAGCCTGAAGGCCTGGATGACCCGACAGTCTATCCCAACGGCATCTCGACCAGCCTGCCTGAGGAGGTGCAGCGGATGATGGTCGCGAGCATCCCGGGGCTGGAGCATGCGGTGATTCTTCGTCCCGGCTACGCGATCGAGTATGACCATGTGGACCCAAGGGCGCTTGGCCCCACGCTGGAATGCCGCGCGTTGCCAGGGCTTTTCCTCGCCGGGCAGATCAACGGCACCACAGGTTACGAGGAGGCGGCGGCCCAGGGGCTGCTGGCTGGCGTGAATGCGGCGCATAGAGCTGCCGGTGGTGAAACCTCAGCGCGGCTGAACCGGGCTGAGGCCTATCTGGGCGTGCTGGTGGACGACCTGACCTTGCACGGCGTCAGCGAGCCTTACCGTATGCTCACCGCACGTTCTGAATACCGGCTGAGCCTGCGGGCCGACAATGCCGGGATGCGACTGACGGAGAAGGGCATCGCCTGGGGTTGCGTGGGCGCTGCGCGAGCAGCCGAGCATCGCGCGTTCGCCTTGGCCCTAGACGATGCGATGGCCCGCGCCCGTGCGGAGGGCGCCACCCCCACCGCCTACGCCGCCGCAGGCGTCGCAGTGAAGCAGGATGGTCGGTGGCGGAGCGTGATGGACACGCTGGCCCTGCCGGCCATGTCTCCCATGGCAGCGGAAAATTTATTTCCCTGGCTGCGCGACCTTCAGCCTCGCATCCGCCAGTACCTCGATGCGGAAGCGCTGTACGGCCCCTACCTGATCCGCCAGGAGGGCGAGCGTGCCCTGCTGGAGCGTGAGGAAGCCTTTGCCATCCCACCCGAGATAGACTTCGCCGAGATCGCGGGACTCTCCAACGAAATGCGGGACCGCCTGGCGCGCGCACGCCCGGCCACATTGGGCGGCGCGGGCCGTCTGCCGGGCATAACCCCCGCAGCCATTGCGGCATTGGCCGTCCATCTGCGGCGGCGGAGTGTTTCACGTGAAACAGCCTGATGCCGGGACGCTCGATGTTCCACCTGAAGCCGAGGCGCGGCTCCGGGACTATCTGAGGCTACTATTGAGCTGGAACGCGCGCATCAATCTGGTGGCCGGCGCGCCTGAGGATGAACTTTGGCAGAGGCACGTACTGGATTCCTGGCAACTGCTGCCTCTGCTGCCCGATGGACCGTTGGCCGATCTTGGCTCCGGCGCAGGGCTACCGGGGATCGTCATCGCCATCGGCCGGGAGGAGGAGACGCATCTGGTCGAGTCGGACCGGCGCAAATGCGCCTTTCTGATGGAAGCGAGCCGCACGCTGGGTCTGTCGCATGTTCGCGTATATCCGACGCGAATCGAAGCCGCGCGCATGCCGCCCATCCAGGTTGTCACGGCCCGGGCCCTGGCTCCGCTGGACGCTTTGATTCCGCATGCCGCCCGAATCCTTGCTCCCGGAGGCGTTGCGGTCTTTCCGAAAGGCCGAAATGCACAAGTGGAGTTGACGGCGGCCGCTGCGCATTGGTTTATGCGCACGGAGCGGTTCCAAAGCCGCACTGACGCGCAAGCGACCATCCTCCGCCTCAGCGAGATCCGCCCTGCCGGTGCCTGACCAAGCAACCTTACGCATCCTCGCTCTCGCCAACCAGAAGGGCGGTGTGGGGAAAACAACGACGGCGGTGAACCTCGCCGCCGCTCTTGCCGCTCGCCACAAGGTCGTGCTGATTGACCTCGACCCACAGGGCAACGCCTCCACGGGCCTGGGCATAGCGCGAGCCGCGCGGGGTGCCGGCAGCTACGCCATGCTGGTGGAGGGAAAGCCGCTGGCGGAAGTACTGCGCCCCACCGCCATCCCCAATCTTTCCATCATTCCAGCTGATCCGAATCTGGCCGGTGGCGAATTGGAAATGGTGGATCTCGCCCGCCGGGAAACCCGCCTGCGGCAAGCCCTGGCCCAAGGGGCCGCGGCCCTCGACGGCGTGGAGTGGGTGCTCCTGGATTGCCCACCATCGCTGAGCCTGCTCACACTCAATGGACTGGTTGCCGCCGATTCCGTGATGGTGCCGCTCCAGGCCGAGTTCTATGCCCTCGAAGGTGTCTCCCAGATCATCCAGACGCTGGAGCGCGTGCGGGCGGGTTTCAATCCGACACTGCGGCTGGACGGCATCTTGCTGACCATGTTCGACGGCCGCAACAACCTCGCCGAGGCTGTCGCGAGGGATGTACGGGAATTCTTCAAGTCGCAGGTCTATGACACGGTAATCCCGCGCAATGTCCGCGTCTCCGAAGCTCCATCCCATGGGCTGCCTGTCACGTTTTATGACCCGCGCTCCCCCGGGGCCGAGGCCTACACGCGCCTCGCCGCTGAATTCCTGCGCCGCCACCGCGCCCGGCTGCGCGAGTTGGCAAAAAATGATCTGGAGCGCGAATCCTGATTTACGCTGATTGTGACCATCGGAGGATGTTCTCCCCCGATTCGCGGATGGCCGAGGAGGCTGCATCATGACCAAACCCCCCGCCCTCGGCCGCGGCCTTTCTGCCTTGCTGGGTGATGCCGCTGCGGCCACATCCTCGGCCCCTGGGCTGCGTACGCTTCAAATCGGCACCATCGAGCCCGGACCCTTCCAGCCGCGCGAAGCGACGGACGAGTCCGCTATGGCTGAGCTCACCGCCTCCATTCGCGAGCACGGCGTGCTGCAACCCATCCTCGTGCGCCCCAGCAAGTCCAAGCCCAACCAATACCAGATCATCGGCGGAGAGCGCCGCTGGCGAGCTGCTCAGGCAGCGGGACTACATGAGGTTCCTGCCCTTGTGCGTGAGTTCTCCGACCGCGAGGCGATGGCCGCTGGCCTGGTGGAAAACCTCCAGCGGCAGGACCTCAACCCACTGGAAGAAGCCGAAGGCTATGGCCGCCTGACCGAGCAGTTCGGATTGACACAGGAAGCGCTGGCGCGGGCCGTGGGCAAAAGTCGCCCTCATGTCGCCAACACGCTGCGCCTGCTGGGTCTGCCCCCGCGCGTGCGTGATTTGTTGCGCGAGGGGGCGCTGACCGCCGGTCACGCCCGCGCCCTTCTCACCGCGAAGGACCCTGTGGCGTTGGCCCTTCAGGTGGTGGATCGCGGCCTGAACGTCCGTCAGGCCGAGGCACTTGCCGCCAACACGAATCTGGGCAAAGCCCCCCGACAGCCCAAATCCGATGCCGACACTCGCGCTTTGGAGCGCCAGATCATAGCCCATTTGGGCATCAAGGTCACCATCCGCCACGGGGCGCGGGGCGGACAGGTGATCCTCGCCTACAAGAACCTCGATCAACTCGACGGACTGGTGCGCCTCCTCACGAAATGAGAGCCACGTCCGCTAGTGTGCTGAGGGCGCGGTCTATGGAATTGATCCGTCTGGCGTGTGTTGGACAGGAAGGCGAAGGGTGACCTCATCCTTTCCGCCCGCCTCGAAGAGGTGAAGGTGCTGCGCAACGCGCCATACTCGGCCAGCGCCCAAATTGCGGCAGCCGTAATGACCTTGGTGTTGGAGTAATACCAATCCGCGCGGACGTTGACTCGTGTGAGGATTCCCAATTGCTCGAGTTTCTGATTCGATGATGCTGCGCTGGTCTGCGCGAGGGAGGCGTCGGATGAGCGAGGCACTGACGATCACGCGAGCCGACCATA
>JBBRVI010000117.1:0-10758 GCA_038247025.1 Acetobacterales bacterium
AGCGGCACTTCGCACCATGCGCAGGATGCCGGCGAAGGTGCTGGCGGCGGCATCCGTGGTGGCGCGCAAATCGAAGGCATCGCCCGCATTGGCCGTGCCGGAGAGCAGCGCATCGCCCGGCGCGTGGCGTACCGGCATGGGCTCGCCGGTCAGCGCGGCCGTGTCCAGCAAGGCGAGGTCCGAGGCGAGGGCGCCATCCACCGGCAGCACCGCGCCGCGCCGGATCAGCAGCAGATCGCCCACCGCGATATCCTCGATGGGGATTTCGGTGAGGCTGCCCGCCTCGTGGCGCAGAGCGGTGCGCGGCTGGCGGGCCAGAAGGGCGGTCATCTCCGCCCCCGCACGGCGGCGGGCATAGTCTTCGAGGTATTGGCCGCCCGCATACATCAGCGCGACGATATTGGCCGCCAGCGGCTCGCCGAGCGCGACGCCGGCCGCCATGGCCAGTGCCGCGATGAGGTCGAGGCCGAAGCTGCCCTCGCGCAGGCTGCGGATCATCTCGGCGATGAGCAGGATCAGAACAGGCAGCGTGCCCATGGCGAAGGCGATTTCCGCATGCCCGCCAATCCACCACAGCACGGCCCCGGCCAGCAAACCGAGCAGCGGACAAGCAACCAGCGCGCGCCTGTCCGCGAGGGGGTTCACGCCTGCACCGCACTGGCTGCTGCGCGCAGGGCGGCGGGCAGCGAAACCGTCTCGGATTGCGCCGCGCGCTTCACATAGACATGGGTGAAATGCCCCTCGGCGGCGGCCTGGTCCTCGGCGTCGCGGAACAGCGCCAGCGCATAGGTGATGGAGGAGTTGCCCAGTCGCGATACGCGCAGGCCGCCCGTGATCTCGTCGGGGAAGGCGAGGGGGGCGTGGTAGCGGCAGCCCGTCTCGACCACCAGGCCCACATGGTCGCTGGTGGCAAGATCCAGCACGCCATGCGCCAGCAGGAAGCGTGCGACCAGCGTGTCGAAGAAGCTGTAATGCTGAACATTGTTCATATGGCCGTAGATGTCATTATCCATCCATCGCGTCGGCATGGGCAGGAACCAGCGGTAGTCCGACCGCTGTCCCGGTGGTGCCCTCATGCAAGCGCTTCCGTCACGATCGCCTCATCCACGCAGATGTCGAAATCCGGGATATGGGGCAGGGTGTTGGCGCGCATCATGGCGGCACCCAAAGCGTCAAAGGCGGCACGCGGCATGTGCGGGCCATCCGTCCAGAGGCCCGCCGCCTGATACCGCGCCACCGCCCGGGTTCGGATCTCCAGTGGCAAATCGGGGAAGCGGGCCTCCAGCAGGGTGGCCACTTCCTCAGGGGCGGCGGTTTCCAGCCAGCGCAGGGTTTCGGCCAGGGCGCGCACCATGCCGCGCATCGCCTCGCGCCGGGCGGTCAGCGTCGCGGTTGTGCTGTAGAGTGAGCTGTAGGCCAGCGGCCCATTGCTGGATTGGCTGTGCCAGACAGCGCCGCCCGCGGCCTCGACCTCGGAGGCATAGGGCTCGAACACCTGAATGGCGTCGAGCTTGCCGGCGAGAAGCGAGGCAACATTCTCGGCCATGGTCCCGCCCGCGCGGTCCTTCACCTTCTGCCCGCCCGCTTCGGCCACGGCATGGGCCAGGCACCAGACGGGGGTGGGCACCTCTGTCACCAGGCCCAAGCGGAAGGTGCCGAGTTCGGCCAGATGCAGCCCCTCACGCGCCGAACGGCCGACAATCATGAAGGGATCGCGCATGACAACAGCGCAAAAGGCTTTGAGCGGCGAGTTCGCGTCGGCGGCGCGCTGCTGCATCACGCGCATCGGCCCGCTCCAGGCGAGGTCAGCGCGGCCTTCCAGCACGGCTTGCGCGGCCAAATTGGGCGTACCGGCCGTCTCCATGAGCAAATCCAACCCCTGGCGAGTGAAGGCGCCGCGCGCCTCGGCCAGGTAGTAGGGGGCGTAGAAGAGGGCACGGAAGGGCTCGGCGAGGATCAATGTTTCGGGCATAGGGCCAGCATGCGGCGGATTTCGTGCGGATTCCACTCTCCCCGCGCATCTTGGGGCTTCGCTGGCGGCGCTGGTGCGGCTATCACAGTTTCTTCATGTCACACCTGGGAAGTTCCTGAAGCCCATGACCCCCGCCGCGAGGCCCGCCTCGCCTCCCGAAGCCTTCCGCCTGCGCGGGAGCAATTACAGCCTGCTCACGCTGCGTCTGCTGACGGGTGACGTGCAGGCCGTGCTGCCGGCTCTGGGGGATCAATTCCGCAAGGCGCCAGGCTTCCTGCGCTTCGCACCCATTGCCATCGGCCTGGACGACCTGGGCGGCGAGCAAGTGGATTTTCCCGCACTGATCGCCGGCCTGCGGGGGCTGGAGATCCTCCCCATCGGCGTGGTGGGCGGCAGCCAGTTGCTGCGAGCTTCCGCTGCCGGAGCGGGGCTTCCCACGCTGCGCCCGGCCGGGCAGCGCGACACCGAGGTGGAGGCGCCTTCGCCCGTGGCAGCGCTCCCCGTGGTCATCGCGCCGGTGCCCGAACCGCCGCGCCTGGAGGCGGCGACCAAGACCATGATCGTCACCCAAAACATCCGCGCCGGTCAGCGCATCTACGCGCAGGGCAGTGACCTGATCGTCATCGGCTCGGTCAATGCGGGTTCCGAGGTTCTGGCGGATGGCAATATCCACATCTACGGATCGCTGCGCGGGCGCGCTTTGGCTGGGGCCAGCGAGGACGGCGAGGCGCGCATCTTCGCGCAGAATTTCGACCCCGAATTGGTGGCCATTTCCGGCTTCTACGCGGTGCGCGAGGGGTTATCCTCCACACAGATCGGCCGCGGGGTGCAGGTGCGCCTCGATGGCGAGCAGTTGCGTTTCGACCCATTTGGCTGATTCACGGACCCACTTTCGAAGGAACACAACATGGCGCAGGTGATCGTCGTCACATCGGGCAAGGGAGGTGTGGGAAAGACCACAAGCTCCGCCGCCTTCGCCACGGGCCTCGCCCAACGCGGCAAGAAGACCGTCGTCATTGATTTCGACGTGGGGCTGCGCAACCTCGATCTCATCATGGGCGTCGAACGCCGCGTGGTGTTCGATATCGTAAATGTTGTCCAGGGCGAGGCCAAGCTCTCCCAGGCGCTGATCCGCGACAAGCGGGTGGAGGGGCTGTCCATCCTCCCCGCCTCGCAAACGCGCGACAAGGATGCGCTGACGAAAGAGGGCGTGCAGACCATTATCGAGGAACTCGCAAAGGACTTCGACTATATCCTCTGCGACAGTCCCGCCGGCATTGAAAAGGGCGCGCTGCTCGCGCTGTATTTTGCCGACCAGGCGATTGTGGTGACCAACCCCGAAGTCAGCTCGGTGCGCGACAGCGACCGTATTCTGGGCGTTCTCCAATCGCGCACCCGCCGCGCGGAGGAAAACCGCGAGCCGGTGAAGCAACACCTGCTGGTCACGCGCTACGATCCGGCGCGCGTCGAGCGCGGCGAGATGTTGAAACTGGAAGACGTGCGGGAGATTTTGGCGATTGATCTGCTCGGCGTGATCCCCGAGAGTGAGAGCGTGCTCAAGGCCTCTAACGCCGGCAACCCGGTCATCATGGATGCCCTGAGCCTCGCCGGCCAGGCCTATTCCGATGCGGTGGCCCGCTTCCTGGGCGAGGAACGGCCGCATCGCTTCATCGAGGTCGAGAAAAAGAGAGGCCTTTTTGGGCGTCTTTTCGGAGGGAGGGCGGCATGAGCTGGCTGAACTTCTTCCGCAAGGAGCGCGAGTCCCAAGGCAGTGCCACCACCGCAAAGGACCGCTTGCAGGTCATCATCAGCCATGAGCGCGTGAACCGCGGCAAGGATGATTTCCTCCCCAAGCTCCAGCAGGAACTGGTGGCTGTGGTGGCGCGCTATGTCGCCATTGATCCGGCCAAGGTGCAGGTGAATCTGGAGCGCGGCGGGGATTTCTCGACGCTCGCCATTGATATCGAGCTGCCCGGGCCCGCCGGGCTTGCTTCAGGTGGCCGCGCGGCGTGAATCCAGCCTTGCAGGCCGCGGCGGATTTCGCCGCGGCGCATGAGACGCCCTGGCCGCTAGATATTCTGGGGCATCTGGAATCCGGGTTCTTCGAAGGCCCGCCTGACAATGAAGTGATCGGTCCCACGGCGCCGCGTGGCGGACCCAACGGGGTGATTTATCATCGCGGCAAGCGCGTGGCCCATTGGGGCGACCCAGGCCGGGCGGATATGACCTTCAGCGTGGCCAAGAGCTACCTCGCCATCATGGCCGGCCTCGCCGTGCAGGACGGGCTGCTGCCTGACCTGGATGCGACGATCAGTGCAACCGTACCGCATGAGGCTTTCGCCAGCGCGCAGAATATCGGCATCACCTGGCGGCATTTGCTCACCAACACCTCCGAATGGGAGGGCACGCTGTTCGGTAAAAGCGATTTGATTGATCGCGGCCGGAACCTCGGCGTGGAAGGCCAGGGCATAAAGCGCAGCACGCGGCCCTTGCAGGCGCCCGGGGCCTATTGGGAATACAATGATGTGCGGGTGAACGCCCTGGCGCTGGCACTTTTGCACGTGTTCCGTCGTTCTCTGCCCGAGGTCTGGCAGGAGCGGGTGATGGCTCCCATCGGGGCAGGCAATGCCTGGAAATGGCGTGGCTATTCCACCTCCAGGGTGGAGATTGACGGGCGCATGATCGAAAGCGTCTCCGGCGGTGGGCATTGGGGCGGGGGCGTCATCATGAATGCCGAGGACCAGGCGCGCGTTGGGCTGCTGGTCGCGGCGGATGGGGAGTGGAAGGGGCGGCGGATCATCGCCAAGGAATGGCTGGATCTCTGCCGCTCGCCTTGCGCGCTCAATCCGCATTACGGCTTCCTCTTCTGGCTCAACACCGGACGCACCAAATGGCCGGCTGCGAGCGAGGGCGCTGTCTGCTTCTCGGGCGCGGGCGGCAACACCACATGGATGGAGCCGGCGGAGGGCATCGTCGCTGTCTCGCGCTGGCTGGATGCCGCCCATCTGAACGCTTTCATGGGGCAGGTTCGCGCCGCACTTTTTAACGCATGAGCCTCGCCCGCATCCAGACCTTCGCCTTCGCCGGCATCACCGCCGTTCCGGTGGAGGTTCAGGTCCAGCTCTCCTCAGGGCTTCCGGCCTTCCTCGTGGTGGGCCTCGCCGACAAGGCCGTGGGCGAATCGCGAGAGCGTGTTCGCGCGGCCCTCAGTGGCCTGGGTCTCGCCTTGCCGGCCAAGCGCGTCCTCGTGAACCTGGCGCCCGCCGACCTCGCAAAGGAGGGCAGCCATTACGACCTTCCGATTGCGCTGGCACTGCTGGCGGCGATGGAGATCCTGCCGCGCGAGGAATTGGCCGGCTTTGCAGCCTTGGGTGAGCTTTCGCTGGACGGAACCATACTGCCCGTCGCCGGCGTCCTGCCGGCAGCACTCGGTGCGTCGGCGCGCAATCTGGGGCTGATATGCCCCGCAGCGCAGGGTGGCGAGGCCGCCTGGGCCGGACGAGGCGAAGTGTTGGCGCCCCCCGATCTGCCCGCGTTGCTCAATCACTTCCGGGGCGTGCAGGTCATGGCCTCACCCACGCCGCCCCCCTTGCAGCGCGAGGATTGGCGCGGACCCTGCCTGTCGGAGGTCAAGGGGCAGGAGAGTGCGAAGCGCGCCCTCGAAATCGCAGCGGCGGGCGGGCACAACCTCCTGATGATCGGTCCTCCGGGTGCTGGTAAATCCATGCTGGCAGCGCGCCTGCCGGGGCTGCTGCCGGAACTCTCGCCGGGTGAGGCGCTGGAACTCTCCATGGTGCATTCGGTCGCCGGCCTTTTGCGCGATGGCCGCCTGCTGACGCGCCCGCCCTTCCGCGAACCGCATCACTCGGCGAGCCAGGCCGCCATCATCGGTGGTGGCGCGCGCGCCAAGCCGGGCGAGATCAGTCTCGCCCATCACGGCGTGCTGTTTCTCGACGAATGGCCGGAGTTTCCACGCCCCGCGCTGGAGGCGCTGCGCCAGCCAATGGAGACGGGCCGCGCCGTCATCGCCCGTGCAAATGCCCATGTGGAGTACCCCGCGCGCTTCCAATGCATCGCGGCCATGAACCCCTGCCGCTGCGGCTATCTGGGCGATACGTCCCGCGAATGTTCGCGCGCGCCGCGTTGTGGGGAAGAATACGCCGACCGCATCAGCGGCCCCCTGCTGGATCGCATGGACATCACGCTCGAAATCCAGGCCGTGCCGCCCGCAGAACTCGCACGCGCGGCAGGCGGTGAGACCACGAAGGCCATCGCCGCGCGGGTACAGGGTGCGCGCGACACGCAGCGCGCGCGCTATGGCGAGGATGGTCCGCGCCACAATGCCGCCGCCGATGGCGCCATCCTGGAAGAACGCGGGGCCTTCACCGCAGAGGCGCTGCAATTGCTGGAGCAGGCGGCCGAGCGCCTTGGTCTCTCCGCACGCGGCTTCGTCCGCAGCATGCGTCTGGCGCGCACCATCGCGGACCTCGCCGGGGCACAGGCCGTCCAGCGCGTGCACCTGGCCGAGGCTCTCGTCTATCGCGGCCGGCGGGGCTTGCGCCGGGCCGCGTGACGCGCTTGGCCAATCCGGGTAAACCTCGGCTCGTGTTCCGTGCTCCCATCCTTGCCCTGTTCCTGATTGTCGCACTGCCAGCGGTGGCGCAGCCGGTTGTTGCGCAGAATCACATGGTCGTGGCCTCACACTCAGCCGCGGCCGAGGCAGGGCGTGCCATCTTGCGCGGGGGCGGCTCGGCGGTGGATGCGGCCGTCGCCGTGCAGGCCGTGCTGACCCTGGTGGAACCGCAATCCTCGGGCATCGGCGGCGGCGCTTTCCTGCTGCACTGGAACCCTGCGGCGCGAGAGCTTTCTGCCTGGGATGGTCGCGAGACGGCGCCCGCTGCGGCACAACCTGACCTGTTCATGCGCGGTGGGGAGCCGATGCCCTTCCTGGAGGCCATCATCGGCGGGCGTGCGGTGGGCGTGCCCGGTGTGATGCGCATGCTGGAGGAGGCTCATCGCGCCCATGGCAAGCTGCCCTGGGCCGAGCTGTTCCTTCCAGCCATCCGCCTCGCGGAGGAGGGCTTTGCCGTCTCGCCGCGATTGGCCCAGCAGCTTGCGGGTTTTGCCCAAATCCTGCGCCGTGACCCCGGCGCGCGCGCATTGTTCTTCACGCCCGAGGGCGCGCCGCTGACTGAGGGATCGGTGCTGCGTAACCCGCCGCTCGCCGCCACTCTGCGCGTCATTGCCGAACAGGGCGCGGATGCGCTGCATCGCGGCCCCATCGCGCAAGATATTGTGCGTGCGGTGCGCGGCCATGCCAATCCGGGACTGATGACGGCCGATGATCTGGCCGGCTACGCGGCGCATCGGCGCGATGCGATTTGCGTGCCGTATCGTGCCTTCACACTTTGCGCGCCGCCCCCGCCATCGGGCGGTGCGGTCGTATTGCAGATCATGGGATTGCTCGGCCATTTCGACCTGGCTGCGCAGGGAGCCATGGCCGCTGATTCAGCCATGTTGCTGGGTGAGGCCGGGCGGCTCGCCTTCGCCGACCGCAACCGCTACATGGCGGACCCTGCCTTCACGCCGGTGCCGGTCAGCGGCTTGCTGGACCTTGCCTATTTGACGACGCGCGCGCAGGCAATTTCCCTGGACAGGGCCATCGTTGCGCCCCAGCCGGGCAATCCCAGGCGCTCGGGCCCACCATGGGCGAGCCAGCCGCCCCAGCCCGAGGGCGGCACAGCCCACATCTCCATCGTGGATGCCGAAGGCCGCGCCGTCTCCATGACGACAACGGTGGAAAGCATCTTTGGCGCGAATGTCGTGGTCCGGGGCTTTTTCCTGAACAATCAGCTGAGTGACTTCTCTTTCCGTCCCGATCTGGAAGGCCGGCCCGTGGCCAACCGCGTAGAGGGCGGCAAGCGGCCGCGCTCCTCCATGTCGCCCATTCTTGTCTTCCGGCAGGGAGAGTTGGAGGCGGTGACGGGCTCACCAGGTGGGGCGCGGATCATCGGCTATGTGGCGCAGTCATTGGCGGCGATGCTGGACTGGAATCTCGACCCCCAGGCGGCGGCTGCACTGCCGCATGTGGGCGCGCTGAACGCCACGACCGAGCTGGAACAGGGCACGGCGGCGGCGGGGCTGGCGGCGGCGCTGATTGCGCGTGGGGTCCCGGTTGAACTTCGCGAGATGAATTCCGGCCTGAACCTCATCCGTGTCCAGCGCAGCGTCGAGGCGCAGCGCCTGCTCGGCGGTACCGATCCGCGCCGCGACGGCGCTGTGGCGGGCGACTGATGAGCCGCAGCTTTGCACGAGGACTTGTCGCCCTGGTCCGCGGGGCAACAGGCCCGATGAAACCGCACCGCGCAGCCGCCACGCGGGCCCTGGTGGGCGAAGGGTTGTTGCAGCGTTTGGCGGTGCCCACCCCCGCCGGCGAGATCATCGTCGAATGCCCCTCGGCCCGCGCTCTGCACGACCCGCAGGGCTTCGGCCGTGATGAGCCGGAGACGGTCGCCTGGATCATGGGCCTACCGGAGGGAGCGTTACTCTGGGATATCGGGGCGAATATTGGGCTCTACAGTCTGCTGGCCGCCCGGCGCGGCTTGCACGTCATGGCTTTCGAGCCCTCGGCCTCCAGCTTCGCCGCCATGGTGCGCAACATCGAGATCAACCGCTTCGACGATCGGATTTCGGCCTATTGCCTGGCCTTCGCAGGTAGGACGGGGCTCGTCGCGTTGAACTTGGCAAGCACGGCGGCCGGCCATTCCATGCACAGCATCGAGGCGCGCGAGGGCGGTTTCCGCCAGGCCGTGCCCGGGTTTTCGGTGGATGACTTCATCGCGCATTTCGCCGCCCCGCCTCCGGATGCGATCAAACTGGATGTGGATGGCATCGAACCCGCCATCCTGCACGGCGCGAGGGCGACGTTGCGCAGCCATGTGCGCGAGGTGCTGGTGGAAATTGATGGTGTGAATGCCCTGGCAGGCGGAAATGGCATCCCGGATGTCCTCGCCAGTTGCGGCTTTCGCGAGGTGGCCTTGGAGGGCGCAGGGCGCAATCGCCGCTACTGTCGGGCCTGAGGCCTATTCGATAACCCCGTGCGGTGATGGTGGCGCCGAGACCGAGGGTGACGTGCATGATTAATGACATTCTCGTTGCATCGGCTCACGAGGCAGCGGAGATCCTTGAACTCGGCGAAGCAGAGTTCGGCCAGGTACCGCCGGCGATGGAGCGCTTGATCGCAGGTGATCCCAGGCTTGGTGCTGGCTTTGGGCGCGGCCACGCCGATCAATCTCATCGCGTCGGCGGCCGCATCAAAGCCTTGCGGTCCAGCCAGGCCTGAGAGACATCAGGGATGGCGCGAGAAACCGCCCCGCTGCTAGTGTGTTGTTGCGTCTGTGTCCGGAGTCATCGAATGCGATCCATGAAATCTATCAAGCCGATCGTTGTCATTCTGGGCGCGCTGGGGCTTTCCGGCTGCGCAGCCGGTGGCAGCAACGAGCCGCTTTTTGCCCTGGTGGATCGCACGCAGCGCATCGTCGCTGTCGCAGGCCAATCACAACTGCGCGGCGCCCCGCCGGGGAGCGAAGTGCAGGCAGTCGTGGGTGGGCAGGAGCGAACTCTCATGGTCGCTGAGCGCGTTGGGATGGGGCCCATCCTGCGGGCCAACCCGGGGGCACCCGCACAAGCCGAATCCTGGGCAGCCGGGCCAGCGCCGTTGAGCGCATTGGCCAACACGGACACCACGCCGCAGCCGTCCTCCGTGACATCAGCCACACTGTCCTCGCCTGGGCCAGCAAGTCAGGCGAGGCGTTCTTTGTCGCGTCGCGTGGTGGCCAGCGAGCCTGGCGTCAGTACCCGCACTGGCCGCAGGGCAGGCCCGCCGGCGCGTTCAGTATCGCGTTCGGTGATGTGATCGGTTGGCATGTGTGTCCAAAACAACGCGGTTGCGGCAAATGAGCCACTAGAGCATCATCCGTTCAAACGGAATCGTTTGAACGCATAAAGATGATCGAAAAACAGCAGGTTAGAGCGTGTGGAGTGAGCCCTTTCGAACGGAATATGCTCTAGCCCGGCGGCGGAGGTCCAAAGCGTTGGATTCCGCGCTATTATCGCCTCGGAAGTTGATGCTAACTTGTTGCGTCTTCTGGAAAATTTGGGCTCGTGGACCCTGCAGCTGGCCGCGCTCCCGTGTATCCAATGCCAGGCCGGCACTTCGGCCGTTACGTTCATTGTGGTCGGCAATGACGATCGTTCAGGCCGCACGTTAAACGATTGACCAGGGCTTGCCCGCCAGGGTGCCCCGGGTTGACGGAATTGGCCGCTGCGCCCCGAGAGGTTCAGCGGCTTTCTTCCGTTCAGACCTTGTGGTCGCGCCGCTCGCCCAACGCGTCCAGCACGGCCCGCGCCACCGGCGTCTGAAACAAGCTCCGCGTATCGGGCGCGATCCGGTGCCGCCAATTGGGCCGCTCGCGATCCGTTCCTGGCAGATTTACGCCGATTCGCGCCCCCGCCAGATCCTCCGCCTGGACCAGCAGCATGAGGCTGGGGCTGGCCGAGACGTAGGAGTGGATACCGGCGGCGATGTCGGGCGGCAGTGGTCCCGCTTGCGGCGCTTGCGTGCCGACCGCCTCCAGCAGCGTCGTGCGCTCGGCGGCACGTTCCGCACGGGCATCGGCAACGCCGGCCCCATTGAGCAGTCCCAAATTCTCCCGCTCGGCGATGTCGAGCCCCTCCCACCAGCCGGCGAGAGTGGGCAGGTCATGCGTGGCCACACAGGCGGCGGC
>JBBRVI010000118.1:0-10688 GCA_038247025.1 Acetobacterales bacterium
GACCACGGCCGCACCTTCGAGAACCGCGATACGGACCCCGATCGCCGCCTCTCCTCGATCGGCATGGGCGTGCGGGTGCAAGTGAATGAACGCTTCGAGGCGCAGATCGAGGGCGTGCGGCGGCTGACCCGCCAGCCCACCAGTCGCAACGTGCCTGCCCTGCCGGAGGACGCGCTGTTCTGGCGCGTTCTTGCGCGATTCTGATGCGCCGAATTCCGATATCCAGGAGCCAGACGATGTCCCGCACCACGCTGCGCGCCTCTTTGCTGGCCGGCACCGCACTGATGTTGCCCTGCGTGGCGCTGGCGCAGGCACCCAATGCCCAGCCGCAGGGCGGGCAGGTGGTGGCCGGCAGCGCCGTGATTGACCAGGGGACGGCCGGGCGCACGCGCATCGTTCAATCCACCGACCGCGCCGCGGTGGACTGGCGCTCCTTCGACATCGGGCGCGATCACGTGGTGCAGTTTCAACAACCCGCGAGCACCTCGGTCACGCTGAACCGGGTGACCGGGCCTGACCCCTCGGCCATTGCCGGACGCATCCAGGCCAACGGGCAGGTGGCCATCGTCAATCAATCTGGCGTGGTGTTCCTCCAGGGTTCGCAGGTGGATGCGGCAGGGCTTGTCGTCTCCACCGCCAACATGGCGAACCAGGCGTTCATGCGCGGCGGGCGCCTGGTGTTCGACCAGCCGGGCCGCGCCGATGCGCGCATCGAAAACCATGGCGAGATCTCGGTGCGCGATGCCGGTCTTGCGGCTCTGGTGGCGCCGCAGGTGGCCAATCGTGGCCGCATCACCGCGCGCATGGGTCGCGTGGTGCTGGCCGGCGCTGAAACTCACGCGGTGGACCTGCACGGGGACGGGCTGCTCTCGCTGGAAATCCTCTCGCCGGTGCGCACGCGCCCCGCGAATGGTGAGGCGCTGGTGACCAACACCGGCGCCATCACGGCCACCGGCGGCACGGTCGTGCTGACGGCCGCTGCGGTGGACGGCATCGTGCAGGATCTGGTGCGGGCGGGCGGGCAAATCAGCGCCGAGACCGACCCCGCGACGGGGCGCACCGGCCGCGTGCTGGTGGCCGGCACCGGCGGCGCCGTGCGCGTCGAGGGTGAGGTGAGCGCCTCGGGCACCGCCGCCAACAGCCGCGGCGGCACCGTCGAGATCATCGGGGACCGGACATGGCTGGCGCCCGGTGCGGTGGTGGATGCCTCGGGCCGGGCGGGCGGGGGCACCATCAATATCGGCACCACGCGCACCCAGCAGCCCCGTTTGGCCCAACCCCATCTGGTCCAACCCCGTTTGGCGCAACGCACGGGTATCGCGGCCAGGGCCGTGGTTCGCGCCGACGCAACCCAGCGCGGCGATGGCGGGCGTGTGGTGGTGAACTCGTCCGACTACACCGCGCATGCAGGTGAAATTTCCGCAAGCGGCGGGCCGCAGGGTGGAAATGGCGGCTTCGTCGAGGTTTCGGGCCAACAGGGATTGAGCATCCCGGGGCAGGTGCGGGTGAATGCAGGGCTGGGTGGGCTGGCAGGAACCTTCCTGATCGACCCGATAAACCTGACCATCGTGGCCGATGGCGACCCAAGCGTGAACGTCACGCCGGGCGATATCGCCGGCGGCGTCCTTGGGCAGGGTGCGCCGCCGGATCAGGCTTTTCTGGCGGCCGGCAGCATCAGCGGTTTCGTGGGCAACCTGGTGCTGGAGGCGACAAACAACATCACCCTCGCCAGCGCAGTGGACAAGCCGACAGGCGACCTGTCCCTTTCGGCCGGCCGCAACATCTTCATCAATGCGCCGCTGGTGCTGCGTGCAGGCAACCTCGTGCTGATTTCCGAACTCAGCATTTCCGGTATCGGTTCGCAGATCAATGCCCTGGTGCAGGTGCCGGCTGCCAATCGCGTCACGCTGACGGGCTCGGCCATCCAGACGGGCGGGGGGCGCATTCTCGCCGGCACGCTGAATTTCACAGGCAACCCGTCCAGCATTGACCTGGGCGGCGCCAACCAGATCGCCGTGATCGAGAACATGCCGGGTGGGTTCATCAACCGGGTGCGCACCATCGGCGACCTGCGCGTGAACGGCACCATAGGGCGGCTCAGCGGCAATTCCTTCACCCGCATTGACGTGGAGAATGGCAGCCTCACGGTGGCGGGGAACATCCTGGCGGACAACCAGTCCAACACCACCGTCAACATCCTGGCGCGGGCCAGCGGCAACATCGTGCTGCTGCCGGGATCACAGGTTGTCGGCAACCCCGGCTCAACCGGGACAGGCCTGGGCGTACGGCTTCAGGCGGGTTTCGATTTCGCGGCCGGCGCGATCAATCCGCTCGCCCCGGGCGGCATCAGCCTGGCCGGCGTACTGGCGGGCGGCAGCCCTTCCCTGCCGCTCACCAGCACCACGGCAGCGGTTGATCTCGGGGCTGGACAGGGTGGCATCGTCCAGACGGGCGGGCAGTTCCGCGCCACGACGCTCACGGCCCAATCTGGCGGCGACGCACTGCTCAATGTCCCGGGCAATCGGCTGGACGTAATCGGGCCGTCCGATGTCGTCGGCGATCTCAGCCTGACCATCCAACGAACCGGGGCGATTGGTGTGTTTGACATCAATCTGGACGGCGCGATCAACGTCGGCCGAACGCTTTCAGTGACCGTGCTTTCCAACGGTTCCCTGAGGCAGCGCCCTGGATCGGTCATCACCGCAAATCGGCTGGACGCAGCAATAGGTTCCAACGGGCTCACTCTGGATGGCGCCAACCGGATCGTCGAACTGGGCACCGTCGTGGCCGAGACGCCGCTCTTCATTCGCAATGCGGGGCCACTGCGGCTCGTGGGGTTGGTGAGCGGGAGGAACAACGCCGTCAGGCTGGAGGTCGCCGGTGACCTCGACGTGCTCGGCACCATACTGGCGCGTGACGGGGTGGATCTTCGCTCCAGCGGCAGTATTCGACTGGGTGCGGGCAGCGCCCTGCGGGTGGAGCCGTTCAACGGTGGCCCGGGCGTAGGTGCCGTGATCAACCTCCTCGCCGGTTTTGATTTTACCAGTGGCACCGTGAATTTGGCGAGCCCGACGGGGATCACCATTGCGGGTACAATTGGCAACCCGGCCCAATTGGTGCCGATCAATCTGGCTGCTGGCACCGCCGGCATGGTCCAGACCAGCGGGCGGGTCATCGGCTCCACGCTCGATGTGAGCTCTGGCGGCAGCGCCACGCTGGACCGCGCGAGTGCGGGCACGCCCAACAGCATCCAGCAACTCAACAGCGCAGTCGTCACGGGGGATTTCGTCCTCGACAACGGCACCAGCAATCTGCTGGTCCGGGAGCCCAGCAGCGCAGCGAATTACAGCATCCGCACCGCCGGAAATGTTGTTGTCCAATCCGATATTGTGGCCAGCAGCCGGGCTTCGTTCCGGGTCGGCTCACTCAGCGTCCCCGCCCCGATCTTCGACCCCACCGGCCCGGTCCCGGGGGGCACCGTCACCGCCCCGCTGGTCGAGGTCGCGCCATGGTTCCAGCGCGCGGTGTTGCTGCCCGTCAGCCCGGCCCAGATGCCCATCGCCGGCGAATTGCTGCTGAACAACGCCACCCTCTCGCGCATCAGCGCCAGCACGCTGCGGGTGGGTGCGACGACCTTCGATGGCGTGCTGGCCACCACGGCCGCCAGCGTAGACTTCCCCGCAAGCTTCGCCTTCCAGGGCGCGCTGGACCTGCGCGCCATCGGCAACATCAGCCAGGATGCCGGCACCACCTTGAGCGCTGGGCGGCTCACCGGTGCAGCGGGCGGCGCCTTCACGCTGGCCAACCCGACCAACATCCTGCCGCAGATCGCCGATGTTTCCGCCGGCACGACGCTGGCCCTCCGCACCACCGGCAACCAGGTGCTGAACGGCGCCCTGCTTGCGCCGAGCGTATCGCTCACCACCGGGGGCAGCCTGGCGCAGAGCGGCGCGGGGCGTATCGGCAACGGCCTGCTGACGTTGCAGGTGGCCGGCGATGCCATTCTGGGCGGGGCCAACACCATCACCGTGCTGGCAGCATCCTCGGTGGGGGGTGGCTTGCTCCTGCGCAACGCCTCGCCACAGCTCAGCGTGCCGGCGGGAAGTACCGTCTTCACGGGCGGCACGCTGGATGTGGCGCAGACGGGTGATTTCGTGGTGGACGGCACGGTCAGCGGCACCGCCACCTCGCTCTCCGCCACGGGACGGCTTCAGGTGAACGGCAATTCGGCCATCGCCCGGACGGGCGCGCTTGGACTTGCCTCCAGTATCTTCGGCCTCAACGGCCTGTTGCAGGCGGCGACCGGAATTGACGTGAATGCCACAAGCCAGGCCAGCTTCTCCGGGCAGGCCGTGGCGCCGGTGCTGCGCGTTTTTGCGCCTCAGGTGAACTTCAGCACATTCGACGCCTCCGGGGCCCTCGTCTCGCTGTTTCTCGGCGCCGAGGGATCAACCAGCGGGACTTTGGATGCGCTTGGGCTGAGCGTGTTCGGCGGGAGTGGCGCTGCTCTGTTCGGGACCATTGGAGGCGTGCCGGGCGAGCCGGCGGCGGCCATCGGCCGGCGCGGCACCTCGGGCGGGCTGCTGCTGAGCGAGCCGCTGCCACAGCAAAACGCCTTCCTGTTCAACAACTGCGCGATAGGCGTGGCGATATGCCGGGCGTTCTTCATCCCGCCGCAACCGCTGCCCCCTCCAGGCGCACCGCCTTTGCCACCCCTCGAGGCGGCGCCGCAACTGCCCCTTGGTGCCCCGCCGGAAATCTTCTTCGATCTGTTCGGATTCCAGAGCCTGTTCGGGATAGCGGCGCTGGGTCGCCTTTCGCCCCCCATCCTCGACTTGACGCTTCGCCCCGGCCGGGACCGTTCGGAGGAGGCAGACCTTGCCCCTCCCAACATCCGCAGCGAAGATTTCTGAACCCAAAGACCTCACGAGGAGAGCCAACATGGATT
Organism: Acetobacterales bacterium; assembly: GCA_038247025.1. Classification (GTDB taxonomy): domain Bacteria; phylum Pseudomonadota; class Alphaproteobacteria; order Acetobacterales; family Acetobacteraceae; genus Roseococcus. The sequence goes on from JBBRVI010000118.1 coordinate 4,949, forward strand.
TCGCCCAACTGGACGAGCGGGCATCAAGGTCCGCCTCGCGCCGGATCACGGGCCAGGAAACCATGGCGCCCGCCGTGACAATTTTTACCGCAAGCGGCCAGACGGCGCGTGCCCGACATTCCCCACCACGCCGCCGATAACAGGAGACACCCGGACATGCGGCCCTTCTTCCTCATCATCCTGGGCCTCGGCGCTTGCGCCGCGCCGCCGCCATCGGCCTATGTCGGTGCAGCCTCCGGCGACGCAGGCGCCTTGCTCTCCGTCGGGCAGACCAGCGCCGGGGAGGAATGCCGCCTCGCCCGCACCGGCTCAGGCGGAGATATCCTTTGCGGGGATTGGGCATCGCCGAGTGTCAGGGTGCGCACCGTCGAGCAGGCAGCACCGCGTTCCGCCGCCGAAAACGCGCGCCTGGCGCTCAACAGCGGGCTGGAATGCGACGCCCCGCGCGATACCACCGCACTCGGCGGCCAGCCCGCCGCCGTCATGGATTGCCGCCGGCGCGTTGGCGGCTGGCCGGCCTTCGTACTGGCCGTGCCCTCGGGCGGGCGGATGTGGCTGGCGGAGGGCGTGCTGCCGGCCCATGCGGTGGCGGAGCGCGGCATCGGGATTCTGAGCGGCCGGATCACCGCCCAAAGTGCGCCCGTGCCCTCCGCCGGGCTGGACCAATTGGCGCAGCGGCTGGCGCGCGCGGCTTTCGCCATCGGCGATATCAGCCGCTTCGAAGGCCTGATGGCCGTTGGCCGCGATGCGAACCAGGCAGAGCGCTTCGTGGCCGCCGAAACGGCCTATCGGGCGGCGCTGGCCTTGCAGGAGCGCTCGCTGGGTGCCGATTCGGCGGACCGTTTCCTGCCGATGGCGCTGCTGGCCTTACAGCTCTCCAACCAGGGACGCTTCCCGGATGCCGAGGCGCTGCTGAGCCGCGCGGCCGCCCTTGCACCCCGCGCGGCCGACCCCCTGGCACCCGCCTTGCTGGCGCATTACCGCGGCCTGCACGCCGCCAATCGCGGCCGGAATGACGCAGCACTGGCGCTGTTCGCCGAAAGTGGTGCCGCCTATACCGCATGGGTGCCGCCGGAGTTGCGGGGCGGCCGGCGCGCCGGCTTGCCTCCGCCCGTCTTCACCGATCCCTTGGCCAGCCGCGCGCTGATGGGCATGGTCGAGACGCGTCGCAACAGCGCGGCCGTCCTCAGGGCAGCCGGCCGATTGCCGGAGGCAGAGTTGGCCTCGGCCGCCGCGCAGGCCTTGGCGTCGGTTGGCGGTGATGCCGTCGGTGCTGACGTGATCAATGCACGGCTGGCCCGCACGGGCGGTGCCGTGACCTCCGGTGCAGGGGATGCGGCCGGCGCCGAACGTGACTTCGCCCGCGCCGCGACACGCTTCGCGCGCGGGATCCCACGCTCTCGTCCCTTGGCCGATACGCTGCTGCTGCGCGCGGCCAATGTCGGCGGCACTCAGGCCGTAGCGCTCTGCCGCGACGCGATCGAGATTTTGCGGACCCTGCGCGAGGGCACGACGGCGAGCCGCATCGCACCCTGTGTGGATGGCTTCATCGCCCTGGGCACACCCGCTGGCCTGGCTGAAGCTTTCGAGGCAGCGCAACTGGCCCAGGGCGGCGTGACCACCACACAGATCGCCACCGCCGCCGCGCGGCTGACGGCCGGCGCGCGAGACCCCGCCGTGGGGGATGCATTGCGCCGGCGCGAGGCGGCCGACCGCCTCCTGGCCACCCGCTACCGCGAGCGCGACGCAGCGGCGGCAGAGGGCGGCCGTACCGACCTTGGCGCGCTGAATGCGCGGATCGCCGAGGCGGAAATGGCCTTGGCGGAGGCCGACGCCGCCGCCCAGTCAGCAGCCCCCGGCTTTGCCCAGCTGGTGCAGTCGGTCGCCTCCACCGCCGAGGTGCTGGCCGCCCTTCTGCCCGGCGAGGCCCTGGTGACGACCACCCTGCCACCCAACACGCGCGGCTGGACCTTCGTGCTGCTGGACGGAGAGATTTCGGCCGGGCGGGCCGGCGACGATACCTCACAGATCGCGGAACTGGTCACGCGCATCCGCGCCGGCGTGGCCTCGGGAAATGCGAACGGGACTTTCGATGCGCAGGCCGCCTACAGGCTCCATGAGGCGCTGTTCGCCAACGTGGCGCAGGCATATGGCCGCGCCAGGACGCTCGTGGTCCTGCCCGAGGGGCCTCTGCTCTCGCTGCCCTATGGAGTGCTGGTCACAGCCGCCCCGCCCAAAGCGGACGGGCATGAGGGCGCGGCGTTTTTGTTGCAGCGGCTCGCCATTTCACACGTGCCGGCCGCCTCCAGCCTGGTCACCCTGCGCCGCGCGGGCGTTTCCGCGGCGCCCCGACCCTGGTTCGGCTTTGGTGACCCGCGGCCGGTGCCGGCAGGTTTTGCCGCACGCTCCTTTCCGGCCGCACCGGATTGCGGGCGCGGCCTCTCCGGGCTGACCGCCCTGCCGGCATCCGCCATCGAATTGCGGGCGGCACAACAGCTCATGGGGGCGGCTGTGACGGATGTGCGGGTGGGGTCGGCCTTTACCATGGCGGCGGTTCGCGCGGCCCCGCTGCGGCAGTATCGCGTGCTGCATTTCGCCACCCACGCCGTGCTCCCGAGTGATCTGACGTGCCTCAATGAGCCCGCTCTGATCGCTTCCGCCACAGGGCCGGATGCGAGCCAGGCGATCATCACCGCCGGCGCCATTCTCGATCTTGATCTCGATGCGGATCTGGTGGTGCTTTCGGCCTGCAATTCGGGCGGCGGCGCCGCGGCGGGTGAGAGCCTCTCCACCTTGGCGCGGGCCTTCTTCTTCAGCGGCGCGCGCGGATTGCTGGTGACGCATTGGTATGTGAATGATGCGGCGGCCGCGCGCGTGGCCGTGTTTACCCTGCGCAACATTCGCGCGGGCGACGCCCCAGCCGAGGCGCTGCGAAAGGCCCAGCTGAGCCTCATGCGCGTGGCGGGCGGGGCGCATCCGGCACTTTGGGCGCCCTTTGCCATGATCGGCCCAGGCCCAGGTGCGCAGCCCGGTGGAGGCCCAGGATTACGGCAAGCCGAGCCGCTGGGCGCGCATCAGGCCGGGCGCATCGCCGCGTTGAGGGGCTGATCGGCGCGATGCTGATGCGGTTCCAACCCGCAGCGCCCTGGATTGCGGCCGACGCCCCGGTCTTCGAGGCGGAGGTGATAACCACCGGAATCATGGCCGCACTGCCCTGTTATGGCGGCATGCTGACCACTGCCACGCTGCGGGGCCTGCTCGAAACTCAGCGGGCCATGATCGGCAGCGGCCTGCCTTTCGCCGTCGCGACGATGACGAATGAGAGCCTGATCACCCGGGCGCGAAACGCGCTGGTGGCACGTTTCATGGCCTCCTCCGCATCGCATCTGCTCTTTGTTGACAGCGATATCGGCTTTTCGGCCGATGCGGTGCTGCGCTTGCTCGGGCATGGCCGCCCGGTGATCGGGGGGCTCTATCGCAGCAAGACGTCGGAGCGCCAAGAATGGGTGGCGACCCTCCCTGAGGCTGTTGCGGGTGCGCCGGCCCGGGTGCGGCGGGACACAACGACCGGAGCGGTCGAAGTCCTGGCCATCGGTACGGGCTTTCTGCTGATCCATCGGGAAGTTCTGGCCGCCATGACACGGGCGCATCCCCAAACGCGCTATCGTGGCGATGATGGCCCGATGCATGCGCTATTCGCCACAGGGATCGAACCCGACGCCAAGCCAGGCGAAGGAGCCTATCTCAGTGAGGATTACCATTTCTGCGCGCGGTGGCGGGCCATGGGCGGGGAAATCTGGTGCGACCCGGCGATCCGCCTTGAACATCACGGCCTGATGCGCCTCACAGGAGACCCCATGGCACTGTTTTCCGAAAGCTGAATTGCCTGCCGCCCAAGTTCAAAACACCGACTGATCCTCGGCCGCATTTTGTGCGACCCTGAGACTCCGATTCACCGCGGGAAGCCATAACAGGGAGACCTTTCATGTCACGCTCCGTCCTTCTCGTCAGCGCAATGCTGGCTGGATTATTGCCGCAGACCGGTTTCGCGCAGAGCCGCACCGAGGCCGATACGTTGCGGCTGATAGAACGCCTGCGCCCAACCGACCAGCAAGTCCGCGGCATCCGCATGCCGGGAACCGATAGCGGCACGGCCACACCCGCCAGACCAGACGCGGCGCCAGCCGCCAGACCAGACGCGGCGCCAGCCTTAACAAACCCGCCTGAACGCAGCAGACCCGCCGCGCCCGCACGAGAAACGACGGCGCCTGCCGGCACCGCTGCCGTCTCGATCACGGTCAATTTCGCGCCAGGCTCTTCGACGCTTTCGCCGCAAGCGGAGGCGTCCCTCACCGCACTCGGCCGTGCCCTGACTTCGCCCGAACTGCAGTCCTTCCGCTTCCGGATTGAAGGTCATACGGACACGGCAGGCGATGCAGACATGAACGTCGCACTTTCACAAAGGCGGGCCGAAGCGGTGCGTGATTTCCTGCTCGCCCGCTTCGCCATCGCGCAGACGCGCCTGGTCGCCGCAGGTCTCGGCGAGACACAACCCCTGGTGCAGACGGGCGACAACGTGGCCAATCCGCGCAATCGCCGCGTTCAGGTGGTCAACCTGGACAGTTGAACCACCCGATCGCCGAAGCGGTGACGGGTCAGGCGGGCGGGGGTTGAATCTGGAGTGCCCGTCCTCCGGTTTTGCTTGCTTTTGCCCCCCATTTTCCGGCATACAAAAGGAATGTTATCCCACACCCCCCGCATCCCCATCACCCCCCTGACCGACCTCCAGTGGCTGGCCCTCCTGCCCTACATAGCCTCCCGCTCCCCCCAAGGCCGCCCCCTGCATGACCTGCGCGGCAGGATGGACGCCATCTTCGCCCTTATCGCCACCGATGCCCCCTGGCGGGAACTGCCCGAGCAATACGGCAAACCCGACAGCATCTCCCGCCACTACCGCCGCCTCACCCATCGCGGCCTGTGGGAAACTCTTCTCCACGCCCTGGCCGACGCCAAGCCCGGCCATCCCCTGCGCGAGTTGGAGCCCATCCTCTGCCGCTGCGCGCGCCGCTCCTACCGCATCCGGGGCTTGCGGCTGATCCTCGCGGCGCGCCGCCTGGGCATTTATCGCGCCCTGCCGGGCCCGTCCTGGCTGCTGCCCGATCCGGATTTGTCCGAAGCCGTGCATGAAATCGCGATTTGGGGGCTGCGAAATCGCCGCGGCTTCATCCAGCGCTGGGGCAAGACGCTGCGAAGGGTGTTGACCGTCGCCATCGGGCGGCGGCGCCTCTCCCGAGATCTCCGGCTTCTCGCGGCATGACCCAAGCCTGGGCCAAGCTGCGCTCCAGCGCGCGCCTACCCCAGCCAGGCCTTCAGCCGGCCAGGTGCGTCGGCCATCGCCGCCTCATCGCCGCAATAGCTGAAGCGCAGGTAGCGCGCGCCCCGCGTTCGATCGAAATCCACCCCCGGCGTGGCCGCGATTCCCGCGCCGTCCAGCATACGCGCCGCGAAATCCACGCTGTCATTCGTCAGATGCGAGACGTCGCACCACAGGTAGAAAGCGCCATCCGCGGCCGCGATCCGGTCAAAGCCCGCGCCGGGCAGCCCTTCCAGCAGGCGCGCGCGGCTGCGGGCATAGGCGGCTTTCTTTGCCTCCAGCTCCGGGCCGCAATCCATCGCTGCCTCCGCCGCCACCTGGGCGATATGGGGCGCGCTGATGAACATGTTCTGCGCCAGGCATTCC
>JBBRVI010000119.1:0-10569 GCA_038247025.1 Acetobacterales bacterium
CGCTTTCTCGACGATGGGCGGATTTGCATGTCGAACAACGCGGCCGAGCGCGCGCTGCGCGGCATCGCGCTGGGCAGGAAGTCGTGGTTGTTCGCGGGCTCGGATCGTGGCGGGGAACGGGCGGCGGCGATGTACTCGCTGATCGTCACGGCAAAGCTGAACGATGTCGATCCGCAGGCCTGGCTGGCCGATGTGCTGGGGCGGATCGCCGGGCACCCAGCGCGCAAGCTCGACGACTTGCTGCCTTGGAACTGGCAGGCCAGCCAGGAGCGGCACGACCAGGCCGCCTGAGGTGGTGGCCATCTCTGCCGCGATCAGCCATGTCGCCGCCCTACTCGGGGAGGACGAGGAGTGGCGGCACGAGCTTTCCATCGACATGCTTCCCGAGGACGGCTGCCTGAGCGACCATGGTGTAGGCGAAAACGGCGTGTGCGCGTTTACGCGGTTTGGCATCGAGTGCCCGCGAGACATCAACGATGAAGTGCGCCGGGCAGGTAGGGCGTCGCCGAAGGCCGCCAAGAGCAAATAGGCCAAGCTGCGGTGCTCACCGGATGCTTACCTTTGAGCGCGCTTGTGGTATGGATTAAGCCAATATTTCGAACAATCCGACGCGAGCCCACAATTCTCGGTCTTAGGGCAACTGCGCGACGCAGCAGCCATCCGCATCGCGCACGCAGTCAAACCCGCGAACGGACCATGTTTGGACGGGTGCTACCATCGTGAGCCACGCCTGACCACCTCGGTCGGCGTTTGGCCAAAGCGGCGCCGAAACGCCAGGTTAAATCTGGCTGCGTTGGTAAAGCCGTAGCGCTTCGCGACAGCACCGATTGCAATACCGTCATTACCTCGGCTCAGTTCGATATGCACCTGCTGCAGACGGATGGCCTGCAACGACGCCAACGGCACGCGATTGCGAAAACGCTGGAACGCGGTGTTGAGTGTGCGGACGCTGCATCCTGCCGCAGCGGCGATATCGGCCACACGAAGCGCCGTGCCGCAATTTGCACGCATGAACTCCTCCGCACGGGAGACATACTTGGGCAGGACCGAACCCAAGCCCAGCCCGATTTCATCGGCGTGGTTGTGGCGCACTCCGCGCAGGATCAGCGTCACAAGCAGGTCCGTGATGGAGGCGAGGGCCACCGGGTTGGATGCGATGCCATCGGCCCGTTCGAAATCCTGCAGCACGAAATCGAGTTGCAGCTTCAGGCTTGCCGCTAGACCGGAGCTCCAGTCGAGGCATGGCTCGAAGACGAGCGGGCGGCGAAGGCGCTGGTCGAGAATGCCCTCCAGCATGTGCTCGACCTCCGCCACCTTAATGAAGACGTTGCTGCGCAGGCTGTAATCGCCCGTCACCAGTTTTGTGTCGGGGCCAAGCCGATAGATCAGGCCGCGTGCCGAGGTCGCTACATTCGGCTCGCCGCGCCGGATCAACGTCATCCGTCCCCGCAACGGGGCGCTGAAACCGAAGAAATCGCTCTCCTCGCCATCCAGGGCCACTTCGGTCGCGAAGCGCGTCTCGCCGTAGCTTACGAGGATGGAACCGGTGCTGCGAATCGCGACGCTGACGATCGGGTTCTTGAAGCGCATGCGCCAGATCGCGGGATCCTGGAGCATGTAGCGGTAGGCACGGCTTTGTCCCGGAAGCCGGTCGCTCATTTGCGAACGACAGTCGAGTTCGGTCGGGTCGATCGCGGAGGTCATGCTGAACATCGACAGGCGCGCGGCGTCATGCACAAAAGAAAAGCCAGACATGCCTAACTCCTTGCCGCGCGATCCAGCATGAAAGCTGACGCTGCATGGATAAACAGTTTCAGGGCGCTTCGCAAAGATTCCCCTCGCGCGGGCAACACGACTGGCGTCGCCGCGATGCGCCCCCGGTGATGGACAGATCCGGCAGAGCATGGACAGATCCGGCGGAAATGTGCGGCAACCTCGGCAATCCGGCTTCTCATCGGTTGCAGCGGCCATACCCTCCGACAACCGCAGCGGGCCCACTGTCCCAGGACTTTGGTTTGCCGTTTTGGCGTCTGCCGGTTGTGCGTAAGGATGTTCGATGAACGCCTGCCTTAAGGACGGAGCCGCCACACGAGGTGCGGACATCCGCATTCGCTTCGCCCGCCCGCGTGACGCACGCAGCGGTCAGCCCCTTCGGTCCCTCCCGGGAACCCGCGACGCGTGAAGAGCTTCGCGGGCCTTGGCGAGCCCCTGGATACGCAGGGTGTCGCAGAGGCTACCGATTTGCTCGGCGTCCTCCCCAGCGTCCTCTGGGCGGTGGTCACGGTCGAGACGGCGGGATGCGGCTTCCTGCGCGACCGCAGGCCCGTGGTTCTATTCGAGCGGCACGAGTTCCGTCGTCGCACAGCTGGCCGGTTCGATGCCTCGTACCCGGATATCAGCGGACCTTCGGGCAATTACGGCCCGTCTGGCGCGCATCAGCATGACCGTCTCGCCATCGCCATGGAGCGGGACCGCAGGGCCGCCATCGAAAGCGCGTCATGGGGCCTCGGCCAGGTCATGGGCTACAACGCTTCGCTCGCCGGCTACGCCGATGCGGAAGCGATGGCCAGCCAATTCTGCCGCAGCGAGAATGCGCAGCTGATCGGAATGGCGCGCTTCATCCGGTCCAGGGGCTTAGACAAGCACCTCAAACGCGAAGCCTGGGCGGATTTCGCGCGGGGTTACAACGGCCCTGCCTTCGTCATGAATCATTACGACGCCAAGCTGGCGCATCACGCGGCGCGATTTGCCTCCCGGCCGATGCCCGACCTCCTCGTGCGGTCCATCCAGTTGCTCCTCACCTATGAGGGATTCTCCCCCGGAGTCGTGGATGGCTATGCCGGGCAGCAGACGCGCCGTGCCATCGCGGCCTTCCGCGCCGCCAACCGCTTCGGCGAGGGCGAGGGCCATGACGAGGGATTGCTGGCCGAATTGCTCGGCCGATTGCCCGCCGACGCCGCAACCGTCGGGACGGTGGCGCCATGAGCGCAGAAACGTCGCACGCTCTCGCGCCCGACAATCGCCCCCACGCGGCGATGATGACCGCCATCCCCACGAATGACGACGCGCCGGGATCGATGCGCCGGACCAACCTTCACGCACGGCTCATGGAGCAATGCGAGCCGATGCTGCAGCACGTGATGGCCGTGGGCCTGCCGGTGCCGCCCAAGCTGTGCGGCCGGCGCGACGCCTGCCTCGCGCTGCCGCCCGGCGCCCCCGGCGCGGCGTATGCGCAGATCGAGGAGCTGGCCGAGATCAGCCGGCGGCTGATTGCCATCGTGGCGCCGGCGACGCCCGCCGCCATCCTGCTCTTCGCGCATGAGAAGCGGCGCCACCCGCGGCTGGGCGCCATCGGCGCGGTTCCGCTGGAGCGGCAATTCCTGGTGCTGACCGCGGTCTCGCTCGCTACCACGCTGGTAGTGAGCCTCGCATCGGACGTGAACGCCGAGAACATGGCCAAGTCGTTCCTCCAATCCGAGGGCCTGGCGCTGCTGCAGGTCGAACTGTTCCTGCTCTCGGCCGCCTCGCTCGGCAGTTGCTTCTCCATCCTGCAGAAACTCAACGTCTACATCGCCGCGGGCAATTACGATCCGAGTTACCAGGGCACCTGCTGGACCCGCTGGGTGATGGGCGTGATCTTCGGGGTGCTGCTCTCGCAACTGCTGTATTCGTGGCTTGGCGCGGTGACGCCGGGCGCGCCGGGTGGCACGGTGACCTCGCTTGCCTCGCTCGACCTCGGGCAGCCTGCATTGGCCCGTGCACCGCCTGCTGAACCGTGCCATGACCGCCGCCGAGACTTTGTTCGGCGGCACCAGATCATGAGCCCGTGCCGAAGCCGGGGCCAGGGCCAGGGCGCGTGACCCATGCCGAGGTCGCAAAGGCGATGGCTGCCTGGAAGGCGCGGGCGCTGCCGGCAATCCAGGCCTTGCAGCATGAGCAGGGCCGGGCGGCCATCCTCGTCAAGCATGCGCAGGAGCTCATTCCCACCCTCGAGATTGCGATCGGCCGGACCGAGGAGCCCGATTTCGACAAGAATCCCTCGACGCTGACGCATCTCTCGGGGCTCTTCGACCTGTCCTGGCAGATCCTCCTGCCGATGCAGCGGCAGGAGCAATTCTACCTTGATACGGCACGGGACCACGCGCATGTGCTGGAGCGGCTTCGCGACGAAGCGACGGCCGTGATGGCGGGCGCCACCGCCATCATCCCCGATCCCGCCGCGCTGGTGGCGAAGCGAAGGGAATTGTCCTCGAACAGGCGGGAGATCGAGATGCTGCTCCAAATCAATCCCAACGAACGGCGCGCAATCGACGCCTGGGAACGTGAGGACGCGGAGCTGCGCCCGAAGGAGGCCCTGCAGGCGCTGATCGAGGATTTTGCGCAGCACCTGCGGGGCGTGACCGACCTCGTGCACCTCGCGCAGTTGCAGCGCGGAACCTGGCTGAACATCGGCCAGGACCTTGCGATCGCGATGGCGCCGATGGGCAGAGGCGGCGCGGAGGCGAAGCGCAAGTGGACGCATTCGCGAACCGATGCGCGCGTCCAGCTGGCGAGCATCCGCCGGGTAGCGGAGCGCGCGGCCGCCTACGTCGCCGCCTCGGAACCGCATGGCTTCATGACGGCGTAGGGCACGCATCCGGCGCCGATTTCGAAATACGAACTCTTAAGGGAAGACACGGATATGCCGAACGAAGACGAAGCAGCGACCGTCACCGCCATCAAGGAGCAAACGAAGGCCTTCCTCAACCTCGGCTGGGTGGGGGCCATGTACTCCTATGCGCACACCATCGGCGTGTTGACCCCGCCCCCGACGCCGGCCGATCAGCCTGGGATGATCGCGGTGAATCGCCACGGCGTGCCGGTCCTGAGCGTGCCGGACTTGATGAAGCGCGCGAAGAAAAACGCCGCCCGATGGGAACCTCTGCTGGGCGAGATGCTGGACGTGGCGCGTCCGATCAAGGAGTACGCGACACTCTCTATGGTGACGGTCGAGGAACTTAGCCGGCAGAGCAAGGAGAAGCTTGCCCCCGCCGCCTGGGCCAAGCTATCGCCCGATGCGCGGCAGGCGGTGAGGGACGAGTTCCAGGAGGTGGTCGATGGACTGAAGGAGGCCGCGGAGCGCAACCACCAGCACGCGATCAGCATGCGCGACAAGGCCCTCGGCTACCGGGTGGACATCCTCGCCGACCACGATGAGTCTGCCGATGTCCAGGGCAAGTACAAGGATTGGCTAGCCGGGGAGGAGGTGACGATGGAGGCCTGGGAGGAGGCGCACAAGCTCCAGAAAGGCGATGTCGATCAGCTCATCACGAAGCTGCAGGAGGATGTCCGCAGCTTCAACGCGAAATGGGCCGGGATGACCTCGGGCGCCGTCGGCTCCAGCTTCGGGATGGTGGTGCTTCCGCCCTTCGGCACGCTCGTCTTCCTGATCGCGATGAGCGTCATGGCGGCGCAGGCGGCCGAGTTCAAACGGCAGATGGACGACTTCCAAAGCCGGGTCGAACGCGTGCAGCGGTACAATGAGGTCAAGGTTTTCTTCAAGACCATGGATTCCATGTTCCAGCTGATGCTGGAGGTGATGGACGGCGCCGCCGACGCACTGGGCAAGATCGCCGGCATGTGGACCAACATCGCCGCCGACCTCAAATCCGTGACGGGACCGACGATCGGACTGGACGGCCTCCCCGGGGCACAGGCCTGGGAATCGCCCATCAAGCTGCTCAAGAAGCTGGGTGTGGTGGCAGCCTACGAGAACCTGATCAAGGACTGCACAGCCTTCGTCAATTCCGCCTACGTCAGCGAGATCAAGACCATCAAGGCGGGGCTGCGGGCATGAGCGGCGCGTCCAACCCCCGCCAGCCCGGCATGCCGGAGGGGGTTACGCCCATCCGCGCGCGGGGGCAGGGGGGCATGCTGCTGGTTCCTTGGCAATCCGGCATGGATTCCGGCAGCGGCTATGACACGGTTACCCGAACCGTGCTCTCCTCCGCGGCGCCGGATCGTGGGACGTTGACCAGCCACGGGGCACGCGACGGCGTGCAGGGCCAATACGTGCAGGAGCGGGTGCTCCAGATCGAGAGCATCGAGAAAATGCGCGAGGTGCTTCAGCTCGGGACCGAGCTGGATTTCGGCTACGATGCGTTTTCCGCCAACAGCGTCGGCAATTTCCTCAAGACGACGCAATTCGATTCATACAACCTCTACTTCATGGTCCTCTGCTTCGTGCAGAGTACCGAATTCCGTGTTGCCGGCTTCGAAATCGCCCCGCGTTTCGACACGGACCGCTATGATGACAACAAGTTCCGTGCCGGCTTCGGTGACTACTTCGTCAGCGGCTGGGTTACCGGCGGCTATCTGATTGGGCTCGCAGAGATCAAGGCCACCTCGCAGCAGGCCCTCACGGAGATCAAGGCCGAGATCGGCGGCGGCTACAAGAGCGGCCCGCTCACCGCCAGCGGCAAGTTCGCCTCCAATTGGCAGCGATGGTCGGCGCGCACGGACCTGACCAGCCGCATCGAGGTCATCTATGCGGGGATGGAGGGTTCCGCCATCAAGTCGGTCGCGCAATCCGCAGGCCGCCCGACGCCACCGCCGGGGCCAGCTGGCGGGACTGGTTCTGGGCCGCCCGCGCCAATCGCCCCGATCGTTCTGGCCAATCGCGTTCCGATCCGCCAGGAGGATGATGACGACGGCGACGAGGACGAGGAATTCCTCGTGGATGACGAGAGCGAGGCCGCGCCAGTGCCCGTGCCCGTTAGTGGCGGGGGCGGCGCCGCGCCGCCACGCGGCAAGCCGATCGAGCAACTCGATCCGCGGTTGCAGAACAATGACCCGCTCGACTACCACAAGGTGGAGGTGACGATTGAGGGGCTGGTCAAAGCGGCCGCCGACCTGCCGCTCCATACGCCGCGGCATGGCGTGCCGCTTTACGCCATCCTGGAATCCTATTCGCCGAAATACCGGCAGTTCGGCGAACTCTCGATCGACCGCGCGGAATACGAGCGCAAGCGCGACCTGCTGAACGAGGTCTACCTCAAGGCACGGGTCGTCGCGAACGCGGTCGCCTATGCGAAGGCGACATCGAGCCAATTCACCGTCTCGGTGCAGGAACTCACCGCCATCCAGGCGCGGATGGATAAGCTGATGACGGCGTGTGACGCGGCGTGGCGCCGGCTGAAGGCGGATGCAAGCTACGAACTGCCCGCGACCATCAAGCTTCCCGCCGATGCCGAGATCCCGGGCTGGGCCGTGCAGAAGGCGGCGTTTAGCCCCTTCCTGAAGCCGCCCAACCCTGGCCTGTTCTGCAAACTGTTCGAGGAGGCGATCGACGCCGCCATCATTCATCCCAACAAGGCGGCACGGAAGGCGCTGCGCAGCCACCTCGATCTCGTGATGGAAAAAAGCCTGCAGAACTACGTGAATGCGCGGGATGCGATGACGGCCATGGCGCTCACCTTCGGCGCCGTGGATGACGACATCGCCGCGCGGGCGGAGACGCTTGCAGATCTGGCCGAGGCGATCGGCTCATCGAAGGAGAGCTGGAGCACGGCGAGCGCCGAGATCGAAGCATCCTGCCATGCCCTCGGCGGGGCACCGGGGCTGGATGATTCGGCGCTGGCGTTCCTGAAATGGGTCAATCCGCTGCTCTTCGGCCCCGACAAGGATGCCGACAAACAGCAGTATGGCTTCGCCGCCTTCTGGATCGCCCTGCACGCGGCCCTGACGGACCTGGCGGAGAAATCACGCCAATGGGGCACGGCAACCCGTTTCAGCGATGTGGTGACTACTGGCGGCAGCAAGGCGTGGTCCGACAGGGCGACGCTGTTCAAGACGCAGATCACCGCGATGGGCAGCCGCGTGCAGATCAAGCTCCAGAAAGTCTAGGCGTCTTCGAACGCAACCAGGACAGGGAAGATACCATCATGCGTTGGGTCATCGAAAGCGCCGTCAAGCCGGGTGTCAGCAGCTGTGGATGGCGGCGTTCGGTCAAGAGCAAGAAATCGGCGATGCTACTGTGGCAGGACGAGAAGAGCATTGAATTTCATGACCTCGGTGCGGTGGCGCAAACGTGGGGATTTGCTTGGATGTCGAGTGAGTCGCCGGCAACGGTGCAGTTCTTTCCGGACAGCCCGTTGCGCGACAGCCTGGCCGAGCTGAATTTCGAAGGGATCCTGGGCGCGATCCTCGCTGATATCGCCCGCGTCGTCGGCAAGAAGGGCTGCAAGATGCCATCGCAACTCAATGCGCGCGGCGCTCGATGGCCGTTGAAGGGCGGCACGCTCAAAATCTACCATCTGCGCCCGACAAGGCTGGACGATGAGGGCCACCCGGCGGGCTTCAGCAGGCTGGGCTTCCTGTTGCTGGACCCGGGGCAGAAGGAGGGCGAGGCCAAGCATTTCTATCAATGGAGCATGCTGAGGAAAGACGACACGAACCTCGACATCAACAAGCCGATCGCCGAGTGGAACATTAGCGGGGTCGAGCAGGTTCATAACAAGGTTTGGATCCTGCGAAACGCGCTCGGTCACAAAGGCGTGTTGAAGTACGAAGTTTCGAACAAGGTCGAACGACTTGACTGTATCGGATTTCTGGCAGCCAATCTTTTCGAGGACACCACTTCGGCGGTTCTGGCGAAGCCCGAAGATATTGAAGCCATTCAGGTGGCTCGGGTGCCGAACGGGAAAAGGTATGTTCCATCCGATCCCAGGGATCCGCCAGTCGATCTCGACTCGTATCCGCAGCTCCTGAGCGATCTGACGAAAAATCGAAATGCTACGAATATGCTTGTCTGCAAGGTCGAGTTCAGAGAGATCCAGGATAATTTAAACGCCCTGATCGTCGATGCCACGCAGGGGACGTCGATCGCGACAAAGCGGAAACTTCAGGTTGTTCATCAAAAGCTATTCACACCCAAAAATTGGAAGATGCTGGGGAGAATCGCCCTGTTCGATATGCTGACAGGTAACAAGGACCGCATCCAGTCCGTATATTTCAATAAAAAATTGGGTATGAAGCTGAACAACTTTGATTTTGATGCAACCGGATTACCGATTGCTTTGGACAATTTCGACCCGAATGGTCATGTCAACACCGATGTCTGGCCAAATGAACTGATCATTCTCAACCAGGCGTCGTTGGATAAATACGCGCGGGATTTCCTGAATGAGCTCGCCGAATTGACGCACGGCGCCGCCTATATCGAGGCCACGCGACTGCAGCAAAGCCTCGAACTAGCCTTCATCGACGGAATCAAGGCCGGCAAGGCCATCCTTGTCGAGTTCCTGAAGCCGCATGGGCGCAGCTTACAGGAAAAATGGGGCAAGACCGGCGTCGAATATCACCGGCGCGCGGTCAAGCTTCGGGATCAGTGCACTTGGCTATAGCGGCCGGGGGTTTTCGTGGTTTGGACGCCTCTGGAAACCTCGGGTGTCGCTGCGCCTAAAGTGATTCGGTTTGGTGTGGGCGGGGCGGAGCACGACGCGGATTTCATCAGGGCAGTCTGGGTTCTGGGACGTGCAGGCTGGCCGATCCGTTTCGGTGACCCGCAGGGCGTCGGTTCTGCGGGTCTCGATTGCGCGCTTTAACTATGATGGCACTGGCCCTCGCGCCGCAGGTGCCCAAACTCAGCGGATCGCAGGTAGGGCAAGGGCAGTTTGTTGCTCTTTTTCGTCGGCGCCAGTTCCCAGAGATGGTTTTATTATCTTGGTGTCGGTTGCGATGGGGACCCGGACCCATAAGTGCGGGGACCGTCGGAGACGCTTCACGAGGGGCAGATCGAGGGTGATGGTGAGGATGGCGGCGATCCCGCTGGTGCCCACCAGGCCGGCCGTCATAGGGTCGGCCGCATGATTGGAGGCGGGTGCGGAGGCGATCGCGCCGCAGTCGCTATCCGCCTCACGGCACCCGCCGCTTCGCCACCCCCACCGACAAGGTCACCGCCGCAAGATCAAACGTCGCCCCCGAGATGTTCCGCGCCATCACCCGCACTGTGTTGTTCGACCAAACCGCGGCGTCGAGCTCGATGAACCGCGTGGACGACACCAGCGACGCCTGCGCCAAGTCGCCTGCCCGTGCTCCGCTCACCGTGACGTCGAGCAGCGAGGTCGCCCCCGGTGCCAGGCTCGGCAGGTCCCAGGAAACCTCGGCCGCGAACTCCCGCTGCCCAGACTGCGGCAGAAGCGGCGTGCCGTTCAGCACCGCCGGTGCGGCCTCCGGTAGCCCGTAGAGCCGGAGCGATTGCAGATCGATCGGCCCGTCGAAGCCGATCACTCCCACCTGCGCGTATGACACGGCGGCGCCCACGCGGATGGTCTGGCGCCGATTGAAGTTGGCATCATCCATCGGCGCACCGGCGTTCCAGCCCTTGGCCGGCCCGTTCCACTGCATGGTGGTGATCGAGGCCAGCACATCTCCCGCAATGTCGGCCCGCACATTCCCCGCGCCATCGAACACGCGCACGAAGAGCCGCCCGCCCGACGCGCCGACCGTCAGCCAATGCGCCAGCGCGAACTCCTTGGCCTGGGACGTATCGAGCATCCAGCCCAGCCCGCGGTTCGCCGCCAGCGTCAC
>JBBRVI010000120.1:0-10502 GCA_038247025.1 Acetobacterales bacterium
GGGGTGACGATATGCTCGCGGCTCAGCTCTGGGTTGATGGCCACCGCCACGGTGCGCGCTCGGTCGGCGGCGCTGATGCCGGTGGTCACGCCATCGCGCGCCTCGATCGAGACGGTAAAGGCCGTCTGGTGCCGGGTACCATTGGACTGCGCCATGAGCGGCAGGCCGAGTTGCTCGACCCGGCTGCGCGTCATCGCAAGGCAGATCAGCCCGCGCGCGAAGCGGGCCATGAAGTTGATGGCGTCCGGCGTCGCGAACTGCGCGGGGATAACCAGGTCGCCCTCATTCTCGCGGTCCTCGTCATCCACCAGGATGAACATGCGGCCACGCCGGGCTTCTTCGAGGAGTTCCTCGGCCGGCGAGATGAACTCATGGAAACTGGTGGTCTTGGTGGTGACGCTCACGCCAAAAACTTCCTCATTGGGAAAACTCCATGAGCCGGGCGACGTAGCGTGCCAGCGTGTCAATCTCGATATTCACCGCATCCCCCGGTTGCAATGTGGCAAAGCTGGTGACGGCGGCGGTGTGGGGGATGATGTTGACCCCGAAGCTATCCGCGTCAACCTCATTGACCGTCAGCGAGACGCCATCAATGGCCACACTGCCCTTTACCGCGATGTATTTCGCAATCGCCCCCGGCACCCGAAAGCGCCAGCGGACCGATGCATTTTCCGGGATGGCGCTCAGCACCTCCCCCACGCCATCCACATGCCCGGAGACGAGATGCCCGCCCAATTCGTCCCCCAGCCTCAGGCTGCGCTCCAGATTGACGCGCCCGCCTGCGCGCCACCGCCCCATGGTGGTGCGGGCCAGGGTTTCGGCACTCGCATCCACGGCGAAGCTATCGCCATTCAGCTCCACCGCGGTCAGGCAGATGCCTGAACAGGCGATGGAACAGCCCAGCTGCGCGCTCGTCAGAAACTCTGGCGCCACGCCCATGACCAGGCGCATGTCATACCCCTGCCCGATGGGCTGGACCTCGCGCAGGGTGCCCAGGGCGGTGATGATTCCGGTGAACATGCGCCTTACTCCTTGGTGTAGTCGTTCATCACATCTGGACCGAGCTGCCGCGTCTCCATCAGCCGGAAACGCGGCATGCCGGCGAGCAGCGTGACGCCCAGTGGCCCCAGGCTTGCCAAGCCTTCGGTGCCCATGGTGCCGGGGGCATGGAACCAGACGAGCCGGTCCACAAGCCCAGTTCGAAGCAGGGCAGCAGCCAGCCCCGCACCACCCTCGACCATCACGCGGGTCACGCCGCGCGCGGCGAGTGCCGAAAGCATGGGGCGGGGTTGCAGCCCGCCGCCATTTGCGCGGCGGATGGTCACCACCTCCACCCCGGCTTGGATATAGGGGGAAAGTGCCGAAGGGCGATGCCCCGCGCCTGTCAAAAGCCAGGTGGGTGCGCTGCGCGCCTCGCGCACCAGCCGTGCGGTCGGAGGCGTGCGTAGCCGCGCATCGGCCACCACGCGCAGCATGGGCACGCGCTCCATGCCGGGGAGGCGGCAGGTCAGGTCCGGGTCGTCGGCGAGGACGGTGCCGCTGCCCACCATCACCGCGTCATGCCGCGCGCGCAACGCATGGACCTCGCGGCGGGCTTCGGCCCCCGTGATCCAGCGACTTTCGCCCGTGCTGGTGGCGATGCGGCCATCCAGCGTGGAAGCGAGCTTGAGCGTCACCAGCGGAAGGCCCTGGGTGATGCGGCGGAAGAAGCCGGCATTCAGCGCGCGGGCCTCCTCGCCGAACAGGCCCTCCTCCACGGTGATGCCGGCCGAGCGCAGCCGAGCGAAGCCACGGCCATCCACGCGCGCATCCGGGTCGCGCGTGGCGACCACCACGCGGGCCACGCCCGCACGGATCAGCGCATCGCAGCAGGGTGGCGTGCGGCCGTGATGGGAGCAGGGTTCCAGCGTCACATAGGCTGTGGCGCCGCGCGCTGCTTCGCCCGCGCGGTCCAACGCCTGGGTTTCCGCATGGGGGCGGCCGCCGGGCTGGGTCCAGCCGCGGGCGATCACCGCGCCATCTTTTACCAGCACGCAGCCCACCGCCGGATTGGGCCAGGTATTGCCCAGGCCGCGCGCCGCGAGCTGCAGGGCGGCACGCATATGGGCAGCGTCATCCCGCATTACGGCGCGTCCAGACCACCCAGAAACGCCTGAAAGTCCTTGGCTTCGGAGAAATTCTGATACACCGAGGCAAAGCGCACATAGGCCACCTGGTCCACGCCCCTCAGCGCTTCCATCACCATCTCGCCAATCCGGCGCGAGGGAATTTCGGCCTCGGTTTCCATCTCGAGCCGCCGCTGGATCCCGTTGAGGATGCGCTCGATGCGCTCATCATCCACCGGGCGCTTGCGGCATGCGATCTTGATGGATTTGCCCAGCTTGTCGCGGTCAAACGGAACGCGGCGGCCGTCGGTCTTTAGGACCGTCAGTTCGCGCAATTGCACGCGCTCGAAAGTGGTGAAGCGGTTGCCGCAAGCCGCGCAGAAGCGGCGGCGGCGGATGGAGGAGCCGTCCTCAGAGGGACGGCTGTCCTTCACCTGGGTGTCCTCATTCCCGCAATAAGGGCAGCGCATGTTTTATGCCCTCAAGCGGTCGAGGCGAAGGCGTGCCCGCGGCACGGCGCGTGGAGTGCGAGAGCTGTCGGTGCGCGCCGGCCGCCGTGCGGCCGGATACTCGCGGGATGGCAGGCGTTCAGACCGCGCGGCGCCATGGGCTCAATAAATCGGGAACTTGGCGCAAAGGGCCTGCACATCCTTTGCCACGGCTTGCTCTACCGCGCTGTTCGCCTCTGGTGCATTGGCTTGCGCCAGGCCATCGAGCACGCGGCCGATCATGCGGCCCACCTCGCGGAACTCCACCTCGCCAAAGCCGCGCGTGGTGCCGGCAGGCGTGCCGAGGCGCACACCGCTGGTCACCATTGGCTTCTCGGGGTCGAAGGGGATGGCGTTCTTGTTGCAGGTGAGGTGCGCGCGGCCCAAGGCGGCCTCGGCGGCCTTGCCCGTCAGGCCCTTGGGGCGGAGGTCCACCAGCATCAGGTGGCTGTCGGTGCCGCCCGAGACAATGTTCACGCCCTGGCTGACCAGCTCATCGGCCAACGCACGGGCATTGGCCACCACCTGCTTGGAATAGGCGCGGAAGTCCGGGCGCAGCGCCTCGCCGAAGGCCACGGCCTTGGCGGCGATCACATGCATCAGCGGACCGCCCTGAAGGCCGGGGAACATCGCCGAATTGATCTTCTTCGCGATGGCTTCGTCGTTGGTCAGCACCAGGCCACCGCGCGGGCCGCGCAGGGTTTTGTGGGTGGTGGTGGTCGTCACATGCGCATGCGGCACGGGCGAGGGATAGGCGCCGCCAGCCACCAGCCCCGCGTAATGCGCCATATCCACCATGAAAATGGCACCAATCTCGTCCGCCACGGCGCGGAAGCGGGGGAAATCAATTTCGCGCGAATAGGCCGACCCACCGGCGATGATGAGCTTGGGGCGCTGCTCGCGCGCTAGGCGCTCCATCGTTTCGTAGTCCAGCAGGCCCGTATCTGCGTGGACACCATAGGCAATCGGGTGGAACCACTTGCCGGAGTAGTTCACTGGCGCGCCATGCGTCAGATGCCCGCCCGCCGCCAGATCCATGGCCAGGAAGGTATCGCCGGGTTGCAACAGCGCGAAGAACACCGCGATATTGGCGGAAGCGCCGCTATGGGGCTGCACATTGGCGAATTTCGCGCCAAAGAGTTCCTTGGCGCGCTCGATGGCAAGTGTCTCGGCCACGTCCACGAACTCGCAGCCGCCGTAATAGCGCCGGCCCGGATAGCCCTCGGCGTATTTGTTCGTCATCACCGAGCCTTGCGCCTCCAGCACGGCGCGGCTGACGATGTTTTCCGACGCAATGAGCTCGATCCCATCCTGCTGGCGGGTCAGTTCATGGGCGATGGAGGCCGCCAACTCGGGGTCGGACTCGGCCACGCCGGCCTGGAAGAAGCGGGCGGGGAGGAAGCGGGCGGTGTTCTCGTTCATGGGCGGCAGTCCTTGGGAGCGAAAGATGGATGCCGGTGTCTACCATAGCCGGGACGTGAGCCGATATGGGGGTAGCCTTCAAGAAGGCCAGCCTCTCAGAAGAAGCGCAGCCGCTGGCCCAGCCCCATGGCGCGCGCTTTGGTCCAGATGGTGTGGCCGAGCGCGATATCGCTCAGCGAAAGCCCGCGATGCCAGAGCAGGATGGTCTCATCCTCGCGCTCGCGTCCTGGCTTGAAGCCGGCCACCACCTGGCCCAGCTCGGCGTAGAGTGTCTCCTCCGAGAGCTTACCCGCGTCCACATGCTGGCGCATCGCGCCCAACTTGCCCGAACGCGCCTGGCCCCAGTCATCCATGAGCATCTTGTCCATGATGTCAGTCAGGCTCAGTTCCAGCGCGCTCATCGTTCCATAGGGCATGACCAGCGCGCCCTTCTTGACCCATTCCGTCTTGAAGAGTGGCGTGGGTTCGCTCAGGCGCGAGGCCTCGACGACGATGTCCGCGCCACGGATCACGCTCTCCCAATTCGTGCAGCGGGTGATTTTTTTGCCAAGATCCTGCTCCAGCTTCAGTGCGAAAGCCTCCTGGCTTTCAGGTCGGCGGGAATGTACGCGGATTTCGTCGAAATCGAACAGCCGGTCCAACAGCCGCACGTTCCAATAGGCCGTCCCGCGCGCGCCGATATGGCCGAGGATTTTCGAGTCCTTCCGCGCCAGGTATTTGGCCCCCATCGCACTTACCGCGCCCGTGCGCATATCGGTGATGTGCGACGCATCGAGGATGGCGAGCGGCATGCCGTTGGCGGGGTTCAGCAGCAGCAGCGTGGCCAGTTCGCTGGGCAGGTTCGCCTTGTAGTTGTCCACGAAATCGCCGACGACCTTCACGCCGGAAAGCCCGATTTCCTCTCCCACATAGCCGCGCAGCACGTTGAAATGCCCGTTCGCGACGCCTGGCATGTGGTGCAGCCGCGGGTCCACCACCGTATGGCCGCGACCCTGGGCGGCGAGGCTCTTCTCGATGGCACCCATGATCTCGTCATCGGTCAGATTCAGGGCCTCGATGTCCGGCCCGTTGATGAAGTCTATATGGACCTGTTCATAACCGGCCATCTTGTTCACTCCACGCGGATATTGGCGGCGCGCACCACGGCGCCAAAGCGCGCGCGTTCGCGCGTCACGAGGGCATTGAGCGCGGCTGGGCCCAGGGTTTCAGGCGTGAGGCCCAGCGCATCAAGGCTGGCGCGCAGTGTGGCGTCCTGCTGGCCGGCCGCCACATCGCCGGCGATCTTCTCCAGGATATCGGCCGGCGTGCGCGCGGGCGCAAACAGCGCGAACCAAGGCACGGCGACGGTGCCTGGCAGCCCTGCCTCGGCGGTGGTGGGGACATCGGGCAGGGCAGTACTGCGCGTGGGCGCCGTGACGGCCAACGCCCGAAGGCGGCCATCGCGGATCAGTGGCAGGGCACCGGGCTGGTTCTCGAACATCACGTCAATTCGCCCAGCGACGAGGTCCACCAGTGCAGGCGCGCTGCCGCGATAGGGCACGTGCGTACCCTCCAACCCAGCCTCGCGCAGGAACAACTCAGCAGAGAGATGCACAAGGCTGCCCGCGCCGGGCGAGCCATAGAGCACTGGCCGCCCCGCCGCGCGCATCACAGTCAGGAACTGCGCGACATTCGTGGGTGCAGTGGCGCTGGGCACCACCATCACATTGGGCAGCGAGCCAAGCATGGCCACCGCGGTCAGGTCATTCTCGATGGAGAAGGCGAGGTTGGTGTAGAGTGAGGAATTGACCGTCATCAACCCGGTGGGCGAGACCAGTAACGTCAGCCCGTCCGGCGCCGCACGCGCGACGAATTCGCCCCCGATATTGCCGGCGGCACCGGTGCGGTTCTCGACCACGACGGGCTGGCCCCAGCGCGCCTCCAGGAACCGCGCAAAGAGGCGGGCCGTTGCGTCCAGGCTGGCCCCCGCCGCAAAGGGCGCGATGAGGCGGACGGGCCGCTGGGGGAAGCCCTGCGCGCGAGCAGCCGCGGGTGCGAGAAGCAACGATAGCAGGAGGGGGCGGCGCGAGAAGCTGTGCATGCTCCAAGCCTAGGCCAAAGACCGCAGCCCATCAATGCGCGAGCTTCATCTCCGGGATGGACTCACTCGCGATCCAGAAGCGCGAAATGCTATCGGCATGCGCGGCACGTGCCGCCGCATCCGCCTCCGCCCCGGGATGCGGCTCCAGGTCGAAATGCCCATGCGTGTTCGCGCCGCGCACCAGCGTCGCCGAGAGCCGCGTCGGGCCCACATGGCGCACGCGTGCGGGGATGTAGCTGATGCCGAGGCCGATGCGGTCATGTGCTGCGCGGTTCGGCGCCGAGGAGTGCAGCACCAGCGTGTCGTGCAGCGAGAACTGCCCCGGCTCCAACGGGATCGGCACGGCCGCACGCTCATCTATGGCAACATCAGCGCTTTGACCGCGCGAGAGCATCACGCGCGGGTCCTTGCGGTCCGCATGCGGCAATTGCCCGTGGCGGTGCGAGCCGGGCAGTATGGTGACGCAGCCGCTCTCCTCACGGCTCGGCGTGAGGGCGATCCAGGCGGTAACGTGCTCATGCGGCGCGAGGCCGAAATAGGTCGCGTCCTGGTGCCAGGGCACGAAGCCATCGCTGCCCGCTTGCTTCCACCAGAGCGTGGTATGAAAAATCAGGATGTCGGGCCCGATCACGTCCTCGACCGCATCCAGGATCGGAGGATGACGCACCAGTTCAGCCGCCCAGGGAAAAAGCAGGTAGGGCTTCACGCGCGTTGAGGGTTGGCGGATGCCCGCTTCGGAGACTGGGCGCTCCACCCCGCCGCAGCACCGCAACACATCCTGGTGCCAGGCTTCGGCCTGCGCGGCAGAACAAGCGCTGAGCGGCGCGAGATAGCCGTCCCGCCGGAACCGCGCGATGGCCATATCGTCCAGGACCCTACCCATGTCATGCTCTCCTTGCCGTGGCGAGTGTGGCGCGCAGGCTAGGGCGCCAGCAAGTCCTTTATCCGCGCCACCGCCTCGGCCAGGGTTACGCGCTCAGGTGTCACACCGTCGGGCAGGCCGGCCAGCACGCGCGATGGGCAGGCGCGGTCCAGCAGGACAAACACGCCCTTGTCATCCGTGCGGCGAATCAGGCGGCCAAAGGCCTGACGCAGCTTGTGGCGTGCATGGGTGTCGTCATAGTCCTGCGGGTTGCCTTCGCTCAGATGCAGCCGGCGCTCGCGGTGCAGGATGGTGCGGCGCGGCCAGGGCACGCGGTCGAATACCAGCAGCCGCAGCGCGCGGCCGGGCACGTCCACGCCATCGCGCATGGCGTCCGTCCCCAGCAGGCAGGAGTTTTCCTCGGCGCGAAAGATGTCCACCAGCGTGGCATTGTCCATCGCGTCCACATGCTGGGAATAGAGCGGGATGCCGCGCGCCTCCAGGGCGGGGGCGATGCGCGCGGACACCTCGCGCAAGCGGCGGATTGCTGTGAAAAGGCCAAGCGCGCCGCCGCCTGAGGCCAGGAAAAGCTGCTGCATCGCGCTCGCCACCGGGCCGGATTGGCGCGCATCCACATCGGTCACGATGAAGGTGCGGGTATTGGTTGCATAATCGAAGGGCGAGGGGAGGGCGGCGCGGATGGCCGGCAGCGGCAGATGGGCGGCACCTGTGCGCCCCTCCGCCTCGCGCCAGGCGGCTTCGGGGTCATCGCGCTTGGCGGCATCGGTGAGCGTGGCAGAGGTGATGAGCAGCCCATGCGCGGGGGCGGCCACCACCTGCGCGAAGGGGATGGTGGGGTCCAGCCAATGGCGATGCAGCCCGGCATCCGCATCGCGCCCGTCGCGGCGGTCCAGTTGCAGCCAATCCACCATCACGGGCCGCGTGCCGGGTTCGGCCTGGGTGGTGGAAAGCTGGGCCAGCATGGCGCGCCAGGCGGAGACGGGCAGCAGCGCGCGGCGCTCGATGCCGCGCATGGCGGTCTCCAGCCGGATGCGCTCGCCCACTTCCTGCTCGTCATCGCCTTCGGTGCTTTCCAGCTTGCCGGCCAGGGCGTCACGCAGGCGGGTGAGGGGCACTTCGAGGCCGCGCAGGGCTTCCGACAGCGCCGCCCCCGTATCGGCGACGGCTTCGCTGACGGGATGGAGGTCCACTTCCAGCGTGTAGATGCCGTCATCCTCCGGCGCGCGGGCCAGAATTTGCGTGCGGGCTGCATGCAGGAAAAGCTCGGTCGCATTGGCATCGGGCAGCAGCACTGTATCGCCCATCCGCCCATACCAGCCGCCACCGGGCAGGCAGCGCGCGGCATGCAGTGCCGCCTCCATGGGGGCGATCAATTCGGGGATGTCGCCGGCCAATTCCTGGATGCGCGCGCGCAATCCCTTGGCGCGCGAGCGCCCGCCCTCGGCGCCCAGCAGCCAGCGGCGCAGTTCGGCCGCCTCCACGCCGGTCAGCGCGGCGGAAAAGGCGCTGTCGGCTGCGTCGAACAAGTGGTGGCCTTCGTCGAAGACATAGCGCGTGGGCTTGCCGTCCTCGCCGCCGCCCAGGGCCGCCTGCACCATGACCAGCGCGTGGTTCGCCACCACCAGCCTTGCCGTGCGCGCGCGACGGATCGAATGCTCCACGAAGCATTTCTTGTAATGCGTGCAGGCCGAGCGGATGCATTCGCCGCGGCGGTCGGCCAGGCCCAGCAGCGTTCCGGGGGGGAAGAGCTCACCGATCCAGCCGGGGAAATCCCCGCCCTGGATGTCGCCATCGCGCGTGGCTCCCGCCCAGCGCGCCACCAGTGCGAGCGGCAGCGCCATCTGCCGCACGCCCGACTGGCCGAGTGCCTCATCCAGGTTGAGCAGGCAGAGGTAGTTCTCCCGGCCCTTGCGCACGGCCACGCGCGCGCGCCGCTCCTCCGGGTCGGGGAAGAGCTGCATCAGCTCCTGGTCAATCTGACGCTGGAGGTTGCGCGTGTAGGTGCTGATCCAGACGGGCGCGCCGTTGCGCTCGGCCCAGAGGCTGGCCGGCGCGATGTAGCCCAGCGTCTTGCCGGTGCCGGTGCCGGCCTCGGCCAGGATCATGTGGGGTGAGCCCTCGGTTTCGCGGGGCGCGAAGGCACCTGCGGCGGCGGAGGCGAAATCGGCCTGCTGGGGGCGTTGCTCGGCCCCGCCGCCCAGCATTTCGGCCAGGCGGCGGCGGGCATCGGCGCCGCTGACCGAGTGGCTGGCGGGCGGCGGTGGGGCGGCGGTTTCCTCCCAATCGGGCAGGCGGCGCCAGGTTTTGAAGGCGTTGCGCTCGGGCCTGGCGTCAGGCAGGCCGAGGGCGGCCAGGACGCTTGGCACCCAGGGCCAAGCAGCGGCGGAGGCGAGTTGGGCGGCCATGCCCGCCGCCTCTCGGCCGGAAGGCGCGCGCGCTTCATCGGCCAGGGCGCGCAACAGGCGTGAGGCGATTTCAGGCAGGAGGGCAGCCGCAGCTTCATCATCCTCGGGGGGTGGGAGGTCGAGCACCAGAGCCAAGCCGCGCGGGGTGGGCGGGGCGTTTTGTGCCGGGAGCGCGAAGGCGAACAGTTCCAATAGATCGAGCGCATCCAGGAAGCGCGGCAGATCAAGCCTGCGGGCCGTGGCGGGGGCGTGGACGAGCAAAGGCGCGGGGTATTCGGCCAGGGCTTCGGCGATGCGCGCGCCGGTCAGCGTCAGCACCTCGCCATCGGGGGTGAGCAGCGTGGCGCGGCCGTGGGAAGCGACCAGAGCCGGTGCCTCGGGCATCAGCAGGCGCGGGCGAATCGGCGAGGTCATGGCGTCAATCTGGGGCCACGGGGCACGTCACGCCAGACTTCGCGATGGGGTGGGGGGTGTGTTATGAGGCGCACGGGTCTCCGTAGCTCAGCAGGATAGAGCACCAGATTCCTAATCTGGGGGCCGTGGGTTCGAATCCCGCCGGGGACGTAAAAATTAAGCTCAAAACATGGATTGAAAAAGGCGAAATCCGTTCCGGACGTGCAATGGCGGGGCTGGTAGCGCCTTTCCCCCCTTCGCATTGATGCATGGCCTATGGGCCCTTCTTGGTGGCTTCATCACCGAAACCCCAAATCAGCGACAAGATTGCTGCTATCAGGCAAAAATCTACCTGACAGGATGTGCGAACCTAACGAGGCCCCCTCACCGCAGTGACTGCCGGTCCCTCATCGTGCTCCATGCGCGCCCTCACCAGGCATACACCTTCAGGGCCATCCCATCTGCCGAATGTCACGCCAAAGGCGGCATCCAGCTGTCGGTTGCCTACCAATTCCGCCGGAGTTCCGTATGCGAGAAGACACCCTTCTGACAGGAGAGCTATCCGGTCGCATACGCCAAATGCAAGGTTGAGGTCATGGGCGACAATGGCCACGGCCGCGCCGGCCCGCGCTGCACTGCGCAGCCGCGTCATCAGAGTGAGGGCCTGACCCACATCCAGTGCCGCGCTCGCCTCGTCTGCCAAGATTACCGCAGGGTCCGGCGCCA
>JBBRVI010000121.1:0-10468 GCA_038247025.1 Acetobacterales bacterium
GGGGAGAGGAAGAAGACGGGCGGGTCCTCCTCGGGCAGGCTGGTTTCGTCACTGGCGGGAAAGGGTGGCACGGTCAGCACGATGGCGACGGACCAGCCCCGCCGTGTGGCAAAGCGCGCCTGGCTGTCTGTCGAGGAACCGTTGGCCATGCGCGCCATCAGGTCGCCCCATCCATCCGGCTGCAGTGCGGCCAGGACGGCGAAGCCGGGATTGCCGAAACGGCAAGTGAATTCCAATGGCCAGACGCCTTGCCCGTTCACAATCAGGTTGAGATTGACATAGCCAACGTGCCTGGCCTCAGCGAAGCGAGGTGCGAGGCGGTCCAGCGTTGCGGCGAAGAGAGGCTCGGAATTCTCATAAGTAGCGAGGGTGCCCATCTCGCCGGTCATCTCGCCCATCTCTCCGGGGAAGAAGCGTTTATGTTCGAAATCAATGCAGGCAGGCCGCAAAAAGCGGGTGCCGTCGAAGTAGGCGCCGACCCCAATCTCCACCCCTTCCAGACGCTCCATGAGAAGCACACGACCCTCTCCGGCGCGGCGGAGCATGAAGGCGAGGTCCGCGCCCTGTGGGTGGTCACCGACAAATGTTGCACGCCCAGTGTCGTCATGCTTCAGCACATAGCGCCCAAGGTGCTGTGTCAGCCAGTCGAGGGCGAGTGCTGGGTTTGCGAAAGAATTGCTGCCAGCGATGACAAGCCCAGCCTCGCGTAACACGGCCTGGCCGAACTCGCGCTCCTGCTCCAACCGGTCACCAAAGCCACTGCCTCCGACAACCCGGAAGCCCTCTGCGCGCAGTCCGTCCTGTAGGGACCCGCGACCGATGCGCTCAAAAAAAATCAAGCCGTCCGGTCCGATCCAGTCGAGTTCCGCACGCCAATCAGCAACGCAGTCGATCAGGCCCCCGAAGGCCCGCTCCTCCAGAGGGTCTTCTGCGAAGACCCGGACCTCGTGGCCCTCACGGCGGAGAGACAGATAGACGTCGCCGAGATAAGCGCGAGGGGCGATGGCGAGAATTCGCATGCGGGTTCCACCTCCAAAGAGTTACCGGTTGGGCCGGCGATCAAGGCGAGTTAACGGTCAAGGTGAGGGGAGCGAATGGCTCAAGGCCGGACGCTGAGTTCGTCAGCGCCCGCGGCTTCGACGAGGACGTTGTCGGGGCTGTCGCCGACGCTGCCGACCGAGGATTCGATGCCCACTTTCGCTTGGCGCCGACTGCACCGTGGCGCGGCTGATCGAGACATGGGGCTTGGCACCTGATGGCCCTCGCGCAGGTAGCTCAAGGCCATGGTGCCGGCTGGATGACGTTGGCTGGTTAACCTGCG
Source organism: Acetobacterales bacterium (assembly GCA_038247025.1). Classification (GTDB taxonomy): domain Bacteria; phylum Pseudomonadota; class Alphaproteobacteria; order Acetobacterales; family Acetobacteraceae; genus Roseococcus. Next base: position 1,322 of record JBBRVI010000121.1, read on the forward strand.
AGAAAAACTTTAGCCGGGTGGCTTTCAAGGGGTCGCCTGGGCGTCTGACCGGGTCCGCCAGGTTTGAGGGCGGAGCAGACCTGGTTCGACTGACCGCGCGTTGCTTGCACATTCAATGTGTCCCGTGCGCCCCCCGATGGATCCGAGCGGTATGCGTAAACGCCTCGAAGGCGCCATCGCGAGCTACGGCGATCAAGGTGATCCCGCAGGCCTCCGCCGTGCGCACGGCCAGCGCCGTCGGCGCCGAGATCGCGGCGATGACAGGTGCGCCGATCCGGGCCGCTTTCTGAATCAACTCCACCGACACGCGGCTGGTGAGCGCGATCAGCCCCGTCGCGCCGTTCACTCCGCTGCGCGCGAGTTTGCCCGCCACTTTATCCAGCGCGTTATGACGGCCGACATCTTCGGCAACGGCGAGAAGACCTTCCTGCGGCCTCCAGAAGCCTGCGGCATGGATGGCGCGGGCTTGGCGGTTCAAGGGCTGTGCGGCGCTCAAGGCCGACATCGCTGCAGCGATGTCGCTGGGCCGGAGGGACAAGCCTGCACACACGTGTGGCAATTTGCGCGCTGCGTCCTCAAGAGCCTGAATGCCGCACAGGCCGCAGCCCGCTGGTCCGGCCATTGCCCGGCTACGTCGAACCAGCCGCGCTTTGGTGGCCTCGGACAGGTACATGCGCACTTCTATGCCAAGCAGCCCGCGCGGCACGACCTCCATTTCCTCGATGTCCGCAGGCGTGGCGATGATGCCCTCCGTCAGTGAGAAGCCCAAAGCGAAATCCTCGAGGTCGGCCGGGGTTCCCATCATGACTGCGTGGGTTGCACCGTCATAACTGAACGCGATGGCCGTCTCCTCGGCCAAGACACGGTCGCCTTGATGGAATGAAGCCTCGGCAAACCCGAGCTGCCCATGTGTCGCCAGTGGGGCGGGGAGAATTCTCATAGCGCCCTTGCGTGATGAATCTGAACCGGTATGGACTTCGCCGCCGGAACCTTGCTCCGCTCGGCGTGGTGCCAGAGCGGAATGAGCGGGTTGCATTCGGGAAAATAGGCAGCGCAGCAGCCTGCGGGAATGTCGTAAAAGACCACCCGCAGACCTTTGACACAGCGCGTCAATCCGTCATTGACGGCCGTTGTCATATCTACGCTGTCGCCATCTGCCAAGCCGCGACCGCTGGCATCATGGCGGTTCACCAGCACCACCATTCGAGTTCCGCTGACGCCACGAAACCTGTCCTCGTAACCATAGATGGTCGTGTTGAACTGATCATTCGAGCGGATGGTAATGAGTTGCAAAACATCCTCACGCTCGATGTCCGTCGCCAAGTCCTCCTTGAGGGACAGCGGTACGTGAAAATTCGCGCGGCCGGTATCGGTTTTCCATTGGCGTTGGCGGGCAGGCAGGGGGCGATGGAACCCACCTGCAAAAGCGCGCTTGTTGTAGTCACGGAAGATGTCAGGGTAGGTGGCCTCTATGGCATCGCGCACGCGGCCATAATCGGCCACCCATTCGGCCCAAGGAACGCGCGGGTTGGGTGCAAGCGCTGCCTGGGCGATGCCAGCGATGATGGCGGGTTCGGAAAGAAGGTCGGCGCCTGCCGGCTCCATGACGCCATGGCTTGCATGAATCTTGGCCATGGTGTCCTCGCACGTGACACCTTGTGGTCCGGTCGCCTGTTGGTCCAACTCTATACGGCCCAAGCAGGGCAGCAGGAACGCGACCTCACCGTTGATGAGGTGACCGCGATTCAGTTTCGTCGCGACCTGCACCGTCAGGCGCATGCGCGGCCAAGCCGCCTCCATCGCCGCCGTCTCGGGGACGGCGCGGATGAAGTTGCCACCCAGACCGAGGAAGGCCTTCACGCTGCCATCAATGATGCCCTCGCAAGCCTCCACCGTGTTCATGCCTGGCTCACGGGGTGGTTCGAAGCCGTATTGCTCGGCCAGGCGGTCGAGGGGCACGAGTTCCGGCTTTTCGGTGATGCCGACGGTGCGCTGCCCTTGCACATTGGAGTGGCCGCGCACCGGAAGCACACCGGCACCAGGCTTGCCGACATTTCCACGCAGCAGCAGAAGGTTCATCACCAGCCGCACGTTCTCTACGCCTGTGCGGTGCTGTGTCAGCCCCATGCCGAAAATGGCCATCGCCGAATCCGCAGCTGCGTAGGTCGCGGCCGCCTGTTCCATTGCCGCGCGTTCGAGTCCCGATCGTATTTCCAGATCAGGCCATTCCGCAGCGCGGCAGGCTGATGCGAACGCCTCGAACCCGTGGGTGTGCTCGGCGATGAAGGCGTGGTCGAGCCATTGGCGACCGCTTGCCGGGTCATCACCCTCGATCAGGGTCTTGCACATTCCCGTGATGGCCGCGATGTCGCCGCCCGCCTTCACCTGGTGATACGCCGAGGAGATGCGGGTCTCGGCGAAGGTCAGCATCTCAACCGGCGCTTGCGGATTGGTGAAGCGCTCCCAGCCACGTTCGCGCAGAGGGTTGAAGATGATGATGGGGACGCCGCGCCGCGCCGCAGCCTGGAGAGGGTGCAGCATGCGTGGCGCGTTGGTGCCGACATTCTGCCCGAAGGCGAGGATGCAGGCGGTCTTTTTGAAGTCATCCAGCACCACGGTACCGACGGGCGCGCCTATCGCCTCTGGCAAGGCGACTGAGGTACTTTCGTGGCACATGTTGCTGCTGTCGGGCAGGTTGTTGTGGCCGTAAAGTCGCGCGAACAAGCCCCACATATAGGACGCTTCGAGGGACGCGCGGCCGGACGCATAAAACACGGTCTGCTTCGGCGCGAGACCGCGCAATTCGCCGCCGATCTCGCGAAAAGCGTCGGCCCATGTCACGCGGACCCATCGGTCGCGTGCCCGGTCGAGGCGCATGGGATGCAGCAGACGTCCGCGCGCTTCCAGATCATGGTCCGACCAAGCCAGGAGTTGGGTCAGCGTGTGGGTCTCGAAGAACCGCTGATGAATGCGTTTGCGGGTGGTTTCCCAAGCCGTCGCCTTCGCGCCGTTTTCGCAGTACTCGAAAGCGAGGGGTTTGTCGGGCTTGGCCCAGGAGCAGGATACGCAGGAGAAGCCGTCCGGCTTGTTCTGCTTCAGCAGTGCCAGGTTGCCGGAAAACAAGCGGCCCGCATCGAGCGTGTGCTTTCCCACTGACTTCACTGAGCCCCATCCGCCCGCCGGGCCGGGATACGGCTTGATCGTGACTTCGTTGGCCATGTGGATCCCCTCGCGACGCCCGCTATCCTGAAAGGCAAACGCCGCCGCACACCAAGGGTTGGCGCAGCCTGTGCATAATTGTGACCATCAAAAGCGAACTGCCCTCTTCCCAGTCATGGCAAGGGTCGAGCGTGAGAGCCAGCACGCGTGATCATTCGTGCGCGAATCCCTATTTTCGGGCCGACTCCATGACCTCGGCGTAAAGGGCTTCGCAGCGGCGGATCCATAGGTCCTGCGTGAACATGCGAAGCGCGCGGGCGTGCGGGATCTCGCGCGGAATTTCGATCGCGGCGGGTATCGCCCGGGCCAACGCTGCGATATCGCCCCCGCGCACGAATATGCCGGCTTCTCCGATGATCTCGCGCGCCGCCCCCATGTCGGTGCTCGCGACCGGCACGCCGCATGCCATTGCTTCCGCTGCTACGAGTCCAAAGGGCTCATCCCAGCATGGGGTAAAGAGGAACACCGAGGCACGGCCCACCTCGGCCGCGAGGGTGATGTCGTTCAGGTGGCCGCCATAGCGGATTGCCCCGCCCAACCCAGGCTGAACCGCCTCACGGAAATACGTCGGGTCCTCAATGGTTCCGAACAACGTGAGTGGCAGTCCGGCGGCGCGCGCCGCGTGGACCGCCAAGTGGGGGCCCTTGTTGGAGCTGATGCGTCCGCACCAGACGGCGCTGCCATCGCCATTCGGCTGAAATGGCCATGCCTGCGGGGCGATGCCGTTGTGCAGGATCGAGGCCTCCGGCGGCGCGCCGTCCGGCCACCAGGCATGCATCTGGCTTGCCGAGGTGACAGTCAGCCGGTGCCTCCGCCCCCGGCTTTCATTCACAAACCAGCGTAGCGCATTGAAGGGCGGGACATGCAGCGACGTCACGGTGGGAACCGCTGGATGGCGTAGCGGAAAGCGGTGCAGGCTGTTGTTGTGCACGACGTCAAAGCCGCCTGCGGCAATGCGGTCGCAAGCTTCCCCGTAGCCCGCATCGATATGGGCTATCAGCGGCGCGCTGCCCTTGTGCTCTGCCCAGGGAAAGGTTCGTTCATAGTGCTCGTCGAGCACCGGATCGAGGGTGAAGGCAGGGTCGCTGTCGCCACTCGCGAAGAGCACCACCTCATGCCCTCGCGCCTGAAGCCCGGCGGCCAGATGCCAGGTAAGCGATTCCATGCCGCCCATGAAGGGCCGCGCGATCGGCTGGCGAACATGCGCGAGAACGGCGATCCTCATGCCGGGACAGCCGCCGCTGGTTGCTGCTCCAACAGACGGATGACGCGGGTGGTGTTGGAATAAGGCTGGTCACGCTGCTGGCCGGTGAGCGCCAAGTCTCGGGCGGTTGGACGGCGCAGAATTCGAATGGGCCGGCCTGGCGTGTCGTCAATCAGCCCCATCAAGCGGAAGGCGTGCAGCCAGTGGCCCATCGTCCGATAACCCCACTTCCTCTCAAAGAGTTGTGCGTTGCGGACCACGCTGTCGAGGTGATGCACCGGCGGCATGTGATGCGGATGGTGCTGGTGGTAGGCAATTCCGCCTTTCATCCAGGCGATGGCGACGCCCGCCGCGTGCAGCGTCTTGCCGAAGTCCGTATCCTCGCCGCCATAGCCGACATAGCGCTCGTCGAAGCCGCCGGCGGCCAGGAACGTGTCGCGCCGCATCGCGAAGTTCAGCGACCAAAAGCAGCGATAGTCGGCGCAGATTTCGATGCCCGACGAAGGCGGGCCGCGCCTGTCGGAGTGCCGGACGGCGACGGCCTCAAAGCCTTGCCAGCTCCATCCGCGCGCGGAGGCACCGCCTGGCAGATACATCGCCTCTCCCATGAGAAGGCCGTCCAATTGAGACAGGCCAGCCGCATAGTCCGCGATCAGGCTGGGCGCCGGAATGCAATCCATGTCAAGAAAGACCAGCACGTCGCCGATTGCGCCGCGGGCGGCGGCATTGCGCGCGGCGGCCAGCGGCAAGTGCCCGCCGTGGACCCGTTTCTGGCGAACCGGAAATGGCGCAGGCGGCAAGACGTAGGGGTCATCCTGCATCACGGCCACGATCAGTTCGGCCGGCAAGTGACGCTGACGCGTAAGACCAAGAACCGTGTTGGCCAAGTGTTCGGGCCGGCCGCCGGCCAGGGTCACGACCGATACCTTCTCCATCGTCACGCGGCCCCCTGATGCTGGATGGCAGGCCAGAGGGTGGCGGCCAATTGTTCTAGCCAGGCCGCCGCCATCGCCGCCGGATTGGGTTCGATGAGTGCACGTTGAGCGGCCAGGTCATGGTGTTGGATTGTTTCCGCCAGCGCCGCCGACCAAGCCTCGGCCGAGGAGGGCAGATGAGGCCGGACGCAGGCAGCGCCCGCCGCGGCCAAGGCCTGCGCCTTGCGGTGCTGCTCGTCGAAGTACCGCCACTCCGGGATGGCGAGCCACGGCCGGCCAGCGGCAAGGATCTGCTGGCAGGTGGTGTTGCCGGTGGAGGCGATGACCAGGTCGGCCGCTGCCACATGCTCGCTCGCATCCGCCACCCATCCGCGATGCTCGATGTTGGCCGGCTCCGTCGCGTGCCAGTCGCGCTCCACTGGGCCGATGGTGATCCAGCGGGCAGCAGGACGACTGCGTGCTCCGACGCCGAGGGGCGCCTGCCGAAAGCCGCTGCCACCCTTGCCCGACATCACCAGGATGATCTCCTGCCCCTCGCTTAGCCCGAGGTGACGACGGGCGATGGCGCGATCGGGCACACGCGTCTCCACCCCGAGGCCTCCGGCAAAACATGTACGCTCCAGCATCGCGGGCGGCCATTCCGGCTGCGCCAGTGCCGCGTGAAAGGGGGCGAGCAGCCCGACGGCGCCCTCATAGGCAGCGCGATGCCCAGCATCGTCGCGGTCCCCATGCTGCAAAACCATGACGTGGGGGACGCTGCAGATGCGGCAGAGTTGGGCGATCTCGGCAGAGACGTCGCACAGCATCAGCGCCGGATCCGCCTGGTCGAACCACCCGGTCAGCACTGCCATGGCCTGGCGAATGCCCGGCCAGCCCAGCGGCGCGCAATGCAGCGTCGCCGGGGTAGCGAAATGATCCATGGTGCGCGCCTCGTCGCCACGCGGCTCGAACAATGAGGGAATGGTGACAATTCGAGCGTGATGCGGCAGGGCGGGGAAGATGTCGCCTCGCGCGCAGAAGATGGTGAGCGGCCGGTCGGCCGGCAGTGCATGCGCAATTGCGCCGCAGCGCTCGGCATGTCCACGCCCTTGATGGTGAACGAAGTAGCCGAATGGGCGTCTCATGCCGTGATCGCGGAACTGCTGTGTGTCAAGCCTAACATTGCCAGCCCCTCCATCACCCCCGCCGCATGTGACGCCTTGGTCCGCAGCAGCCCGTGGCGCTGCGGCAGGGCATTGAGGATGGGCTCGGCGTTGAAGACGAGGATGGCGTGGCCGCACAGTTCCAGCATATCAATGTCGTTGCCGCTGTCCCCGGCGGCGATGCAGTCCGCCAAAGCAATGCCGCGGGCGCCCGCATAGGCCGCGATGGCAGCAGCCTTTCCCGCGCCAGGGGCGAGCACGTCGATATAAATGTCATGCGAGAAGAGGACACGAGCAGCCAGGCCGGCTTGGGCAAGTCTTATTCGAATGGCGCCTGCATCGTCAGCGCTGCCAAAGTAGCTGAGCTTGTGTGGCCCAGCGCTGTCGGGCGGCTGCGGCAGCAAGGCGAGCGATTCAAGTGCCGCGAGCGCGGCCGCACGGTCCCAGCCGTTGTCGAGCCCCTCAGCAAAGCGCTTGCACTCCCGCCATCCACCATGAGCGGCTGGCATCATGATGCGTGTTCCGACGTCCACGATATAGGCATCTGGCTCGGGCAAATGCCATTGCCGGAGCACCTCGCGAGCGTGCCCGAAGCCGCGACCGGTTGCCACAACGAAGGGCATCGCACGTCGGCTGGCCCACTCGGCGAAGACTTTCGCTCCAGCCGCGCAGCCGGTTAGCGTGTTATCAATGTCACAGGCCAGAAGGCGCGGAAGGGCGGAGCGCCGCGCAGAGTTGTAGACGGCAACCGACTTGGTAGCGTAGCGCCGCCAGTCATACGCGCTGATGCGCTGGCGGGCAGAAGCGGCGAGCCGGCCGTGCAATTCGGGGTCATTCACCAAGCGCAGGCACGCCGCGGCGATGGCCGCTTCGTCGCGCGGGTCAATCAGCAATCCGTGCCCCAAGGTGGCAAGGATCTCTGCAGGCCCGCCCTCTCGGGTGGCTACGACCGGGACGCCGGCGGCGGCGGCTTCGATGAGTGTCAGCCCGAACGGCTCGTGCAGAGCGGGATTGACGAAGACACCCCCCCGGGCGCAGCGCTGGTAAAGCGCCGTGACATCCGCTTGCTCATGCATAGGCGGCAGCGCCACGCGGCCGCGCAAGCTGGGCGCGGCGCAAAGTTGGCGCAATTCAGCGACCACGCTGAGCTCCTCTGCCGAGGAAAGGACATCATGCTGCCCGGCAATAATGACCAAGTTGGCGCGACGCATCAGCGCGGGCGAGGATGCATAGGCACGTACGATGGCAGCCAGGTTCTTCTTTCGGACTGGCCGGGCTATCGCCAGGATGATGGGCCGCGATAGATCGTCCAGCCATTCCGAAAGCCGGACAGCTGTTTTGCCGTGAGCCAGACGGAGCGGCACGCCAGGAGGAATGCGGTGTATGGAGCGGCACGATCCATAGGATGCCACCTGTCGCTCCGCCTCGTCTCGCGTCGATACGATCAACGCATCGGCTGCCTCGATGGCGATGCGTTCGCTCGCGATCCGCGTCTCCAATCCAGCGGAAGGTGCATGGCGGGCCTTATCCAGGCCCAGGGAGTGGGGAGTGTAGAGAGTGGGGATGCCAAACCGTCGCCTGGCTTCCAAGGCGACTTGGGCGGCATCCGCAAAGTGTGCATGAATAACGTCCGGCATGCGTGGCAGAGCGGCGAGGTGATCACAAAAGGACTGTGTGAACGCCGGGATTTCGGCCGCCAGCGCTTCTTTTTCCAGGTAGTCCCGGTTGGGGCTGGCAATGCGGTCGATCGTGACGCTGTTGCCGATCCACTCTCTCGGCCGACTATGACATTCGCCGAGTGCCGCATTGACGAAAAGGCGAGTTACGATCGAAACCTGTTCCACCTCTTCGCAGGCAGCCTGAGCTATGGCCGCAGCTATGACGTAAGCAATATGACCGCCTGAATCGGCGGAAACACCGAAACGAACCGGAGGCGGCCTCAGACATCCCCCCAGAGCCAAATGCAGTATAAACAAGTTCGCCTTTCACAGTCAGCCCTTCCGGGCCAAGCTAGCCATGCGTGGTGGAAACGTTCATGCCAAACGTCCTTATTGGTCGCAGGTTGCTATGAGAGGTGCCTTGGGAAGTTCGACAGCGTGACGAATGGCTATGCGATATTTGGCGCCAGGACTTTGTCAGATCTTGCGTCTCTCGGAGGGCCGATCAGGGGTGCCGGATCAACCCTCATCGTGGACCCCGCTAGGGCCTCAAGCTAAAGAACATCAACTTGCTGCGCCGCGGTTAATTCGCGATCCCCTCCATGCCATTGACGATGAGACAAATAGCCCCCGCATTTTAGACTTGAGGGCACGGAAGGACCACCTCATCGAGGCCCATGCTTCCCACCCTGGACGATGTAGCGGCGGGGGCCGCAGCACCGAAGGCCATAGGCCGACGGTGGTGGCGGCACCCGCCGCAACATCCGCTGAATTGCGCAACCGCCCCCATCGCCGCCGCTTCACCGCCGCAGACAAACTGCGGGTCCTGGCCGAGACCGATCGCGCCGCCGACACCGGGGGGATCAGTGACATCCTGCGGCGCGAGGGCCTCTATTCCTCGGCGCTGACCGACTGGCGCCGCCAGCGCGCCGCCGGCCTCCTCGAGGCACTGACCCCGGCCAGGCGCGGCCGAAAAACCACCCCAACCA
>JBBRVI010000122.1:0-10378 GCA_038247025.1 Acetobacterales bacterium
AGCGTGCCCGCAAACACCCAGGCAGCGCGCTCCGCGTCAACAATGGGCCATTGCGGAAACAGCGCGTGGCCCGCCGGGAAGTATTCCGGGCGCAAAAAGCGTGCCTGAAACGAGACCGCCAGCCCCAACAGGAGGAAGCCGAGCCACAAAGGCGCATTCAGATACGCGAAGATGCCGCCCAGCAAATGCAGACGCGAGACGGGATGCAGCCCCGGTGTCATGATGAGCCCGATATGCTGGAGATTGCCCTGGCACCAGCGGCGATCTCGCCCCGCCATCTCCGGCAGGTTGGGCGGGCCTTCCTCGAAGCTGCCCGGCAGGCTTGCATCCATGATGACGGACCAGCCTGCCCGCCGCAGCAGCGCTGCCTCCACGAAATCATGGCTCATGATGTCGCCGCCGAAGGGTTTGCTGCCGGGCAATTCAGGCAGGCCCGCGGCCTCGGCGAAGGCGCGGGTCCGGATCAGGGCATTGTGGCCCCAGTAGTTGCCCTCATGGCCGCTCCACCAGGCGAGGCCCTCAGCGATGACCGGGCCGTAAACCTGGCTTGCGAATTGCTGCAGGCGTGCGAAACGCGTGCGGCCGCCATGCAGGAGTGGCAGTATCTGGATCAGGCCGAGCTGCGGCGTGGTCTCCATGCGATGGACGAGGCGCAGAAGCGTGCGCCCATCCATCAGGCTGTCGGCGTCCAGGATCAGAAATTGCCGATAGGCGCCACCAAAGCGGCGCACCCACTCGCCGATGTTGCCGGCCTTGCGGCCTGCGTGCTGGGTCCGGCAGCGATAGTAAAGGCACGGACCGTGCTGCGCTTCCAATTCCCGCCACACATCGCGCTCCGCCGCCTGAAGGTGTCCGTCGCGCGTGTCGCTGAGGATGAAGATGTCGAAGCTTTCGGCCGCGCCCGCCTCGATGAGCGAGGCCCGCAGCGCGCGCAGTGCGCAACGCAGCCGCTGCGGCGATTCATGGTGGATGGGCATCAGCAGCGCCGTGCGGCTGCGCGGGAGCCTGGCATCCCCGTCATCGGCTGGTTGGCCGAGAAGGCGCAGGAACCCTACGAGTCCGCTGGTAAAGGCAAGCGCGATCCAGAAGAACAGAAGCGCGAAGAGGGCGGTCAGCACTGCTCCGAGAACAGTCCAGCGGGACAGCGCCAGCACCTGCCACATCTCTGCCGTCGCCACGACAGTCAATGCCAGTGCGCCGCCCAGGACAATCAGGCGGCGCCAGCCCATTCCAGGCACACGCATGGCTGCTGCGCGCGGACCCTCTGCCAGCGGGCGTACCGGCATAGCCAAAGGTGCCTCTGGCGGCAGGCTTACGGCGTCCATCGCCACACCCAGCTTTCCGAAATCGGCATGCCGCCGCGCAACAGCCGCGCCTGCAATTCCACGAGGCGTGCCCGGCCAGGTTCCAGCTCGAAGGCGAGGCGCAGGCCGCCGGTGTCGGGATTGGGGCGCAGCACGATGTGGCGCAATTGCCCAGCGGTGGTTGTGAGCGACACATCCGGCATCGCGCCCGCGAAACCAGCCGTATCCAGGACAAAGAGCCGCCTCCCATTTTCCCCTATTCTTGCAGAGCGGGTGCCGGTGAAGCGCAGCAAGCGCCCATCGGCGTGTTCCCGCTCGCCCCAATGCAGCCGATAACGCAGGGACATGGGCTCGTTGGCGCGCAACCCACCTCGCGGCGACCATGCCGCCACAGAATTGTCGTGGATCTCGCTCCGCGTCGGGATTTCGACGAGATGCACTTCGCCTTCGCCCCAAGGGTCTATCGGCTCGATCCAGAGGCTCGGGCGCCGGTGATACGCGGCCTCCAGATCCTGATAACTTGCGAAGCTTCGTTCACGCTGCAGCAGGCCAAAACCACGCGGCGCCCGGTCCTGGAAGCCGCTTGTCTCAAGGTTCCGCGGATTGGCCAAAGGCCGCCAAATCTGCTCACCTCTGCCGGTGAGCATCAAGAGCCCATCGGAATCATGCACGGCAGGGCGAAAATCTTCTACATCGTTGCGATCCTGGGGGGCGAAGAAGAACATGCTCGTCGCAGGCGCCACACCAATTCTTGCCGTGTCTCGCCGGGGGAACAGGGTCGCTTCCACCTCCATTCGGGTGGACTCGCCTGGGGTGATGTCGAAGCGATAGGCTCCGGTCAGGCTCTCGCTTTCCAGAAGGGCGTGCAGGCGGATCGAACTGGCGCCGGGCGTGGGGCGTTCAATCCAGAAGCTGGTGAAAGCCGGGAACTCCTCACCCGCCGCATCGGCCGTGCCCACTGAAAGCCCGCGCGCGGAGAGGCCATAGACCTGGCCGCGCCCGACAGCGCGGAAATAGCTGGCACCCAGAAAGACGCAGACCTCATCGAAGTGGTCCGGCCGGTTCAGCGGAAAGAGCAGGCGGAAACCCGCGAATCCCAGATCCTCCTCGGGCCCTGGCGGAGTGACGTCGCCCATGTAGAAATCCTCGGCACGATAGGCGATGGGCGTGGCTGCGCCTTCGCTGACTTCGAACAGATCCACACGCTCCTGGAACAGGAAACCGCGGTGGTGTGGCTGCATCTGGAAGGGCAACCCCGCCCCAGCCCAGAGCGCCTTTGCAGGATCAAAGCGAATGCGCTGGTAGCTGTCATAATCCAGACGGGCCAGCGAGCGGGGCAGTGCGTTCGACCGGCGACGATGCGGGCGTGCTGCAAGACTTCGTGCCAAAGCGGGCACGGTCGTCTCATCGAACGCGCTGGCGCCGCGTGCTTCGCGCGGCAGGGCCTGCAAACTGCCGCGCGTTCCAGTGAGCAGCGATGTCACGCCCGCCGCGGCTGCCAGCATCAACTGGCGTCGCGGCTTTGCGGACGGGGCGGCTGGGGAGGGGGGGCGGGTATTGTGAGGCACCACAGCAAGCTCTCCATGCTGCAAAAGCCAGCGCCATCCCATTGCCACCCAGCAAGTGGACCGGGAGGGATGCCGGTCAGCGCGACACCTCGAATTGCTGCAACGCCGCATTGCGTTGATGGTTGCCGTATGAAGCGGCCCACTAAAAAGGTGCCTCGGCCTGGGTTCACCGGTTGGCGGGGCGGCGCTCCGGAGCAGGGCGACGGCCGCGCTGCATCATCGCTTCGCAGCGCGTGTCGTCGCCGATCCCGAATTCGATGGTCGGGATGAACGACAGCGGCGCCAGGATGTCATCGAGTGCACCACCGCGCGCGACAGCGACGGGGCGCACCGAAGGATCGCTCAGCCTTCCGCGCACGGCGAGGCTCGCCGGCAGCGACGCGATGGTGAAATGCTTGGCCTCGCTGCGCAGCCGCAGATCAAGGGTTTCCGTCTCCAGGTGAATGGTGCCGCTGCCCACCAGAACCGCATCACTGGTCTCCAGCAGCAGAACGCGGGAATTGAGCACGCCGCGCTGCAGGACAAAATTTGCCACGAAGCATTCAAGGTTGGTGCGCGAAGGCAATCCGAAGGCGGAGAAGATGGCATTGCCCAGCCGCAGTCCCGCCAGATCCACTACGAAAGCGCTCAGATTGCCGCCTGCGGTGCTCAGGCTGAGCGTACCATTGCCCCGTCCCAGAAGTTGTGCGGTCGAATTGCCGGTTGAGTCGATGCGCGCCCGGCCGCTCAGCGCCCCGCCGCCGCGTGCACCCAGGGACTGCATGATCCGCGCGATATCCAGCCGCTGGAACTCAATATCCGCGACCGCGTGGAGCTGCCCATCCTGCCGTGGGGTGAGCGTTCCGGTCACGATCACCGCGCCCCTGCCAACCCCACCGCGCAGCGGCTTGAGGGTGACCACGCCGTCAATGATTTCGAGCGTGACGTCTAAGTTGTCGAGAGGTGACTCCGCCCCGATGATCCGCGCGGCCCGGAGGCGCGCATGCATGTCGGCCGCCCGGAACAATGGCAGATTGACCGGCGAGTTGGGAAGGACCAGCCCGGTGCGGGGCGTATCGTCGCGGATGGGCCGGCCGCGGCCTGGGTTGCCGCCTATGACCCCCGCGAGATCGGCCAAGTCCACACTTCGAGATTGGATGTCCATGGTGACGTCGGGGCGCGGGCTGCGCGGCTCGATCGTCACGCTGCCGCCCAGGTCGCTTTGCCCGACCTGCCCCTCTATTTCAGTAAAGTGGAAACGCTTATCCGCATAGGAAAGTTTTCCGGCCATGCGGAAGGGCGGCGTAGGGGGCATGGGCACGCCGGTCAGTGGGGTCAGATAGCGCATATCGGGACCGGCAAGCGTGAGCCGCAGATCGGCGCCGGCCAGGGTGAGAGGATCGCTGATCGTGCCGTGCAGCGACGCACGAGTTGTGCCGTTCTCGACCTCCATTTCCAGCGGCCAGGGCTGCGCTGCGTCGCGCACTGAGAGAATGGTGCCACCGATCATCCGTGCGGTCAGTGGAGCGCCAGCGTACGTACCGCTCGCGCTCGCTACCAGCCTTTCGCGGCCTTGCGGATCAGGGCGGGTTTCCAGTTGGATGGAAAAATCCGCGCTCAGCGGGGCATGAAGAATGCGGACGCGACCTTCACGGAGGGTGAGCTCGCCCAAGGCCATGGGCGCGGTCTCCTCAGCGGCGGGAGAGGCAGTGGCAAACTCCATATTATTCGTGCCATCCGCGCGTCTCACGGCCAGCACGTCTAGACCTTGGATCTCAGCCGACGAAATCGTGGGCTGGCGGTCCCGCAGTGTCGGCCAAGTGGCGACTCGCAGCTTCAGAAAAGCAATGCGTGCGAAGGGTTGTTCGGCGTCGAACCCTGCGGGATTGGCCACTGTCACGTCGCGAATGGTGACGAGCGAGGTCTCCCCAAGACTTAGGTGCAACCCGCCGATGGTCACGGGGCGACCGACGGCGTTCGAGGCTGCGCGCTCAGCGAGGGGTATGAACCAGCTCCAGGGAAAGCCCAGCACGAGCAAAAGCGCGGCGCCCGTCAATGCCCCGACCAGGCCGGTGATCCAGTATTTGCGTTTGATGGCACGATGTCCTCTGGCAGGAATTCCCAGCGAAGCAACGCAACCTGCGGGCCGAAGTTGCGCGCGCTCGAGGTTGGCAAAGCCAGATGCCAAGCCGCCTCACGCGAGGATTCTGGCCTGCCGGGTGGGTGTTCTCAGCCTGACCGACCGGTGCGCTGATGGGCGGGTTTCCCGGGTTTTTGGGGGAAACCTGTTGACTGGCAGAACGCGGAGACGGCCAAAAATCGTTCTCCGACGACGCTCTTTTTCCTGGGCCTCATGAATTTCGCCGACATCCTGGATGCCCTGGAGAACAGGCACGCCCGGGCGCTGTGGAGGTTCCTCAAGGAGCGCGCCGGATTCGGTCACGATGAGAAGGTCCGCTATGCTGATGATCGCCGCTATGGCCGCATGTGGGATGGCTTCGAATGCCCGCCCGACCTCACGTCGCCCCGCGACGGCACGCTGGTTTTGCGAGGCTCACCCAGATTTCCGCCGCTTGCACGAAGCAGGTGTTGCGGGTGGGCGGCGCTGCGCCACTTTCACGGCGCCACCTGGAGACCGGGGGCGCTCTAACAACCACGCTGAAGCCAGGTTGGTGTAGTCGGCAAAGACCATCCCGGAGGCATCAATGCCATCCCTCTCCAGGATGGTAGGTAGCTCTTCGCGGAAATTCCGATACCGCTTCGCAATGGCAAGCCCACCCGGCAGCACGTCGCGACGCGGCTGTCGCCGCTGAGGGGCGCTCGAGATAGCATGTGCAGTCAGGCAGATCACCGCGCTGGGTGACACGGCACGTGCGCCGCCACCGTCCTGGAGGGCGATGCTCTCGGCTTGTACCTCCAATGCGATCACGCGTTTGGCAAACCTCCACCCTTGCTCCTAAATTAATAATTGATATCGCATGAAACGAAATTATTCGAAATGTAAAAATTGTGTGCTTGCTCGTGATTAAGATTTGCCCGTAGGAGTTGCACGAAATCCTTAATCAACAACCCTTGGTCGAGTAAGCGCCCGAATGAATCTATGTCCAGATTTTCATATAATCGTGTTTGGAGCGGACCGGGATGGCGGCGCCGAGATGGCCCGTTATCTGACCGCAAACGGGGTGCCCGCCCGATTTCGTGACAACTCCTCGGAGTTTCTGTCGCAGATGCCGGATGCAGCGCCCGGCTTGATTCTGGTGCAATCAGAGGCAGAGCACGCGAGTTTGACCATTGAGCTGGTACGGCAGATTCGGACCATATCCATCGTTCCCTGCATCCTGCACGCACGCACCCCCGACCATGAAAGCGACCGTGTGCTCGGCCTGGAAAGTGGCATTGACGACTGGATCTCATCAGGCGCCACACCGCGAGAGGTCTTGGCACGTGTGCGGGCTGTTCTGCGCCGCACCATGACAAAAATTCATTGGTCTGAACTGCTACAGCGGCCGCTCCAGCCTCAGACCCTAAATGGCGCGGCTCCGAGCAACTGGCGGCTTTCGCCCGAGCGGCGCGAACTCTACACGCCGGCAGGTGCGCCCTGTGGGCTGACGACAGCGGAATTCGACCTGTTCCACATCCTGGCGCGCAAGCGTGGCGTACCTGTCACTCGCGATACTCTTTCCCTGGCAGTGTTCCGCCGGCCCTGGGTTCCCGATGATCGCGCCATCGACAATGTTGCTGCGCGGCTGCGGCGCAAGCTCGTCCAGCATTCACACAACCCCGAGGTGATAAAACCGGTGCGCGGCGTGGGGTATCTCTTCACTGGATTCCAATTGCCAAAAGTTAAATTCGAAATAGCTATATGATTAGGCATGCAACGTTAGGTATTTGTATTAAATTGTCAAACAACCTAAACGCGCAACTCTGACCCTGTTAATCATGGCCCTCCGGTGTGCAGCATGGGCTGCAAGACCGCTCTCGGAGAGATGAAAAATGCTGGATTACGCCTCTATCCCCGGTGCGCAATTCGACGGGTACGGCACCCCGGGTGCCGACACAATCATTGCCGATAACTTTCCCGGCTTCACCTTCGACAATCTGATCACCAGCTTCGGCGGAAATGACGTGATCTATGCCGGCCGCGGCGATGACATGGTCTTTGCCGGCACCGGCGATGATCTCGCCTTCGGCGGCGCGGGCAATGACCTGATCTATGGCGAGAACGGTCAGGACGCTCTGTTCGGCGAGAGCGGCGATGACGTCATTGACGGCGGCAAGGGCAATGACGTGATCGATGGCGGCGAAGGGGCCGACAGGCTGTTCGGCGGCGACGGGGACGACACGGTCTTTGGTGCCAGCGGCAATGACGTCGTCTCGGGCGGCCGCGGCGATGACCTGATCAATGCCGGCTCAGGCAATGACACGGTCTCGGGCGGCGACGGAGCCGACACGATCTTCGGTGGCACCGGCAACGACAAGATCTCGGGTGAGGGCGGCCACGATCTGCTGGCAGGCGGTTCGGGCAACGACACGCTGATTGGTGGCCGGGGCAACGACACGCTCATCGGTGGCTCGGGCGAGGATACCTTCTATTTCGCGTCCGGCTTCGGCAAGGACGTCATCCTCGACTTCAATGCCGGCACCGACAAAATCGAGATTACGGCGAACATCAACAACACCGGCATCGTCAATGTCGGCCAGCTGGCCTCCAGCGTGACCGAGGACGGCACTGGCGCGACGATCCAACTCGGTTCGGGCTCGATCAAGTTGGTCGGTATTTCGGCCGAAGACCTGCTCGACAATCTCTCAACCTACGTGAAGATCGTTTGAGCTTTTCAAAGGCTGATTTGGCCAAGCCTCGCGCAGACCTCGCCGCAGCCGGCTCGCCGACCCCCGAAGGGGTCGGCGTTGCCGCGCTGCGCGGGGCGGCCCTGTTCCGGCTGCCTGGGGACCTTTTGCTGCTCGATGTCCTGGCCTGCTCTCAGGAAGGCACCGAGATTCTTGGCTGTGAGCTGGCGACAGGCCATCTGCCGCGTGAAATTCTGACCGATCACGGGCCGCTCGGCGCCCCCAGTTGCGCCATGCTGATCGGCTCGGCCGGTGCAGGCCGGCATCTGGTCATCACCCGTCGGGCACCCCCGGAGGCAAGCAGCGTCCTGGCCGAAGGTGGCATCGCGCTACCAGTGGCGCAGGCCGGCAACGCGAGTGACTTCCTGCGGCTTTGGTCGGCTGAGGCGACCACCGATCGCGCGCTGCTTCTGCGGTTCCTGGCGGAAACCTGCGCGGGTGTCCTGCGGGTTGGGCAGCATCCTGCCTTTGTGGACCTGCTGCTGCGCTTGGCCGATGGCGTAGCCGCATCTCGGCAAGTGCAGCCGCTGACGCGCCAGGGCCCCTCGGCCATCTCCATCTGGCAGGTGCCGGGGCCAATCGCGCCCGGCTTTTGGCACCTTCTTTCTGCCCGCGGTGTCAGCCGCATTCCCCCGCCTTTGGGCGGTGTGCTGATCATGCCCGGCGCTCCGCCCTTTGCACGGCCGCGCTTCCTGCTGCCCCCGCTTGGCCCCGGCGGCGTTGTGCTCGCCCCGCTGCGGTTTGAAAGCGCTGGGGCTTTGCTGCCTGGGGCGCTGGAGCCCCTGTCAAAAACTTCGCCCGAGGCACGGGCGGTGGGGCACGCACTATCGCGACGGCTTGCGGCCCGACCGGATGACTCTCTCGTTGCCCGACTCCTGCGGGACCGGCGGCTCCTGGCCCGTCCGGCTCAGCCGCGACGCCTTGATGATCCGGATCAGCCGCTCGGGGGCGCGCTGGAGCTTGCGATCTCCGACGCTGGGGGTGGCGTGTTTCTCCGCGGTTGGCTGCGCGATCCGCTGGGAATGGCCACTGGCGGGCTCGCGCTGCGCGATCTTCTGACGGGCGCGCGGGTGCCCATCCCCTCAGCTCTCCTCCACCGCATTCCCCGCGCTGATCTTTCGGCGCATTTCGCCAAGGCGCCGCATGGCGGTGCGGGGGCCGCGCCGGGATTTGTCGCACATCTTCCCCAGGCCGAGCGTTTCGCTGGGGGGGCGGTGGCGCAGTGGGGGCTGGACCTTCGGTTGGCCTCGGGTGAGGCGATTCAGCTCACCGCGCCGCCCGGCCTGCTTCCGCCAGAGAGGGCGCGCGCGCTTGTGCTGCGTGCCGTCCAACCTGATGGTCTATCAACCCAGGTGCTGGATGCATGCCTTACCCCCGCGGTGGCACGTCTCCAGCGCGCTGCCCTGGCTGCGCTGGCGGCGCCTGACTTGGTCCAGATAGGTCGAACGGCGCCCGGCGCGCGCACAGCCATCATCATACCGCTATATCGCAACCTGCATTTCCTGCGCTTCCAGATTGCCGCTTTTGCGCGTGATACCGCGCTGCGCATCGGCGCGCAGTTCATCTTCGTGCTCGACTCGCCAGAACAGCGCGAGCAAGTCGAGCATCAGCTGCGTGGGCTGCATGGCATTTACGGCCTGCCGGTGACGCTGGTCGTGATGTCCGCCAATGCCGGATATTCCACCGCCACCAATGCTGGGGCGGGTGTTGCGGTGGCGGGTGTGTCGGAGCTTCTGCTGCTTAATTCTGACGTGGTCCCCGATGCGCCTGGTTGGCTTGCCGCCATGCAGCGACCGTTGCGGCGGGATGCTGGCGTGCTGGCAGTGGGGCCTAAACTGCTTTTCGAAGACGGCTCGGTGCAGCATGCGGGGCTGCTCTTTCAGCGCCACGGCGCGGCGGGCGACTGGCTCAACGGGCATTATGGCAAAGGCATGCCGCGTCATCACCCCGAGGTGCAGCGCGCGCGCTCGGTTCCAGGCGTCACAGGTGCGGCGCTGCTGGTGCGACGTGCGGCTTTCGAGACCCTGGGCGGCCTTTGCACTGACTACGTCGTGGGCGATTACGAAGACAGCGACTTGTGCCTGCGGTTGCGGGCGCTGGGTGGTGATATCCGCTACGCGCCAGCCGCCGAGTTGTTTCACTTCGAGCGCCAATCCATCACCGGCCATGGCGGCTACGCCCAGACGCTGGCGGGCGCGCATAACCGGCGTTTGCACCATCTCCGCTGGGATGCCGACATCGCAGCCTTGATGGCCCGCTATCCGAGCACGCGTGAGCCACGGGCGCGCGCGGCATGAGCCAGAACCTGCGCATCCTGTCGCTCGCCCACAACCATCCCGATCTGCAGCCCGGCGGCACCGAGGTTGTTGCGCGCAGCCTGTTCCGCCGCATGCGTGAGACCGTACCCGGTGTGGAGGGGCTGTTCCTCGCGGCCACGACCGGCGCGCAGCGCGACCCCCGCCCTGGCACGTTGTTGCAGGCAGCACCTGGTGGCCAGGCGGATGAGGCGCTGATCTGGCTGCCGCATTTCGACCGCTTCTTCCTCAGCCAGATCGACACCCATGGACTGGCCATGACCATGGGCCCCCTGCTGGATGGCTTGCGGCCCGACATCATCCACATTCACCACCCGCTGCAATTTGGGTTGGAGAGCCTGGCCTTGCTGCGCCGACTGGCGCC
>JBBRVI010000123.1:0-10259 GCA_038247025.1 Acetobacterales bacterium
ATCAGCCTCGGCCGCGGCACTCACCACGGCGGCCAGATGGACGACCAGGCCGGTGCCAGGTGGGATGGCGCGGCTGAGATCAGCCACCGAAGCGACATCACCGGCGAGGCAGGTCACCGGGAAAGGCGCGGCGAGCGGCTTTGGCTCGGCCAAGTCGAAAAGGACCAGGCTGGTGACGGGGCGGCCGTCGAGGTGGCCTTGGGCGGCAAGCCGCTCGGCGAATCTGCGGCCGAGGAAACCCCCGCCGCCAAGAATGGTGATGTGCATGCTTGGTAGATTGCCCCCGAGCGCGAGCCCCGCCAAGCTCTCCGTCATGCATCCTTTCCGCCTCGTCCTGAATCGCAATTACGGCACCCCCGGCATCATCGTGCTCCCGGAGGCCGGCTATCGCCGCGCCCGAGCCGAGATTACCGCATGGCCGGGCTATGCGCCCACACCCATGCATGCGCTGAACATCCCCGGCGTTGCTTCGGTCCATTTCAAGGATGAGAGCGGGCGCTTTGGCTTGGGCAGCTTCAAGGCGCTGGGCGGGGCCTATGCCGTCTGCAAGTTGCTGGGCGCGGAGCTGGCCCGGCGCGGGACGGCCAACAACGCCAAGGGCGTGGATCTGCAATCCGGGCAATACGCCCATGCCAGCGAGCAGATCACCGTCACCTGCGCCACGGATGGCAATCACGGCCGCTCTGTTGCCTGGGGGGCGCAGCGGTTCGGCTGCGCTTGCGTGATCTTTGTGCATGAGAATGTGAGCCAGGGCCGCCGCGATGCGATCTCCCGATATGGCGCCGAAATCCATGTGCTGCCGGGCAATTACGATGACAGCGTGCGCGCCGCCCAGCATGCGGCCGATGCGAATGGCTGGTTCGTGATCAGCGATACCTCATACCCTGGCTATACCGAGCCCCCGCGCGACGTGATGCAGGGCTACCGACTGATGGCCGAGGAAGCCATCGCGCAAATGCCCATACCCCCCACCCATGTCTTTGTCCCTGGAGGGGTGGGCGGGGTGGCGGCCGCCGTCGCGGTGCAGTTGCGCAATTCGCTGGGCGCCGGCCCGCGCCTGATCATCGCCGAGCCCGAGGAAGCCGCCTGCCTGACCAACAGCCTGGAAGCTGGCGAGCTGCGCACCGTGACCGGCGCGCTGGACACCATCATGGCGGGACTTGCCTGCGGCGAACCCTCGCTGCTGGCTTGGCAGGAGCTTGAGCGCAGCGCCTTCGCCGCCATCACCGTGCCCGATGCGGCCGTGGCCCCTGCCATGCGCAGCTTGAAGGACCAGGGTATCGAGGCCGGCGAATCCGGCGTGGCGGGGCTGATCGCGCTGGAATGCGCCTTGAGCCAGGAGATGGCGGCGGCCTTCATAGGCCTCGGGCCGGAAAGCCGGGTGCTGATTTTTGGTACGGAGGGCGCCACCGACCCCGAACTCTATAAAAAACTTACCGCCGCTTAACCCGCTTCACGGAAATGCCATATTAGTGTCACATGGGGGCAATGGTGGGGGACTAGCAGGCACCCACCGAAATCCACTGGGAGAGCCCCTCATGCTGCGTCGTTCCTTCGGACAGGTGGCCATTGCCGCCGCCGCCGCCCCCATCGCCGCCCCCGCTTTGGCCCAGTCTGGCCCCATCGAGATCTCCTTCTGGCATGGTCTGGCCCAGCCACTGGGCGGCATCCTTGAGGGCATCGCCAACCAGTTCAACGAGAGCCAGACGCGCTTTCGCATCGTGAGCAGCTTCCGCGGCTCCTATCCCGAGACCATGGTGGCCGCCATTGCCGGCTTCCGCTCGGCCACTGCCCCGCACATTGTGCAAATGTTCGAAGTGGGCACAGGCACGATGATGGCCGCTGGCCGCGCCATCAAGCCCGTGCATGAGTTGCTGGCCGAAACCGGTGTCGCCATCAACTTCAACGACTACTTGCCCGCGGTGCGCGGCTACTACAGCCTCGCCGATGGACGCATGATGTCCATGCCGTTCAATTCCTCGACGGCGATCATGTTCTACAACAAGGACGCCTTCCGTCGCGCTGGCCTCAACCCCGATCAGGCGCCCAAGACTTGGGCCGAGATGCGCGCCGCCGCCACCCGCCTGCGCGCCGCCGGCGTGGAAATCCCCATGACTACCGCCTGGCCGACCTGGACGCAGGTGGAGCAGTTCAGTGCCATCCACAACACGCCGCTGGCGACGCTGGACAATGGCTTTGGCGGGTTGAACACCGAGCTTCAAGTCAACAACCCGCTGATGGTGCGCCACCTCAATACGCTCATGGAAATGGGTCGCGAGAACACCTTCCGCTGGGGCGGGCGCGATGGCGCGGGCGATGCGCTTTTCGCCAATGGCTCCGCGGGGATGATCTTTGCCTCCTCCGGCGCACGGGCGCGCTTTGTGCGCGAGCTGCCGGGCGGCTTGGCCAATCTCGGTGCGGCAATGCTGCCCTACTACAACGACGTGGGCGGCGCGCCGATCAACTCGATCATCGGCGGAGCCTCCTTCTGGGCGATGAATCGCGGTCCGAACGCAACGCGCTCGGCCGACGAAAATCGTGGCATCGCGGAGTTCTTCGCCTTCATCGCGCAGGCGCGCATCGCGGCCGCCTGGCATACGGAGACGGGCTTCCTGCCGGTGACGCAGACGGCCTTCCAGCAGGTGCAGGCGAGCGGCTTCTACACGCAGAACCCGGGTGCCGACATTCCCATCCAGCAGCTGCTGCGTGGCGGCGGCCAGATGACGGGCAACAGCCGCGGCATTCGCCTGGGCGGTTTCGTCGAAATCCGCACCATCATGCAGGAAGAGATGGAGCGCGCGCTGCAAGGCCAGCAGACGGCAGAAGTGGCGTTGAACAACAGCGTCACGCGCGGCAATGTGGTGTTGCGCAATTTCGAGCGTACGAACCGCGCCTGATTGAACGGGTGCAGGGAACAAGTTCCCTGCCAGGAGAGTGTGAGAGGGCAGCTCCCTCTCACGAAAGCGGAGCGTGATGGAAAAGAAGGTCTATTTCCGGGGTATTGCCCTGCCCTACTTCCTGTTGCTCCCCCAACTCATCATCACAGGCCTTTTCTTCTTTTGGCCAGCCGGTCAGGCGGTTTACCAGTCCTTCCTGCGCGAGGACGCCTTTGGCCTCTCCAGCACCTTCGTCGGCTTCGAGAATTTCGCCGATGTTCTGAGCGACCCGACCTGGCTGCAATCCGCTTTGCGCACGTTGCTGTTTTCCAGCTCGGTCGCAGTGCTCGCGCTGGGCTTTGCGTTGTTTCTGGCGGTGCAGGCGGATAAGCATATTCGCGGCGCGAACACCTATAAAACGCTGCTGATCTGGCCTTATGCTGTAGCACCCGCGATTGCCGCCGTGCTCTGGCTGTTCATGTTCCACCCGAGTATCGGGCTTTTCGGCCGCATGCTGAACGGTATGGGCATCCCCTGGGACTACAAGCTGAATGGCAACCAGGCGATGCTGCTCATCATCCTCGCCGCCGCCTGGAAGCAGGTGAGCTACAACTTCATCTTCTTCCTCGCCGGCCTGCAGAGCATTCCCAAAGCCGTGCTGGAAGCCGCCTCCATTGATGGCGCGCGCCCCATGCGGCGCTTCTGGACGGTGGTGTTTCCACTGCTCTCGCCCACCGCCTTCTTCCTGCTGGTGGTGAACCTCGTCTACGCCTTCTTCGACACCTTCGGCATCATCCACAGCCTGACACAAGGCGGGCCGGGCAAGGCGACGGAGACGCTGATCTACCGCGTTTACACCGATGGCGTGATGAACCTGAATTTTGGATCGAGTGCTGCGCAAAGCGTGATCCTGATGATCCTGGTCGTCTGCCTCACGGTGGTCCAGTTCCGCTATGTCGAGCGGAAGGTGCATTACTGATGGGCGCGACTCTCGATGTGAATGCCCTCGCGGATCGCACCCGCCGCCGCCAGCGGCGCGAGGCCTTCGTCACGCATCTGTGCCTGATCATCGGCGTGCTGATCTTCGCCTTCCCGATCTACCTCACCGTCATCGGTTCCACCCATGACGTGAACACCATCGGCCGTGGCGATGTTCCGCTGGTGCCCGGTAGCGAGGCCGTGGCGAATTACGCGCAGGCCTGGGGCGTGGGCGGAGGCCGCTTCATGGGCGTGCCGGCGGGCGTGATGCTGATGAACAGCATCATCATGGCGATGTGCGTGGCCATCGGAAAAATCGTCATCTCGCTGACTTCGGCCTATGCGGTGGTGTTCTTCCGCTTTCCGTTCCGCATGCTGTTTTTCTGGCTGATCTTCATCACGCTGATGCTGCCTGTCGAGGTGCGCATCATCCCCACCATCCAGGTGATGGTGGACCTCAACATGACCAACACCTACCAGGGGCTGATCGTCCCGCTCATCGCCAGTGCGACGGCCACGCTGCTGTTCCGGCAGTTCTTCCTCACCATCCCCGATGAATATGTGGAGGCTGCGAAGATTGATGGCGCCGGGCCCATCCGCTTCTTCGTGGATGTGGTCCTGCCGCTCAGCCGCACCAATGTGGCGGCGCTTTTCGTGATCCTCTTCATCTTTGGTTGGAACCAGTACCTCTGGCCGCTGCTTATCGTGAATGATCGCAGTATGGAGACCGTGGTGGTGGGGCTCACCAAGATGATCGGCAGCGGCGATGCGCAGAATGAGTGGAACGTCATCATGGCGACCGCCGTTCTGGCGCTGTTGCCGCCCGTGGCTGTGGTGTTCCTGATGCAAAGATGGTTCGTGAAGGGCCTGACGGAGACTGAGAAGTAATGGCCACGCTGAACCTTCGTCACATCAAGAAGTCCTTCGGCCCCACCCACGTACTGCACGGCGTGGATCTGGACGTTCGAGATGGCGAGATGATCGTCATCGTGGGAGCCTCAGGCTGCGGCAAGTCCACCCTGCTGCGCATCGTGGCTGGGCTTGAGACCGCCAGTTCAGGTGATGTCATCATCAACGGGCAGAACGTGACACCGCTGGAACCCGCTGACCGCGACGTCGCCATGGTGTTCCAGAATTACGCGCTCTACCCGCATATGAGCGTGTTCCAGAACATGGCCTATGGGCTGAAAATCCGCGGCATGCCGCGTGACAAGATCATCAAGCGCGTGGATGAAGCAGCCAAGCTTCTGGGCATCGGCGCACTGCTGGAGCGCAAGCCACGTCAGCTTTCCGGCGGCCAGCGCCAGCGCGTGGCGATGGGCCGGGCCATCGTGCGCGAGCCCAAGCTGTTCCTGTTCGATGAGCCGCTCTCCAACCTCGATGCCAAGCTGCGCGTGCAGATGCGCGCCGAAATCCGCCAGCTCCAGAAGCGCCTGGGCGTCACCTCGCTGTTTGTCACGCATGATCAGGTGGAAGCGATGACGCTGGGGGATCGCCTGGTGGTGATGCATGCGGGCCATGCCGCTCAGATCGCAACGCCGATGGAAATCTGGGAAAAGCCCGCGGATACCTATGTGGCCGGCTTCATCGGCAGCCCGTCCATGAATTTCCTGCCCGCCACGCTCATCCAGGGCGGTGGGGCGGCACAACTCGACACCAACGGCCTCATCCTGCCCTTTGCCGATGGCCCCCGCGCGGGTGAGGCCGGGCGCAAGCTCACCCTCGGCATCCGGCCGGAGCATCTTCGCATCGGTCAGGGCGGCCTGGAGCTGCTGGTTGATCTGGTGGAGCCACTCGGCGGCGAGAGCGTGCTTCATGGGAAGCTGCCCGATGGCACCCCGCTGACCGCGCGTTTGCAGGGGGCCACTTACGCTGATGGCCAGATGGGCGTGATCCTCCCCCTGGAATGGCTGCATGTCTTTGACGGCGAAACTGGAAAGAGGATTGAAGCGGGGGCCTGATGAGGTCAATCTCCCGTCCAACACTCCGGGAGTCCACGTTCGATGCTTCGCCGCCAAGCCCTCGCTTTGGGCGTTCTCGCGCCCCTCACTGCCACCGCGCAGACCGCAGACTGGCCAAGCCAGCCCGTTCGCCTCGTCGTGCCCTTCGCGGCAGGCGGCCCGACCGACATCCCTGCCCGGCTCATCGCTGAGGAAATGTCCAAGGCCCTGCCCAACCGCATTGTGGTGGAGAACCGCACGGGCTCAGGCATCATCATCGGCACGGATGTGGTCGCCAAGGCGCCGAAGGATGGCCTGACCGTCCTGTACACCACCGTGGGCCACGCCGTGGTGCGCGCATTGTTTGACCGCGTGCCTTTCGACCCGGTGGCGGATTTCACACCCGTCGCGCTCGTCGGCCAAATCCCAATGATCATGATGGTGCATAACAGCTTCCCCGCCCGCACCCTGCCCGAATTCATCGCCCTGATCCGCGCCAATCCCGGCCGCTACGACTATGCCAGCAGCGGCAATGGCGGCGCGGTGCATCTGGCGTCCGAGTTGTTCCTCCACGCGGCGGGTGGCTTGCGCATGAACCATATCGCCTTCCGTGGCTCCTCTGCCGCCATGCCCGATGTGCTGGCAGGGCGCATCCCGATGATGCTGGACGTGGCGGCAGCCACCATCCCCTATATTCAGCGTGGAGAGCTGCGCCCACTCGCCATCTCCACGCGCGAGCGAAGCGCGCTGGTTCCGCAAATTCCGACCTTCATCGAACAGGGTGTGGCTGGGTACGAAGCCTATACCTGGCACATGGTTCTGGTCCCCTCGGGCACGCCCGCGCCCATTGTGCGGGCCATCAATACAGCGGTGAACCGCGCCGTGGGGCTTGATGCCGTGCGCAACCGGCTTACCGAGCTCACCATGCAGGTGGTGCCCAACAGCACCCCGGAGAGTACTGCTCAATTCCTCAACGCCGAAATCGCCAAGTGGCAGCCCATCATCCGCGCCGCCGGCATCCGCGTGGAGTAAGCCAGTGGTCGGTTAAATCGGCGAAGGCCGTTTAAGCGCTAGCCAGCCTTCGCCCCATCCCGCTCGATCATCAGCCGCCGCGCCTCGGCAGGGATGGGCGTGCTGGCACCATTCTGCACGCAGACCAGCAGTGCCTTGCACTCGAAGCAGAGGCCGTTCTTCCACATCGCGTAGTCATGCACGAAGCTCGTGTTGCGCAGGCTGGGCACGCGCAGCGTCAGCAGCACCTCATCTTCGAAGCCTAGCGCGCGCAGGTAGCGCACCTCCAGCTTGGCCACGACCGGGCCGGGCTGATCCGCCCGGAGCACCTGGCCGAGCGAGCGCCAATGCTCCACGCGCAAATCCTCGAACATGATGAGGTAAGCCGCATGATTCACATGGCCGTAGAGGTCGCATTCCGCCCAGCGGATGCGATGGCGGACGGCGATATTCCATTCCCCCTCCACACCGAATTCTTCCAGCAGCGATCCGTGCATGCGTCTTCTCCCGCGATGAAATGCAAGCTGGACGAAAACCGTACAGGCATCCACCCTTCGCGGCAGAACCGGGAATGGAGATCGCATGCAGCGCAGGTCACTCCTGCTTGCGGCCGGCTTGGCTGCGCCAGCGGTCGCGCAAGGCGCCTGGCCAACGGCGCGGCCCATCGAGGTGATCATCCCCTTCCCTTCTGGCGGAGGCGTGGACCAGATGGGGCGCCTCATTTCGCAGCACCTGCCGCAGCATCTGCCGGGGGCGCGTACCCTGGTGACGAACCGGCCAGGCGCCGGCGGGCAGATCGGCTTCGAGATGCTCTTCAACGCTGCCCCCGATGGCTACATGATCGGCGTGGCCACCAACTCCGCCATGCACGCCATCGCGATCGAGCGCCGCCCGCGCTACCGGCCCGATGAGTTCACGCTGCTCGCCAATGTGGTGGATGACCCCGGCGCCTTCTGGGTCACCGCCCGCAGCCCCTGGCGCACGCTGGAGGATCTCCGCATGGCCGCGCGCGGCAGGCCCGGGGAGATCGGCGTGGGCACGGCCGGCGTGGGCAGCGATGACCACATGCTCCTTCGCGCCTTCGAGGTGGCGGCCGGCATCACGCTCCTGCATGTGCCCTATGGCGGCACCTCGCCTGTCCAACGCGCTCTTTTGGCCGGCACGATTCCAATCGGCGCCTTCAATGGCAGTGACGCGCTGAACCTGTTGCGCGATGGCCGCATCCGTGGCCTGGCCCAAGGTGGGCCAAATCGCTGGGCACCGCTCGGCCCCATTCCCACATTCCGCGAGGTGGGGTTCGACGTGCTGGGAGGCACTTCGCTCGGGGTCGTGGCGCCGCCCGGCTTGCACCAGGAGATCACGGTGCAATACGAACTGGCCTTCACCACCATGCTGGCCGATGCGGAGTTCCTGCGCGATGCCGCCGCACAGGGGTTCCCCGTGCGGCCGTTGGTGGGGCGTGCCTATCGCCAGATGATGGCTGAGGATTTCGCTGTGCTGCGCACGTTATGGGAAAGGCGACCCTGGCGGGAGTAGCTCTTGGACAGCCGGGCGCCTTCAAACGGGCAGATAAAGCGGCTTCAGCGAGAGGCGCCGCAGGATGTTGCGAGAAAGCGCGTCCACCTCGCGCCGGTCAGTGAGTTGAGGATGGACACCCGCCCATGCCGCGGCAAGACGGCGCCAGAAAATGCCCAGTTCGATCAACCGATCGCGCAAATGGGCCTGTTGGGCGGCGAGCCGCGCGGCTGCGCCCAATGTGCCGTCCTCCTCCAGCATGGCAGTGGCCGCGACGCGCAGCATCTCCGCAGTTTCGCGCGGGGTTGCTACGAGTGGCTCGATCTGGCGCAGCCCATGCGCCAGAAGATCACCTGACCAGCCGGCATCGCGCACGAGCACGCGGGTGGTGGCGGTGACCATTCGCTCCATGCCGGTGTAGTCGGGCTGGGCAGCGTGGGCGGCGAGCACCTCGGCATGGGCGTGGGCCAGGCGGTGCAGGCCACGGGCCAGGCCGGCCATCCGCTCCAGTGCAAACCCGCCCTGTCGAATGCATTTGGCTGCGGCGGCTTCGAACATCCCCAAGCCCGGCGGCGTGCGGCGCAGCGCGTCAAGGAAGGCGCCGCCCGCGGAACCCGCTCCGCGCTCCAGCGCGGCAACCAGAGCGGTGGTTGCTGCATAGACATGGTGCTCCTCGGGCGGAGGTGATGGCAAGCCACGAAGGGCGGGCGGCACGGGGTCGCCCGGAGTCACGCTTTCCACGAGCCGCAATGCCGATGGCATCAGGCGCAGAAGGCGAAAATCCCGGCTGCTGGGCGCGATGTCGAGGGCGGAATGCGCCGTCTCGATGTCCAGAACCAGGCGGAGTGCGTCGAAGCGCCGCACGAAGATGATCTCGCCAGAGACGCCGCGTTCGAAGCACAGATCAGGATCGCGCAGCCAGGGCGCGGAGAAGTCGAAGGCTTCTGGCGGCCAGACCTCATCCAGCCCGACACCAGGGAAGCGCACAGGATCGAAGTTCAGAGGATCAGGAAGCGGCACCGGCGCAAAATGCGCGATAACGGTTAAGGGAGTGTGTGCGTCAGGGCTTCACCTTGGGCGGCAGCGCGCGGCCCGCCACCACGCTGCCCGCACCGAATTTTTCACGCACCGCCTCGATGGCGCGCCATTTGGCCGCGCGGCGCGGCGCGGTGGGGTCCGCCAGATCGCCCTGGTCGGCATCCGCGGCAAGGCACAGCGGCGAAGCCCCAAGCCCCAGAAGACGATAGCGTGTGCCATCGGCGGCGCGGGCCAGGATGGGGCGGGCCGCATCGAACATCGTCTCGGGCAGAAGCGTGGGGCCGGAGAGCCGCGCGCTGCGGGTCAGGCTCTCAAAGCCGGCAGTCTTGAGCTTGAGCACAACGCCGCCGGCCGACAACCCCTTGCCCGCCAACCGCGCGGAGAGCTTTTCGCACATGCGCCACAGCACCACTTCCAGTTCCGGCAGGGTGGCGATGTCCTCCTCGAAGGTGGTCTCGGCGCTGACAGATTTGGTCTCGCGCTCCGGGTTCACCGCGCGGTCATCTTCGCCGCGCGCACGGGCGGCGAGGGCGGGGCCTTCTGCACCCAGCCGCGCCATCGCGGATTTCGGGTCCAGCGCGGCCAGTTGGCCAAGGCGCGTGATGCCAGCGCCCTCCAGCCGGCGCACGGCGGCGGGGCCGATGCCGGGCAGCAACCCCACCCGTTGCGGCGCCAGCCAGGCGGCCGCCTCATCGCGCCCGATCACGGCAAAGCCGCGTGGCTTGTCGCGCCCGGCGGCAAGCTTGGCCATCAGCCGGTTGGCCGCGAGCCCGATGGAGATCGTCACCCCTATTTCACGCTCCACTTCGCGTGCCAGCCGGGCGAGAACCACGGCGGGCGGGGCCTTGTGCAACGCCTGGGTTCCGCTCAGGTCCAGCACTGCCTCGTCAATGGAAAGCGG
>JBBRVI010000124.1:0-10245 GCA_038247025.1 Acetobacterales bacterium
GAAGCGTATCTTGCGCGGCGGGCCCTGGATTACCTGGTGGGCTTCACACTCTCGCCGGTGCTCTGGCGCAAGCTGCCGGGCAGCAAATCGGCCGGCCGCGTGCAAAGCGTGGCCTTGCGCCTGATCTGCGAGCGCGAATCCGAAATCGAAGCCTTCATCGCCCGGGAATACTGGACGGTTCAGGGCAAGTTCCTGACGCCGGCCGGCATTCCCTTTCCCGCGCGCCTGACCCACCACGCCGGAAAGAAGCTCGACCAGTTTGACTTGTTCAACGAAGCGCTGGCGATGGCGGCGAAATCCGCCGTCGAGGCCGCGCAATTCACCGTGGGCTCGGTCGAGAAGAAACGCGCCAAGCGCAACCCGCCCGCCCCTTTCCAGACCAGCACCTTGCAGCAGGAGGCCAGCCGCAAGCTGGGCTTTTCCGCCAAGGGGACCATGAGCACGGCGCAAAGCCTGTATGAAGGTGTGGAGATCGGCGGCGAGACGGTCGGCCTCATCACCTATATGCGGACCGATGGCGTGCAGATGGCGCGCGAGGCCATCGCCGAACTGCGCAGCCATATCAAATCGGCCTTTGGCGAGGAATACCTGCCCGGCGCGCCCCGGGAATATTCCTCCCGCGCCAAGAACGCCCAGGAAGCGCATGAGGCCATCCGGCCCACGGATGTGAGCCGCACACCGGAGAAGGTGGCGCGCTACCTCAATGACCAGCAGCGCAAGCTGTACGAATTGGTTTGGAAGCGCGCCGTCGCAAGCCAGATGCAGTCCGCCGAACTGGACCAGACCATCGTCGAACTGGTGGAGCCCACGGGGAAGACCAAGCTGCGCGCCAATGGCAGCGTCATCGCGTTTGACGGCTTCCTCAAGCTCTACCGCGAGGATACGGATGACGCGCCCGATGATGCCGATGAGGATAGCCGCATCCTGCCGCCCATGCGCGAAAAGGATGGGGTTAAGCGGCAATCGGTCGAGGCGACGCAGCATTTCACACAGCCCCCGCCGCGCTATTCCGAGGCCTCGCTGGTCAAGAAGATGGAGGAGCTCGGCATTGGCCGCCCCTCCACCTACGCCAGCATTCTGCAGGTGTTGCAGGACCGCGAGTATGTGAAGCTCGACAAGCGCCGCTTCACGCCAGAGGATCGCGGCCGCCTGGTCAGCGCCTTTCTCGTCGCCTATTTCGAACGCTATGTGGACACCGGCTTCACCGCCGGGCTTGAGGACCAGCTGGATGATATTTCCGGCGGGCGCGCCGAGTGGCGGGCCGTGATGCACGCCTTCTGGAATGATTTCCGCACGGCGGTGGATGCGACCAAGGACCTCAAGATCAGCGATGTCATTGATCGGCTGGATTCCGAGCTCGGCGCGCATTTCTTCCCCAAGCCAGAGGGTGGCGGCGATCCGCGCGCCTGCCCCTCCTGCGGGACGGGGCGCATCGGGCTGCGGCTGGGGCGCACCGGCGCCTTCATCGGCTGCTCCGCCTATCCCGAATGCCGCTACACCCGCCCACTCGCCGTGCCGAGTGCCGAGGGCGAGGCCGGTGGCGCGCTGGCCGATGGTTTGCGCCTTCTGGGCGCCGACCCTGCGAGCGGCCTCGAAGTCACGCTGCGCCGCGGCCCTTACGGGATTTACGCGCAGCTTGGCGAGGCCGGCACGGATGCCAAGGGCAAGCCAACCAAGCCCAAGCGCGCCAGCCTCTCCAAGGGCATGGACCCCGAAGTGATGACGCTGGAATCGGCGCTGGTGCTGCTGTCCATGCCGCGCATCGTGGGGCTGCATCCCGAGACGGCCGAGGAGATTTCCTCCAATCTTGGCCGCTTCGGCCCTTATTTGAAGATGGGCGCGCTCTCCAAATCCATGGACCGCGATGATGACCCGCTGACCATCGGGCTCAACCGCGCCGTGGCCCTCATGGCCGATGCCAAGCCGCGTGGTGTGACCGTGGGCGAGCATCCGAAGGGCGGCATTGTGGAGGTCCGGCGCGGGCGGTTCGGCCCCTATATCCTGCACGGGACGCGCGTGGCCAATGTGCCGCGCGGGACAGAGATGGAGGCGGTGACGCTGGACGAGGCCGTGGCACTGCTGGCCGAGAAGGGCAAGGAATTGCCTCCCCAGAAAGGGCGCGGGGCCAAGAAGGCTGCGCCTAAAACGGCGGTGGCTGAGGCAGCGCCGCCCGTGAAGAAGGCAGCGCCGGCCAAAAAGAAGATCCCTGCCAAGAAGCCCGCGGCCAAGAAAGCGCCTCCCAAGAAGAAGGCGGCCAGCTGAGATGCCGCGCAGTGGGCCGCCGGCCAAGGGGCACAAGGCTCGCAAATCCAATGCGAAACGCCGCGAGGGCGCGCCTGCCACGCATATCCCGGCCAAATCCGGGCGGGCCAAGGTCAAGACAGCACCCAAGGGCGCGCCCCTGCCCAGCAAGGATGAGCTGCGCGGCTTCCTGCTGATCTCCAATGGCCGCGTCGGCAAGACCGAAATCGCCCGGCATTTCGGCCTGCATACGGAACAGCGCCCGGCGCTTCGGCAATTGCTCTCCGAGTTGAAATTCGACGGCGGCGCCGCCCCTGTGGGCAAACGCACCTTTGCCGGCGGTGGCACTGGCGCGCCGGTGCCCGTGCCGGTCAGCGTACCGGTGGCCGCGCCGGTCAGCGTGCCTGTGCGCTTCAAGCCGGCAGCACCCCCCACCCCCGAGCGGGGCCGTTCTGACCGCGGCACGCCGCCAGATCGCAACGGCCCCCCCGCCCGGGGCCGCGTCCCCCTGCCCTCTCGCCTGCCCGAGACCGCCGTGGTCGAGGTTTATGGTACCGACCCCGATGGCGACCCCATTGCGCGGCCTGTGCAGTGGGAAGGCGAAGGCCGCCCCATCATCTACATGCACACCGAAAAGCGCGGGCAGACCGCCCTGGCCAATGGCGAGCGTGTGCTGGCCAAGCTTCGCCATATCACAGGCGAGAAATACGAAGGCCGCACCGTCAAGCGCCTGGGCGCCGTGGAGGACCGCCGCCGCATCCTGGGCGTCTACCAGGATGGCCGGATCATCCCGACCGACCGCCGCCAGAAGGGCGAATGGACCGTCCCGCCCGGCGAGGAAGGCGGCGCCCAGGGGGGCGAGATCGTGCTGGCGGAATCGCTGCCCTCCACCGGCTATGGCCTGCGCCCCGCGCGCATTGTGGAGCGGTTGGGCAAGCTGGGCGGGCCGCGCTCGGTCTCGCTCATCTGCATCCACATGCACGGCATCCCTGAGCTTTTCACCACCGAGGCCGTGGAACAGGCCGAAGCCGCCGAAGGCGTGGAACTGGGCAAGCGGACCGATCTGCGCGCGCTGCCGCTCATCACCATTGATGGCGAGGATGCGCGGGATTTCGACGACGCCGTCCATGCTGAACCCGATGGGGCCGGCTGGAAGATCACCGTCGCCATCGCGGACGTGGCGCATTACGTCTCGCCCAATTCAGCCCTGGACCGCGACGCATGGACGCGCGGCAATTCCGTCTATTTCCCCGACCGCGTCGTGCCCATGCTGCCCGAGGCGCTCTCCAATGGCTGGTGCAGCCTCAAGCCGCAGGAGGAACGCGGCTGCCTGTTTGTCGAGATGCGCTTCGACGCATCGGGCACCAAGACCAGCCATAAATTCGGCCGCGGCCTGATGCGCAGTTTTGCCCGAACGACCTACGAGCAAATTCAGGCCCTGCACGATGCCAACGAGGAACTGGAAGGCCTGCCCGAGGGCCATGTTGCGCGCCTCTATGCTGCCTTCCGCGCGCTGCTCTCGGCGCGGGAGCGGCGCGGCACGCTGGATCTCGACCTGCCCGAGCGGCGCGTCATGCTCGATGAGGAGGGGAAGGTCACCGCCGTCATCCCCCGCGCGCGGTTGGACAGCCACCGCCTCATCGAGGAATTCATGGTCGCCGCCAATGTCTGCGCGGCGGAGGAGCTGGAGCGGCTGGCACTGCCCTGCATGTACCGAATCCACGCCCCGCCATCTGAGGAAAAACTCGCATCGCTGAAGGAAGTCCTGGGCACTCTTGGGCTGTCCATCAACCCGATCGGGCAGTTGCAGCCCCGTGATTTCGCCACGCTGCTGGAGAAAGTGCGCGAGACGCCCGAGGCGCGGATGGTCAATGAGACGGTGCTGCGCAGCCAGTCCCAGGCGGCCTATGAGCCGGACAATATCGGCCATTTCGGGCTCGCCCTGCCGCGCTACGCACATTTCACCTCGCCCATCCGCCGCTATGCCGATCTCCTGGTGCATCGCGCCCTGATTCGTGGGCTCAAGCTGGGCAAGGATGGGCTGTCAGAAGCCGAGACGGCGCGCTTTGTGGAAACGGGCGAGCACATCACCGCCACCGAACGCCGCGCGGCAGCGGCCGAGCGTGATGCGGTGGACCGCTATCTGGCGGCCTTCCTGGCGGACCGGGTGGGGGCAACCTTCGCCGCACGCATCTCGGGCATCCATGCTTTCGGGGTTTTCGTGACCCTGGTGGAGACGGGCGCTTCGGGCTTCGTGCCGATGAAGGCCCTGCCGGATGATCACTGGATCGTGGCCGAGGACAAGCGCAGCGTGGCCGGCCGCCATTCCCGCCAGGTGCTGCGCCTCGCCGATGAGGTGGAGGCCCGACTGCGCGAGGCCAATGGCCAAACCGGCAGCCTGGTGTTCGAGTTGATGATGGGCGGGGCACCCACCCGCATGAGCGGCGGCGGCGGACGGCGACGCAAGGCTTGACGCGGAAGGCTTGACGGGGCGGCCCCGGCCGCTAGAACACCCCCTCAGTCCTGGCGCATCTGCCGGCACCCCCAGATCAGAGCAAAGACAAGACCATGGCCAAGGCCAATACGATCCTCATCAAGCTGATCAGCAGCGCCGATACGGGCCACTTCTACGTGACAAAGAAGAACACCCGCACCGCCACTGGCAAGCTTGAGCTGAAGAAGTACGATCCGCGCGTGCGCAAGCATGTCGTCTATCGCGAAGGCAAGATCAAGTAATTCGGCCGGTGGCCTTGGCGCCGCCTCGAACTTACTGCGCTGCGAATTTGTCGAGGTCCGGATCGGCCAGATAAGCCCGGTTACGCCCATCACGCTTGGCGCGGTAAAGCGCTGCGTCGGCTGACCCGATCAACTCATCGGCCGGCAGACCAGGCCCACCCACGGCGACGCCAATACTGACCGTGATAGGCACCACCAACCCACCCACAAATACCGGCTCCGCGGCGATGGCTTCGCGCAGGCGGTCAGCAACAAGTAGCGCATAGGTGCTGGGGGCGCCGGTCAGCACGGCCAGGAATTCCTCGCCACCATATCGTGCCACAACATCCGCAGCGCGCAGCTGGATGCGCAGGCGCTCGGAGACGTCGCGCAGGGCGGCATCGCCGATGTTATGGCCATGCGTGTCGTTGATCAACTTGAACTTGTCGATGTCGATGATGAGCACCGCGGCTTCCTCGGTGCGCAACAATCCATCCAGGTGGCGGCGCACATAGCGGCGGTTGCGCAGCCCCGTCAGTTGATCCGTGACGGCCATCTCCAGTGACCGATCCAGATCGGCGCGAAGCCGCTCCTGGTAGCGCTTGCGGCGAATCTGATTGCGGGCGCGCGCGCGCAACTCATTGGGATCGAGCGGGCGGAAGGCGTGGTCATTGGCGCCGAGGTCAAAGCCGCGCAGCACCTGAATTTTCTGCGCCGGATCGGCCAGCAACAGCAGCGGCAGGTCCCGCGTGGCGTTCTGCGCACGCAGGCGGGACGCGAGGCGCAGCACTTCCGTCGCATCTGGCGGCAGGGCCAGCAGCGCCAGGTCAAATTCGCCCTTCGCAAGGCACTTCTGCGCTGCCTCGATAGTGTTGACGGCGGTCAGGTTGATGGCGTCGGCTTCCAGTGCCCTGCGCACCACCTCCATCTCCTCCGGCACATCGGCCATGACCAGCGCGCGGGCGCCAGCGACCGAGATCAGCGGATCGGGCGGGCTTTCGATACCGAGGTCACGCGCGGTCTCGGCGCGCAGGCGCCAGGCATCCTGCACCTGCTTGACGCGCAGCAAAGCGCGCAGCCGGGCGAAGAGGGTGGCATCATCCACCGGCTTGGAGAGGAAGTCGTCCGCGCCCACTTCCAGGCCACGGACCCGCTCCGTACTGTCGGTCAGGGCCGTGACCATGACCACTGGAATGTGCTGGGTGCGTGCATCCGCTTTGAGCTGTCTGCACACTTCATAGCCATCCATGCCCGGCATCATGACATCTAGAAGAATGACATCTGGCATTTGTGTGAAAGCTACGGCCAACGCCTCTGGACCGCTGGAGGCGAGCAGCACTTCGTAATACTCGGCCTGAAGCTTGGCTTCGAGCAAACGAAGATTGGCCGCGATGTCATCCACCGCGAGGATGCGCGCCGTCATGAGTTCGACGTTTCCCCGAGGTCAGGCACGCCATTCAACAGGAGCGTGACGTGTCGCAAATCATATCGGGCCAG
This sequence comes from Acetobacterales bacterium, assembly GCA_038247025.1. Classification (GTDB taxonomy): domain Bacteria; phylum Pseudomonadota; class Alphaproteobacteria; order Acetobacterales; family Acetobacteraceae; genus Roseococcus. The sequence goes on from JBBRVI010000124.1 coordinate 6,454, forward strand.
CCCGAGCCGGCTGCCAACAAGACCCTGTTCTTCCGCCGCTGGCTGCGCAATCCGCTGCAGATGGGCTCCATCATCCCCTCTTCTCCGTCGCTGTGTCGCAAAATCGCAGCGGCGGTCGAGCGTGGCCCGGATGAATATGTGCTGGAGCTGGGCGCGGGCACGGGCGTCATCTCCGCAGCACTCCTGGCTTCGGGCATACCGGCCAATAAGCTGATCGTCGTCGAGATTGTCCCCGAGATGGCGCAGTTCCTGCGCGAGACCCTGCCCGGCGTCAATGTGATCTGCGGTGACGCCTTTGACCTGAAGAATACGCTGCCTGCCCACATGCATGGCCTGATCGGCACGGCAATCTGCGGCATCCCGCTGGTTCTGCTGCCGCTCGAGCGCCAGGAGGCCTTCCGCGACGCGGTTGAGTCGGTCGCTCCCGGCAAGGGTTTCCTGCTGTACACCTACTGCGCCACCTCGCCCCTGCCGTATGGAAAGCTGGGCATGGCGGCGCGACGCATGGCATTCACACTGGCGAATTTCCCGCCGGCGAGCGTATGGCGCTACCGCCCCGGCGCGGGACAATGACGGGCTTGGTTGTATCATCGCTGACATGCAACCACCGTTAGCATGACGCCAAAGCGCCGAGGAGGGGCATTCCTCAATCGGCGTGATTGGCAGTTCCGATCAGGATTGATCAGGCCGAGGTGAGCGAGTGTTCCACCCCGTCCCTGCCCTGCAGCCGCGCAATCAGTCGCGCATGGGGGGCTTGCTTCACCTTGAGCACCGCCCCCAGGCCGCGCTCGCCCAGGGCAGCGCGCAACGCATCGGCTTCCGGATGTTCCGCCTCCAGCGACGTCAGCCGGAAATGGCTGTCATAAAGGCGTCTGCCGGCGCGCTCGCCTTTCCATTCAATCATGGCGGGGATCAGATTGTCCATGTCCTGGCGTTGTGGCGGAACGGCGAAGCGCCATGCGAGGTCGCCGCGCTTCATGTCACGCACCACCCCGGCGCGTGGGCCCAGGCGGCCCATGATCGCATCCATCGAGGGCGTGCGCGCAACCCAGCTGAGAAGCCGGGGCTCGGCTTCCAGCATGATGCGCGTGGCGGGATCATCCAGGTCGAAAAGGCGCGGGTGCGCGGGCTCGGGCTGGTCGGGATCGGGCGCGATGATCTCCAGGTAGCAATCGGGGCCCAGGCCCAGCAGCATGTTGTGTGTGCCGGCCCCTTCGTGCACGCCGCCCGGCTGCGGCTTCACACCCAGCAGCTTCTCGACGAAAGCGGCGCCCTCGGCCAGAGTGCGGGCACCGATGACAATGTGGTCAATTTCGGCCATGGGACTCACCTCACCTTGAATTGGGTTGAACCAAACATCGCTATGCGGTCCGGCTTGATCGCCCCACGAGCCTCAAGCGTCGAAGGTATTCAAACCGGGGCCGCAGTATCGCCGTTCGATCAGGATGGTGCACCGGTTTTCCTTCATCCCTCCATGGAGCGATGAGCCCAACGCCCGGCAGGGGCAACCGGCTGCAATGGCCCTTTGGCTCGTTCCACCAATGGTCCTGGCGCTGGGGCCGCTGCCACCTCGCGGATGATCTTGCGGCGCACCGCCTGCTCGAAGCTTTCGAAACCGTCGGCCACCATGAGGAAGGCACCGGGGCCGCCGATCACGCGCTCACGGTAGTATTCATCCAGCGGCTGCATGGCGCCCAGGCCTGCGGGTGGCGGTGTGCGGTCAATGACGGCCAAGCCGTTCAGCACGATCCCCTGATTCAGCGCATCCTCGCGCGCGGCCCCCACCTCGCGGCCGGAATTGTTGATGCCATCGCCTGAGATATCCACCACCCGGCGCGTGCCCTCGTAGCCCTGGCCGAAGAGGCGCGTGGCGTAATCCATCGCGCCCGAGATTGAGGTGTAGAGATGCGTCCGGCGCGGCGCGGCATCAATCGCCTGGGCGAAGCGCTGTGCCGAATTCGGGCCGTCCAGCTTCATCCACGGGACCAGATGTTCCTGGATGTTCCAGTCCGACCAGGTAAAGAGCGTGCAGGCGATGGATCCCACCGGCCCCCGCGCCATGGCCTCGGTCAGGCGGCGGTCACGAAATGCGGCGGCATAGCCCTTGAACTGCATCTCCTGCTCTTCGTGATCCACGGAGCGGGAGACATCCACGGCGAGGACGAGTTCAACATCAACGGGCTGCGCCGCGCGGGCGGAGAGGATGGCAGGCGCAGCGAAGGCGGCGGTCAGTAGATGGCGACGTAGCATGCGGGCCCCCTGTGAAGTCGGTGGAGCCGTGCAGCGATTACTCCCTGACCGGATTCAATATGCCGAATCCGTCAGCCAACAAGGCCAAATTGATGCGGTGCAGCATTGCCGGAGCAGATGTCGGCTGGGCTTTGGGTCATCCCGCGCAAGAAAGCGGCAAAGTCAGCCTTGAAAGGCGGTCCGGCCGATGCGCGGATCGGCGTTCAGCCGGGCGGAGAGGGCGGCGAGGCGGGATGTTTGCCCATCCAGCAGGGTCGGCGTCACCTTCATGGCAAAATCGTAACCTGCCAATGCAGTGATATCAGCCTGAGTCAACCGCCCAAGGCACAGGAAATCACCGGTCAGCATGGATTCGAGCGCGGCAAAGCCGCCCAGGGCCTGAGCTTGGAGGTTGGCCAGGGCATCGGGCCAAACCAGGCCATCGGGACGGCGATGGCCCTCGTAAAAGGCAGCGACGGCCTTGTCGGCGGCACCGAGGGCGATCTGCACGGCGCGCATGACCTCTCGCCGATCAGCGCCGCCGCGGGGGATCAGCGCCGCATCGCCGGCGAGTTCGTCCAGGTGATCAATGATGGCGCTGGAATCGATCAGAATCTCGCCACCATCCAGGATCAGCGAGGGGACGCGGCCGACGGGGTTGTAGCCCTTGATGGCAACGCCATCGCTGATGGTGGAGAGCGGCAGGCTCTCATAGGCCATTCCATACACATGCAGGGTCGCGGCAACGCGACGCACGAAAGGGGAGAGAAGGCGGCCAACGAGTTGCATGACATGGATTCCCTGTGGAGATGGGCGAAAGCTAGAAGCCAGCCCCTGGCTTGGCCAGATAGGCGGCTTCCTCGCCGGTGCTGGTGCGGCCGAGGACGGCGTTGCGGTGCGGAAAGCGGCCAAAGCGGGCGATCACCGCGCGATGCGCCCAGGCATATTCGATGGTGCCCTTCGGCGCGGCATGGTTCGGATGGTCCCGCAGCCCTTCGAATAGCGCGACGGAGACATCCTGCGCGGCGAGGGATTCAGCGTGCTCGAAGGGCAGGTAGAGAAAGACCCGCTGCGTGGGTGTCAAGGCTACGTCCATCCGCTCAACCAGGACGATTCGCTGCGCGATTTGCAGTGCACGAGCGTCGCTCGCGAAGGCCTCGGAGCTGCCGCGGGAAAGGTTTCGTGGAAACTGATCCAGAACCACAAGCAAGGCCAGCGCGCCCTCGGGCGTGGCAGCCCAACTATCCAGCGCACCCTCCCGCGCGGGGGCGACGAGGCCACCAAAGCGCGCGCGTATTTCGGCGTCGAAACCGTCGTCGCGAATGAACCAGGCGAGGCGGTGTTCGTCTGGCCCATCAGCAAACCAGAAGTCGAGAATGTCCTTCACAGCGCGCGGTCCAGGATGCGGATGGAGTGCAGCGCCTCACGCCCGCTCAGATCGGCGATCTGGTGGCGGCAGGAGGTGCCATCCGCCACGATCAGATCACCCGGTGCGGCGGCGCGCACGGCAGGCAGCAGCGAGAGTTCGGCCATGGCCTTGGAGATCTCCAGATTCTTCGCCTC
>JBBRVI010000125.1:0-10177 GCA_038247025.1 Acetobacterales bacterium
ATATCGCGCATCAAGGGCGGTGCGGGAAGGGGCCAGATGTTCGGGTATCCAGATACCACAGCAAAAAATCCCACATTCGGCTTGACCTGACGGCTGCGATGCGCGAAACACCCGCTCCAGATCAAGCGTAATTGAAGGTTCACATGCTCAGCACACAGACCCGCTCGTTGAAGCCGGCGGAGGTCACGAAGAATTGGTGGGTGATTGATGCGGAGGGCCTGGTGCTCGGCCGCCTCGCCTCCATCGTGGCCAACCGGCTGCGCGGCAAGCACAAGCCGCAATTCACGCCCCATGTCGATTGCGGTGATCACGTGGTGATCCTCAATGCCGGCAAGGTGAAGCTGACCGGCAACAAGGGCGAACAGTCCATCTTCTACTGGCACACGGGCTTCGCGGGCGGCATCAAGGAGCGTTCGGCACGCCAGTTGCTCGAAGGACGCTACCCCGAGCGAGTGATGACCAAGGCGGTGGAGCGCATGATCACGCGCGGCCCCCTCGGCCGCAAGCAGATGAAGAACCTGCACGTCTATGTCGGCTCCGAGCACCCGCATGGCGGCCAGAGCCCGGCCGTGCTGGATGTTGCGGCCATGAACCGCAAGAACACCGCTCTTTCCGCTTCGCAGATCAAGGTTGCTTAAGTCATGAGCGAGCAGACCACCGCAAATTCACTGGCCGACCTCAAGACCCTGGTGCAGGGCACGGCCATCGTGGCCGGCGCCGAGCCCACTGCCGCCCCGGTGCAGCCCAAGCGCGACCCGCAGGGCCGTTCCTACGCGACAGGCGGGCGCAAGGAATCCGTCGCCCGCGTCTGGGTGATGCCGGGCAAGGGCAAGTTCACCATCAACGACAAGCCGGCCACGCAGTATTTCGCGCGCCCCGTGCTTCGCATGTTGATCGCCCAGCCCTTCCTGGTGGCCGACCGCTACCAGGCCTTCGATGTGGTGGCGACGGTCGCCGGCGGCGGCCTCTCCGGCCAGGCCGGCGCGGTGCGCCACGGCATCAGCCGCGCGCTCGTGAATTACGAGCCGGAGCTGCGCAGCATTCTCAAGAAGGCGGGCTTCCTGACGCGCGATCCGCGTGCGGTCGAGCGCAAGAAGTACGGCAAGGCCAAGGCACGACGTTCCTTCCAGTTCAGCAAGCGCTGATCCGGGCAGCATCGCTGCATCCCTTTTGAAGGGGCGGGTCCGCGAGGGCCCGCCCCTTTTTCGTCTCCCCCTCCACGGAGCTTCCCATGGCGAGCATTTTCATTGACGGCGAAAGCGGCACCACCGGATTGCAAATCCGCGCGCGCCTGGAAAACCACCCTTCGCTGGTAATCCGCTCCATCGCCGATGCGGACCGCAAAAACCCCGCCGCCAAGCGCCGCCTCATGGAGGAGGTGGACGCCGTGGTGCTCTGCCTGCCCGATGCCGGTGCGCTCGAAGTTGCCGCCATGGCCGCCGAGATGGGCGACGCCGCGCCCAAACTGCTGGATGCGAGCACGGCGCATCGCGTGGCTCCCGGCTGGGTCTATGGCTTTGAGGAACTGGCCGAGGGGCATGCGGCGCTGATCGCAGCGGCCCAGCGTGTTGCCAATCCGGGCTGCTACCCCACGGGCGGCATCGCGCTGCTGCGCCCGCTGTTGGATGCGGGCCTGATCCCAGCGGATTTCCCGATCACGGTGAATGCCGTCTCTGGCTATACGGGCGGCGGAAAGGCGATGATCGCGGAGTTCGATGCGGGCACAGCCGCGCGCTTCTTCCTCTACGGGCTGGGGCTGGAGCACAAGCACGTGCCGGAACTCCAGCTCTATAGCGGGCTTTCGGTGCGGCCGATCTTCGTGCCCAGCGTGGGCAATTTCGCGCAAGGCATGCTGGTGAGCATCCCGCTGCACCTCGATGGCCTGCCGGGCAAGCCCAAGCCCGCTGATCTGGAGGCGGTGCTGGCCGCACGCTACGCGACCTCCGGCTGGGTGCGCGTACTGCCGGCCGATGCCAGCGCGCGGCTGGAGCCGGAGGCGCTGAATGGCGGGAATATGCTGGAGCTTCGGGTTTACGGAAACGCGACGCACAACCAGGCGGTGCTGGTGGCGCGGCTGGATAATCTGGGGAAGGGGGCTTCGGGGGCGGCGGTGCAGAATTTGGGGCTGATGCTGGGGGTGGATGTGAGCAAGGCGCTGCCGCTGGCGGCTTAGCGCGGTTGCGAGGGGACGCTGTCCCCTCGCGCTCCCCTGCCAGGAAACTCGTTTCCTGGACCTTCCTTGTTTGGGCTTCGCTGGGGTGGAAGCATCGCCATCACTCTTGTAGAATGACATCACTTTTCCCAGCTCCGCCCACGAAGGATGCCACCATGGCCGCCGTCACCATCCGCAACCTGTCCGATGAGGCGCATCGCGCCCTGAAACGCCGCGCGGCGCAGCACAACCGCAGTGCGGAAGCCGAAATGCGCGCCATTCTGGAGGCCGCCCTGCGTCCCGAGGGCCGGCTCAGGCTTGGCACGGCCTTGTCGGAGATGAGCCGGAAGATCGGTCTCACCAATGCCGATGTCGAGGTGCTCGAACCAGCCCGTGACATTCGCCCCGCCGAGCCGATGCGCCTGGAATGATCCTCCTCGACACCAATGTCGTCTCCGAGGCTATGAAGCCCGAGCTGCATCCATCCGTCCGAGACTGGCTCGACGCTCAGGCGGCCGAGACGTTGTTTCTCTCCAGCGTCACCATCGCAGAATTGTTGTTCGGCATCGGCGCCTTGCCCAAGGGCAGGCGGAAGGCGAAACTGACGGCCACGCTTGACGGCGTGCTCGAACTCTTCGCGGGGCGCATCCTGCCCTTCGATCTCGCTGCGGCACAACGCTACGCCGATCTTGCCGTCAAGGCACGCGCGGCCGGGAAGGGTTTTCCCACGCCAGATGGCTTCATCGCCGCGATCGCCGCTGCGCGTGGGTTTACTGTCGCGTCGCGAGATGAGAGCGCATTCCATGCCGCCGGGATGACGGTGATCGATCCGTGGACCGTGAAGAGCTGATCAATTTCCAGGTTGGGTAGCCGTCCTTTTTGCGCAAAAAGGCTTCGCTCGTTGGCGGAACTTCAAAATTGCTCCCAGTGATGCTGCCGTGAGTGGTGATTTTGGGTCAGCCGCAGGCATCACCAAGCGTCGGGTGTGACCTGATCGGGCTTGTCGCCAGGTTGTTGAAGGTCAGTTGATGTGGCGAAGGCGCCGCAGGCGTATGACGGTTCCCAAGGCCAAGCTGCGCGCAAGGCTGATCCGCCTGGCTGACAAGGATATGCTCCGCCTGAACCACGCCGCCCTGGTCTTCCCAGGCTTCGCGGCGCCATCAAAGGAAGGTGCAGGAAACGAGTTTCCTGCCGGGGCGAGGGGCAGAGCCCCTCATTTTGCTTGATTTTTATTCTGTTATCGAGCATGTTCCCCATATGTTCCAACGCATCCCCTACGCCAACCTAACCGACCCCCAATGGGAAGCCCTCCGCCCCCATTTGGCCCACGCCGCCCCCCAAGGCCGCCCCCTGGCCCATCTGCGCCAGCGCATGAACGGCATCTTCCACCTGATCGCGACCGACGCCCCCTGGCGCGAAGTCCCAGCCGAGTATGGCAACGCCGCCACCGTCGCGCGGCATTTCCGCCGCCTGACGCAGGCCGGCCTGTGGGAGCGTCTGCTCCAGGCCTTGCATGATCTGGGCCCCCGCCATCCGCTCCAATCCCTCAAGCGGATGATCTTCCGCGCGTCGCGGCGGGCCTATCGGCTTCGCGGCCTGGGGATTATCGTGCTCGCGCGGCGGCTGGGCTTCATCGGCGCCTTGCCGGGTCCGTGCTGGTTGGTGGCCGATCCGGATTTGTCCAAAACCTTGATCAGGCTGCAACTACGCCAGGGCAAAAATCTCGGCCGCTTTGTGACGAAATGGGGGAAAGCCTTGCGAAATCTGATGGGAATGGTCGGTGGACGCCCCAACATGTCGCGCTACATTCGGTTGAGGATGGCATGAGCGGCCCACTATACACCTTCGAGAGAAAGACGCCGCTGGTGCACGCCGGCGCATGGGTGGCGCCGACAGCAGCCGTCATCGGCGATGTCGAAATCGCCGAGGGCGCCAATATCTGGTATCACTGCGTCCTGCGCGGCGACACCAATATCATCCGCATCGGGCCGCGCACCAATATCCAGGACGGCACCATCGTGCATGTGAATGCGGGCCGCCAATCCACCATCATCGGCGCCGATGTCACGGTGGGCCACGCCGCCATCATCCACGCCTGCCGCCTGGAGGACCGCGCCTTTGTCGGCATGGGCGGCATCGTCCTGGATGATGCGGTGATCGAGACGGGCGGCGTGCTGGCGGCGGGTTCGGTGTTGCCGCCTGGCAAGCGCATCGGCACGATGGAGCTCTGGATGGGCAACCCGGCCAAGCTGGTGCGTGTTCTGAGCGAGGAAGCGCGCGCCGTATTCGACCGCACCGCGCCGCATTATGTGGAATTGGCCGGGCGCCACCGTTCCATTTCGTAACTTGGAAACACGGTCCAGAAAGGGGTAGGCTTAACCCATGCTGAACAAAGCTTCTTTTGCTCTGCTGCTTCCCCTCGCGGCCTGCGCGGGCGGGGAATTGCCGCCTTCGGTCCGCCTGCCGCCCGACGCGATTCCCGTGGCGGCGGACCCCATGCGCTCGGCCATTCTCAGCACCGCCTACACCTTCAACCGTGAAAGCTCGCCCTCGGCCAAGCTGCGCGCGGCCGCCCTGGTCGAGTTCATGGCCGCCGATTACCGCTGGGGAGTGCGCTGGAGCGAGTATTCGCCCATCACCGGCCTGGCGCTGGTTGCGGCACGAAATGAAATCCACCAGGCCTTCGGCATTCCGTCCAGCGCGGCCCCCCAGGCTGTCGCGGATGGGCTGTTCGCCGCGTCGCGCGCTTTGGACCGAGGCCTGGAGATTGATCTTCCGCCAGCGGTTTTCCCCCAGCCGCAAACCTCGCTGGCCCGCCTGAACGCGCCACCCGCGCTGCCCCTGACGGCCACTGCCACCGCCACGGCTGAACGCGAACTCTACCGCATCGAAAGCGAGCGGCTCAGCGGCGGCGGCCCCGGCGGAAGTGGCGGCGGTGGCGGCGGTGCCCACCCTTGACCCCTTGCCCTGCGAGCGCCACTTCTCCGGGCCGTAGCCCAACCCCTAGGATTGGTCAGATGTTCCGTTTCGCCCTGCTTGCCCTTCCCCTCCTCGCCGCCTGCACGGCGCTGCCGCCCAACGAGACGGCCAGCCTCCCGCGTGACGCGGTGGCGGGCGCAGGCGATCCGACGCGCACGGCGGTCTTCACCACTTCCTCCGTTTTCGCCCAGCAGCGCCCCGCCGCGGGCCGGCCGGCTGAGGCAGCGCGGGCCATCGCGCAGATGGAATTCCTCGCGGTGGACCTGCCGCAGAACCAGAACTTCACCATGGCGTCGGGCACTCTCGTGCCGGAACTGAGCACCGCGCGGCGGGAGTGGCGCGCCGCGCTGGACATCGCCCCAGACGCGCAGGCGCAGCCCATCATCAACGCGCTTTACGCGGCTGGCCGAGCGCTCGATTCGGGACAGGGTGACGCAGCAGCGGCGGCGCTGCCCAGCAGCATCTTCCGCAAGGGCGGGAATGCGACTCTGGCCCAATTGGCCGGCTTGCCGCGCCTGCCCAGCACGGCAACGGCAGCGGTGACTGCCCAGCAGACAATACAGATCGGCAACCCCTCGCGGCCCGCGCTATGAGTCGCCGGGCGCTTCTCCTCCTGCCACTTCTGGCCGGCTGTGCCGGAGCGGCAATTCCTGATCCTGTGCGCCTGCCGCATGACTCGGTTGAGGGTGCGGGAGACCCAACCCGCGCTGCGGTCTCGCGTGCGGCTTTTGCCTTCAACCAGCCAGGGCACTTTGCCGGACGGCCGGCCGAGGCAGCGCGGGCCATAGCCGACATGGAGTTTTTGGCGGCGGCTTTGCCCTTCGATCCGCGGTATCAGCAGCGCGATCCGTTGTTGCCTGTCCATTTGGCTCAGGCGCGGGCGGAGTGGCGCTCTGTGTTGGGCATTGCCGACGCCCAGCCGGCCCAGCCGGTGATCGAAGCCCTCTACGCCGCGGCCCGAAGCGGCAACGCAGCGCTGCCCGCAGGGATTTTTGCTTCCAATGCCAGTGCAATCCTGGCGTCGCTGCCTCCACTGCCGCAGACGGGCCGCGCAGCAGCCGCAGCAGCCCGGGTGCAATCAGAAGGCAACAACCCAGCCGGACGGCGCCGGCTTTGAGGGCCGTCGTGGTGGCGGGTCTTCTCCTGGTGTCCGCCTGCGCGGAACTGACCCGTCCGCCGCCACCCGAGCCCCCTCTCGGGCTGGTAGGCCGCGTGTCAGCCGCGCCCGTGGTGGATATGATGGATCTCGCTGCAGCGGATTTCGAAGGTTCGGGTGCGGGGCTTCAGGGCAGGCCTGCGGCCACTGCCCTGGCCGTGGCGCGACTTGAATGGATCAGCGCCGAATTCTCCACTGGCCGTCGCCTGTCACAGTTGCCGGATTCCTTCCGCTTTGGGATGGAGCGCGCTGTGGCCGAGGGGCGCAGCGTGATCGGTATCAAAGCTGACGCCACACATCAGGACAGCGTGGGGGCCCTGCTCGGCGTGGCACGCGCGATATCGCAAGGAGAGCCGGCGCGCACTCGGGCTGCTTTAGCCAATCCGGTTTTCCTCACCGAAGGCCGGCCACTGGAGAGCCGTCTGCGGCAACCGGGCGCCTTCCCGGATGCCGCGCTGGCCACCGCGGCGCTGCGCGAGGAGTATACGCGCCTCCTTGCTGAGGGCCGTGCGGACCGGCGCGTTGTGTCCGATGACCGAACCTTCGGGCTGAGCACCACCGGCCTGGATTCAGGCTTGGGGCGCTGAGCGGCGCGTCAGTCGTTGACCATCACGCGCACATAGCTGCCCGGCGCATCCTCGATCGGCGCGAGCTTGCCATCGCCCGGCTCACGCGGCGCGACCTCCGTACGGTCAATGCCCACCAGCCAGCGATGCCAATCCGGCCACCAGCTTCCGGCCAGTTCGGTCGCGCCAGCAAACCAGTCATCAGGATTCTGGGGCAATTCCTCATTCACCCAGTGGCTATATTTGCCGGAATCAGGCGGGTTCACCACACCCGCGATATGGCCCGACGCGGCCAATACGAAACGCACCGAACCGCTATAGAGCTGCGTTGCGCGGTAAGTGCTCTTCCAAGGCGCGATATGATCTTCGCGCGTAGAAACCATATAGGTCGGTACCTTGATCTTGCGCAGATCAATTTTGGTCTTGAGCAGTTCGACAGCACCCTGTTTGCAGAGATCATTCTGCTGGTACATCCGGCGCAGATAGAAGCTATGCATCTTTGCAGGCATGCGGGTGGAATCATCATTCCAGTAAAGCAGGTCGAACGGAAATGGATCCTTGCCGAGCAGGTAATTATTTACCACAAATGACCAGATCAGGTCATTTGCGCGCAGCATGTTGAAGGTTGTCGCCATCTCACGGCCGTCGAGGAAGCCGCGCTTGCCCATCTTTTCTTCGAGTGCGGTCAACTGCTCCTCATCAATGAAGACGCCGAGCTCGCCTGCCTCCTCGAAATCTGTCATCGTCACGAAATAGGTGGCGGATTTGATCCGCGTGTCGCGCTTTGTGGCCATGTAGGCGAGGGTTGTCGCCAGCAGCGTGCCTCCCAGGCAGTAGCCGATGGCGTTGATCTGCCGCTCGCCAGTCGCGGCCTCGATGGCGTCGAGCGCGGCCAGTACGCCTTCGGTCATGTAGTCTTCGAAGCCCTTTTCGGCCAGTGCCTCATCGGGATTCACCCAGGAGGCCACAAATACTGTATGGCCCTGATCCACCGCCCAGCGGATGAAGCTGTTCTTGGGGCGCAAATCCAGGATGTAGAACTTGTTGATCCAGGGGGGGAAGATCACGAGAGGGCGCTTGAGCACCTTCTCCGTGGTTGGGTTGTATTGAATGAGCTGCATCAGCGGTGTCTGGAACATCACCTTGCCCGGCGTGACGGCGATGTTTTCGCCAATCTTGAACTTGCTGTCATCGGTCATGCGGATGCGCAGCTTGCCCTTGCCGCGCTCCAAGTCAAAAAGAAGATTTGACAGGCCCTTGAGAAGATTTGTTCCACCCGTTTCTGCGGTTTTACGGAGCACTTCAGGGTTGGTCATCACGAAATTCGCGGGGCTCATCGCGTCCACGAACTGCCGCATGTAGAAATCCACCTTCTGGGCGGTCTTTGGGTCCAGCCCATCGGCGCTGTTCACGGCCGAGGTGAAATAGCGCGCCGAGAGGAGATAGGATTGGCGGATGAAGTCAAACACTTCATTCTCGCGCCAGGCATCATCCTTGAAGCGGCGATCCCCTTTGGCTTCGTCAATCACGGCATCCACATTCTCGCCCATCATGCGGCGCGCCGTGTGGGACCAGAGCGACAGATAATCCTGCCAGAAACCCATCTGTGCCTGCACGAGGCGCGTGGGGTTGGCCATGAGCTTGGTGGTCATTTCCATGAAGGCGCCACCGATATTCAACGGGTCGGGGTTGCCCGTTCCATCCGATTGGCGCTTGAGGAAATCCTGGACGATGCGCTGACCACGCTCGGCCACCTCGGCCATGGTGCGCGAGACGAGGGCCGGATCGGGCAGGTTGTATTCGGGGGTCTTGCCGCCTGGAGTTTCGGTCATCTGTTGCTGAATCCTGCCCGGCTCATGGTTTTCGTCGCGATGCGTTTGGTCGTGGCACATCTCACTTCGCGGCGGAGCGAGGAAGCGCTATGAATCACAAGATCGCAAGGGATAACGCGTGACACGAGAGCCTGACGCCTTCATCCACCCTGCTGATCAAGGTAAAGCCCGGCCGGCCCTGGATCAAGCACGCCCATGGCTGTTCATGCCCTTGCTCTTCCTGACGGCGTGCGAGGTCCCCGCTCAGCTCAACCCCCGCCTGATCGGGCGCGACTTATCGGGTGCCGCAAATGAAGAACGCCTACCGCCGCCGGGGATGGATCGGCCTTCGCCGAACCTCGCTTCCGTTCCCCCCATTCCGCAGCGGCCCGACCCGGCCGCGCGTCTGGCGCTCACCCAGGGGCTTCAGGCCCAGCGCGACCTGTTGAACATCCCCTTACCGGAGGGCCGCCCCGATGCGCCCCTCATTGAGGGCCAGGCGGATGGGCGGCCCAGCATCCCAGCGGGACCGCCGAGCCCGGCTTTCCTGGCGCGCGCACCGGTGATCCCCTGGACGACACAGGCTCCGAGCAGGGCCGCCGCCCAGCCTGGCGCCACGGGCGGACTTTCGCCCGACCCGGTCACACCAGGCGATGTGCCTGCGTTGCCCACCCCCGACCTGCTCGCGCCCGCGCTGCCCTCTCCGGACCTGCTGGCCCCGGCCCCGCCTCGGCTCTGAGCCCCGGGAAGCACTTTGCCCGGCCGGGTGCATGATCTAAACACGCGCGCTCTGTAAGTTTCGGGAGGGCCTTCATGGCCGAAGAGTTCCACCGCATCCGCCGTCTGCCGCCTTATGTTTTTGCGGAGGTCAACTCCGCCAAGGCCCGCGCGCGCGCCAATGCGGAAGACATAGTGGATCTCGGCATGGGCAATCCCGACAGCCCCACGCCGCCGCACATCGTCGCCAAGATGATCGAGGCCGTGCAGGACCCACGCACGCATCGCTATTCCATGTCCAAGGGCATTCCCGGGCTGCGCAAGGCTCTGGCCGGCTATTACGCCAACCGCTTCGGCGTGAAGCTGGACCCCGAGACGGAGGTGGTGGCCACGCTGGGCTCGAAGGAGGGGCTCGCCAATCTGGCCCAGGCTATTTCCTCGCCGGGCGATACGATCCTGGTGCCAAATCCTTCTTATCCGATCCATCAATTCGGCTTCATCATCGCCGGCGCTTCGGCTCGCTTCATCCCCTACACGCCCGATGACGCGATGCTGGAGGCGATCGTGCGCGCGGTGAAGCATTCCGTGCCCAAGCCCACGGCGCTGATCGTCAATTTTCCTTCGAACCCGACGGCGCTGCTGGCCAGCCGTGAATTTTACAAGGAACTGGTGAAGATCGCGCTCCAGCATGAACTGTTTATCCTGAGTGACCTCGCCTACGCCGAACTATATTTCAACGAGAACAACCCGCCGCCCTCCGTGCTGGAAATCCCGGGCGCGATGGATTGCACGGTGG
>JBBRVI010000126.1:0-10133 GCA_038247025.1 Acetobacterales bacterium
CCTGTCCTCCGCGCAAAACCCTCCCGCCACGCAGCCCGAAGGCGTGCCCGCGGGGTGGCCGCATGCCGAGGTCAGCCGCTTTATCCAGGCGGGCGGCCTTCGCTGGCACGTGCAGGTGATGGGCCAAGGCCCCGTGGTTCTGCTGCTGCATGGCACCGGCGCTTCCACCCATTCCTGGCGGGCCCTCATGCCGCTGCTGGCTGCGCGCTTCACCGTGATCGCGCCTGATCTTCCGGGGCAGGGGTTTTCCACCAATGCCCCGGTTTCCATGCTCTCCATCCAAGGCATGGCGGGTGGCATCAGGGCGCTGCTGCGTGCGCTCGATATGGAGCCGGAACTCATCATCGGTCATTCTGCCGGTGCGGCGGTTGCCGCGCGGCTTTGCCTCAATGGGGACATCGCGCCGCGACGGATGATCGCCATCAATGGGGCGCTTCTGCCGCTCGGCGGTTGGGCGGGACAGCTATTCTCGCCGATGGCTCGCCTCATGGTGAAGCTGCCGGGTATGCCCAGCTTTTTTGCGCGCCGAGCGGCGGATCGCTCCATGGTGGAGCGCCTGCTGAACGATACGGGCTCCAAGCTGGATGCCGCAGGGATTGACCTCTACGCCCGGCTTTTCGCCCGGCGAGAGCATGTGGCGGGCACGCTGGGCATGATGGCCTCGTGGGATTTGCAAGCGCTCTCACGCGACTTGCCCCGGCTGGCCACCCCCTTGCAGCTCATTATCGGCAAGGAGGACCGCACAATTCGCCCAACCGAGGCGCGAAGGATCTGCGCCATGCTACCCGCCACCAAGGTCGTGGCCCTGCCGGGCCTGGGACATCTGGCCCATGAAGAGGCGCCGCAACGCGTTCTGACCGCCATTCTGGAGGAGGCGTGATGCCGAGTTTCGAGGAAGACCTGAACGCTTGCCGAGAGCTGCTGCGCGCCGGTTCCAAGAGCTTTCACGCCGCCTCGCGGATGCTGCCAAGGCGCGTGCGCGATCCGGCGACAGCGCTTTACGCCTTTTGCCGCCTGGGCGATGACGCCGTGGATGACGCCGAGGACCCCTCGGCGGGACTGGCCGAGATGCGCTCGCGCCTCGCCGGGGCCTATGCCGGCACGCCCATTGATAACCCGGCCGATCGCGCCTTCGCAGCTGTGGTGCGCAGCCATGGCATGCCGCGGGTGCTGCCAGATGCGCTGATCGAGGGCTTCGCCTGGGACGCCGCCGGGCGCATCTATGAGACCATTGAGGAGGTCCACGACTACACCGCCCGCGTGGCCGGCACGGTGGGTGCCATGATGACGCTGCTGATGGGCGTGCGCAGCCGCGCTGCCCTGTCACGCGCCACGGACCTCGGATCGGCCATGCAGCTGACGAACATCGCGCGCGATGTGGGTGATGATGCGCGCAATGGCCGACTTTATCTCCCTCGGCAATGGCTGCGCGAGGCGGGTGTGGACCCGGCACAATTCCTTGCCGAGCCAGTGTTTTCACCCGCTATCGGTGCCGTCACGCAACGGCTTCTGGCGGAGGCTGGCCGGCTTTACGCCCGCGCCGAGCCCGGCATCGCCATGCTGCCCCTCGATTGCCGCCCCTCGATCCGTGCGGCGCATCGTATCTATGCCGAGATCGGTGTTGAGGTGGTGCGCGCCGGCTATGACAGCGTCTCGCGCCGCGCGGTGGTGAGTTCGCGGCGCAAGCTCGGGCTGCTGGCGCAATCCTGGCTGCCGGCTTTTGCGCGTGGCGGGAGGCGCACGGCACCCCCGCTGGAGGCCAACGCCTATCTGGTGCAGGCCGTGCCGAGTTCGACACTCGCCATCGCCGATGAGGATCTTGGCGAGCGCATCGGCTGGGCAGTGACACTCTTTGCCGAGCTTGAGGATCGCAAGCGCGAGGCGCGCTCCGTCAGGTGACCAGCCGGCGATAGAGATGCCAGGTGGCATGCCCCAACACGGGCAGGGCGACCGCCAGACCGACAAAAAGCAGCGCCATCCCCACCGCCAATGTCAGTGCGACGATGACGCCCCACAGGATCAGAGGCACAGGATTTGCCCGGAACGCGGCGAGGGAGGTGCGAACGGCCTCGGCGGGGGTGACGTCCCGGTCCAACAGCATGGGGAAGGAGACCACGCTCATCGCCAGAACCGCGAGGGCGAATCCGGCACCGATGACATTGCCCAACAGGATGAGTGTCATTCCCTGGGAGGTGCCAAGCACCTGGCTGAGCATCTCGCCAAACCCGGCCGGCAGATCTGCGCCCATGACCAAGTGAAACAAGCCACGCGCCACAGTCAGCCAGAGGAGGAAAATGAGGACCAATCCGACAGCCAATGCCGCAATGGACCAGATCGCCGGTGAGTGAAGCACGCCGAACATGTTCACCCACGAGACGGGCAGGCCCTGTTCCTGCCGCCGGCTCATTTCATAAATGCCGAGTGCCGCCAACGGGCCGATCAGCGCGAACCCCGCAAGCAGCGGATAGACGAGGGGGAGCAAGGCACCCCCGGCAGCCGCGCGGCCAAGCACAAAGCCGACGATGGGATAGATCAGACAAAGAAACACGATCTGCGTCGGCGATTTCTTGAAATCGGCCCAGCCCAGCCGCAGCGATTCCGTGACGTCGGTAACATTGATACGGTTGATCAGGGGCTTTGGCCGCTCCTGCGAGAGCGTATCATTCCAGGCCTGTTCCATGCTGTCGTTTCCTCCGCGGCGCTGGGAAGCCGAGGCCGCCACGCGGCGACAGCTAGGGCGAAACGCCCACCCAGCCTGTCAGAATGCACGCTACACTGGGAGGTTGTGCAAAGGGCACAAAAAAACGCGGGAAGCTTGCGCCGCCCGCGTTGTTGGGAATTAACGCCCTCGCTCAGTTGCGCGAGGCGGGCAGCTCCAGGCTGGCGCTGCGCGGTGGCGGATTGAGTTCAGGATAATCCCGCAGCATCGGCGCGCCGAGGAGAGGCTGGTTCACTCCCATGTGGCATGTCGAGCAATTGACCTTCAGAGGGTCGCCCATGGGGCCAAGCCGATGGGGCGGGAATTCGGGCTGCAGCGGATCAATGTAGTCGTTGTTGATGGAGCGGACCATGCGCAGGCCGTGCCAGGCGGTCACCCGCTTTGGCGTGCTTTCCTGCCAGCTCGAGAAGTTGCGGCTGTTATGGCAGAAGGTGCAGTTCACGCCGAGCGAAGTGGACATGTGCATCATGATTGACCAGGTCCACTCGGTCTGCCGAATGCTGCTATTGTTGTCCGCTTGGCGCGCAGAAGTTCCAGCAACGCCAACCTGACTGTCGCGCGTAAGAAAGGCGGAGTAGGCGTCGGTTGGCAGGCTGGAGAAGCCATTCGCCACCACCGGCCGGTTATCGGCCGGAGCTGTCGAAAGCAGGCGATGCAGACGCGCATTCGGAGGCGCTTCCGCCCAGACTGCCGCAGGAACCGCTTGGCCACGGTGGCAGGTATAGCAGGTAACGCCGACTTGCTGGACGTGGCTGCTGTAGGTGCTGTTGATGGTCTGCACCATCTGCAGCATCCGCCGCGCTACGGTCTTTTGGTACATGCCTTCCGCGGCGAAGTTGCCGGGGACGTGGCAACCATTGCAGCTCTCGGCAGGGTTTTCCGCGTTTGGATAGATCCACTCGCTCATGGCCAGCATGATCCGGCCGAACTGCTCGATGCTGAGATGGCCGAGCACCTGGACGTTCTCATAGATTTCCGAGGCGCGCGGGCCACTGTCATCGGCCGCCTCGCTCGCTGGCGGCGCCTGGTTGCGCACCGCGAGGGCCGCCACGGTGCGCGGATTATCCACGCGGCCCATGGAGGTGCCCCGAAAGCCGCCCTGAGTGCTGTCCACAGGCAAACGTTCGAAGGTCAGCACAACGAAAGCGAGACCAGCGATGGCGGCAATGACCCCGCCGAAGATGAGGTTGAATTTCATCTCTGTCTCTCCTCAGTTACTGGGCACGGGGATCACGCCCCATACCGCCGGATAGGAAGGCGCGAAACGCTTCTCGACGGCCCAGAGGAACCAGTTGTCCACCACCGTGCCGGTGATCAGAATCCCGATGCCACCCGTAATTGGGGTGAGGATCGCGAACCACCAGGCCCAGCGGTGAATGCTCTCGTAGGTGGCGTTGAAGCCCATGGTCCAGCGCCAGAAGAGGCCCGCACGCTCAGCCGCGGTGCCACGATCCACAGTCAGTTCCACCTCGCGCTCGCCACCAAAGCGGCCCACCGCCATGATTGTGGCGGCATGCATCGCGAACAGGAGGACGGAGCCGTAGAGGAAGACGATGGAGAGCGCGTGGAACGGGTTATAGAAGAGGTTGCCGTAGCGGATGGAGAAAGCCGCCGTCCAATCCAAATGCGGGAAGATGCCAAAGGGCACCGCCTCGGACCAGGAGCCCATGGCGATGGGGCGAATGAACCCCAGCACCACAATGAGCCAGATGGCGCCCATGAAGGCGTAGAAGGTGTGCTGCCCCATTCCAAGTGCCGCAGCGCGGCGGTAGGTGCGCGCGGCGAAAAGCAGCAGGCCCGCCGTCATGAAGAAGCCGGCGGCCAACCACCAGCCGCCCTCAGCCAGCGGCGGAATGCGCAGACCGTAGGCCGGCGAGGGCGCTTCCAGTGCGAGCCAGGGCAGCAGCTTCACGAACTGCACCACGTTCCAGTTGACCGAGGCCAACATGTTGAACCCGATGATGGTCAACGCGAGCAGGATGCTCAGGACCGAAAGAACGCCGAGGTAGCCGAGGTAGAAGGGGCCGATCTGTGCGTCCGCGATGTAGCCAAGCAGGCGGCTGTGAAGCGGTTTCCCCACGCGGGCGTCGTTGCCGGCCGGAAGGGGAACGCCCGGATAGGAGGGCCCCTTGGGCTGCAAGCGCGTGAAGAGGTATTGGTATTCCATGTTGGCGTCCCTTCCTCTCAATTCCAAATCGGCAGCTGAAGCCACCAGTTCCACCATTCGGGCCAACCGCGCGTCCAGAAGGGCCCGCTGATGACGATGCAGACCGCGCTCCAGAAACCGGCCGACAGGGCGAGGAACAGGCCAAGGCGGTGAATGCCCAGCGTGCCAATCGAGTAGCCGATGAAGTCGCGGTAGAAGGTATTCTCATGCTCCGGCGTCTTCACCGGCTCACCCGAGGCAGGGTTGATTGCGGCGAGCACCAGCGAGGCATGCAGGCCAAGTGCCAGGGTCGTGATGAAGAAGAAGCTCACCGCGATCATGTGCGCTGGATTGTAATGGAAGTGCAGGTACTGGTAACCGACGTTCGACACCCAATCGAGGTGGCTGAAGATGCCATAGGGAAAGCCATGGCCCCAGGCGCCCATCAGCAACGGGCGGATGACGACGAGCGTGACGTAGGCGAAGATCGCCATGCCGTAGGCCCAGGGAATGTGCATCCCCATGCCCAGCTTTCGGGCGATTTCGGCCTGGCGCAAGGCCCAGGAGACGAAGGCGCCGATGGCGCAGATGGTGATCGCCTGCCACAGGCCGCCCTCGTAGATCGGCGCGAGGCCCAGGCCATATTTCAGGTCCGGCGGAGCGATGTTGATCAGCCAGGGGTTCCAGGTGCCGCCATGCGCGGCGCCCACGAGGATCAAACCCACGCCGACCACTGTGAAGAAGATCGTCGTCACGCCAAAGAAGCCCACGAAGAAAGGGCCGACCCAGAAGTCGAACAGGTCCCCTCCCACCAGCGTGCCGCCGCGGACGCGATATTTTTGCTCGAAACTCAGCACCGCCATCGCTTGATGCTCCTGTGAGGGCAGTGCCGCGGCCTGCCCGGGTGTGTCGTCATACTTGGCAGCGGGCGACGCCCGCTGCACATGTCCCGCCCACTGTTGTGGAGCGACACTGTTGGCTCTGCGGGGCGGCGGATCGGATCACGCTGTTGTCGTGAACCGCATGCCCGCCGCCCAACGGAGCTGTGAAGAACGCGCGCGCTTCCCGAAGGAAGCGGACGTGTTCTCAGCGACCGACCGGCTGCCCGGGGGTGAAGGTCGGCGTCGCAGCGCACCAGCCCAGATGGTCGCAGTAACGCGGCGAGCTGAGCACGGCAAAGTGAATTACCGCGGCAATGCCGACGACACCGAGGGTGCCGAGGACGCCGACGCGGAGGGGATTCACCACCATCCAAATCTTATGCATCGAGTTTATCTCCTCTCAGTTGCGAGAAGCCGAGGCGCCGGTCAGGACCGGGTGCCCCGGCAGCTGATCACAGGAACATCCGCCAATCGGGCGGAACAATGCTGGCGCCGTAAACGGTCGGGCGCCAGAGCCACACGAGGATGTGCGCGCCCATCGAGGCGAACACCGAAAAGATCCAGCCCTGCATCACGAGGCGGTGAATCTCACGCGCTTCGGGTTCGGTCACACCGGACCTGGTAGTTACGTCGGCCATCATTTGACCTCCAACCGGCCTTTCGGCCATTACCGTGCAAGTCCCGCGCGGCAGGGATGCACGTGGCGCGATACGCCACGCACGACTGACAGCCCGGTGTTCCCAGGCAGACAGAGGGTGAGGGGGAGGGGCTCGCTCATGCGGGCTCCAGCTCCACCGAAAGGGTTTTGGCGGTACGAACGCGCGTCACGCGCGTCTCGCCGGCGTCGCGCGCGGCCTTCTCGACCTGCTCGCGCATGCGCTTCGCGGCCGAGATGCGGATCAGGAAGGGCTCAGCCTCCACCAGCGTGTCCAGGATGGCCTGGGCGTCTTCGTCCCAGACATCGGAGGGCCTGGCGGGTGTCGCTTCGATCTTGTCCATCTCCGTCCCGAGCGGGAGGATGTGGAAGAGCGCATCAAACAGGGCGTTGCAGTATTCCTGTACGATGTAGGTCGCACCCGCGTAGCCCATATAGGGCGTACCAGTTGCACGCCGGATGATGGCACCGGGGAAACTCGCCGGGATATAGGCGGCGCGCGTGCCGGCCTCGGCCATGTACATGCGCTCGTTGAAGCTGCCAAAAACCACCAGGCCCGGCTTCTTCATTGCCTCGCGCGTTGCAGCATTGTCGGGCTTGTGCCCGGCGCGGCGCTCGGCGGCATAGGCGCAGGGGATGCCCATTTCCTCAGTGAGGAACTGCTGCAGACCATGCGTGTAAGTGTGCGTCGCGACCACGGAGAAGGGCGCAGAGGCGAAGAAATCCTGCGTGACCGAACGCCAAAGATCCCACATGGGCTTGAGCGTCGTGTGCTTCTCACGCTCAATGAAGGGCTCGGGGTCGAGGCCCGTCAGTTCGCCCAGCTTGCGCAGGAAATTGGTGGTGGCGAACATGCCGATGGGCGCCTGGAGATAAGGACGCTCCAGCTCCTCGCAAAGCTTGCGGCCGAATTCGCGGTACATGCAGATGTTCACATCCGCATTGGGCAGCTTGGAGATATCCTCGACGTGGCTTCCGAGCGGGAACACCAAATTGATTTCGCAACCCACGCCTTCCAGCAGCCGGCGCATCTCGTGCAGGTCCGATGGCATGTTGAAGGTGCCATAGATCGGGCCGATGATGTTGACGCGCGGCTTCTCGCCTTCCTTGCGGACACGCGGCTTCATCTTGCGGCCCTTGGCGCCGAATTCGGTCCAGAGCCAGTTGATCGCGCGGTCCGCCGTCTGCCACTGATCCTCGTCGATCGTGCGGCAGATGAAGCGCTGGAGGTTGCTGCCCTGCGGCGTCACGCCACCACCGATCATCTCGGCGATCGAGCCCGTGACGACCACCGCGGGGAGGTCAGGGTCCTGCGTCGCCGAAGCCCGGCGCATGTTGGGCTCGGTGCCGTTCTGGCTGAGGCTTTCCTCATCCAGACCAGTGACGACGATGGGCAATTCATGCGGCGGCAGCCCGTCCGTGTAGTGCAGTACGGAGGTGACGGGCAGGTTTTCGCAGCCCACCGGGCCGTCAATGACGACGCGCATGCCGCGCACCGCCGAGAAGGCATAGATGGCGCCCCAATATCCACCGGCGCGATCATGATCGAGAACAAGCATCTTACGTTCCCACCGCTTCTTCGGACTTGGCCTTGGCCGCGCGCAGCTTGCGCTGGCGGTCGCGGAAGCCAGGCGGGTCCACCGGCTTTTCGGCGAAGCCGTAACCCGCAGCATCGGGCGTGCCGACACCTTCGAAGAAGCTCACCATGCGGCCGAAACGCTCGCGGCCCTTGGTCTGCGCGGCGACGATGCCGGCCATGGAGGCGGCACCTGCGATGCTGAACAGGGGGCGCGCGCTGATCATGTTCGTGAAGTAAAGTGCGGGCCAGCCCAGCTCCTTCGCCTTCTGCACCAGGGGAGTGGTGCCGATGGCGAGGTCCGGCTTGACCTCCATCATGGCGGCCAAATCCTGCTCCAACGAGGCGCGGTACTGCACGTGACAGCCATGGGCCAGCAGCCATTCGCGGTCGGGATCGCTCCATTCAGTCCGCGGGCATGCGGTTCCCACATAGGGGACTTCCGCACCGGCCTCAATCAGCAGGCGGGCCACGAGAAGTTCCGAACCCTCATAACCGGAAACGGTGATGCGCGCGTTGATCGGGTTGGCGGCCAGCACGCCACGAATGGCGGGCAGCACGGCCTGCCGGGCGGCAGCGCGTTCGCTCTCGGAGGCACCAGCCGCCTTGCCGATAGCCTCAATCCACGCATCTGTGCCCTCGACGCCGACGGGGCCCGAGCCCACGACATTGCGGCCAGCAGCGCGGAATTCGCGCACGCTCGCCGTGTAGAAAGGATGCAGCGCGGCGACGGCCACGGAGTCCAGAGCCGAGTAAAGATCACGCCATTCGCGGCAGGGCGCCTGAGCGCCGGCGGCCAGGCCCATGGGGGCGAGGATCTGGCCAATGCCAACAGGATCAGCCGGAAACAACTCGCCGATCAGGCACACATTGCGCGCTTCCTTGTAATTACGCGGGCGTGCGACGGGGCCCTTCTCGATTTCATTGCGGGCGTAGCGCAGCATCGCACCCGTCAGCACATCCTTGGCTTCGGCATGCGTGGGCACGCCAAAGCCCGGCACATCAATGCCGATGATGCGAACGCCGTTGATCTCCTTGGGCAGCAGTTCGAGCGGCACACCTGAAGCCGTCGGCACGCAAAGATTGGTGATGATCACGGCGTCATAATCTTCGGGCTTGGCCGTCTCATACACGGCGTCGCGGATGTCTTCGAAGAGCTTGCCGGTCACCAGCGTCTCGGAGTTGAAGGGCACATAGCCCACCGTCCGCTTGGCACCATAGAAATGGCTGGTGAAGGTCAGCCCATAAACGCAGCAGGCGGAGCCAGAGAGGATGGTCGCCACGCGGCGCATGCGCAGACCGACGCGCAGTGACCCAAAGGCGGGGCACATGCTCTGCGGCTGGTCATGCGGACCGCGCGGGTAGTCCTTCATCAGTTGGTCCATCACCTCCGTCTTGCCGGCAGCGCGCGCCGCGGCGTCGAAGGTCTCGCGCCCGCCATGGCAGGGCGAACCCGAGGGCGTCGGTGGCGCGGGGGGGGGAAGCGTGTCCATCAATCAGACGCCCTCGTAGACCACTTCGAGGGAGGGCTTGTTCAGCACATCTTTGCCGCACATGTCTTCCATCGTCGCCGGGTTGAGTACCACGCCACGGCCCACCGCATCGCCCTTGAACAGGTTCAGCAGGTTGTCATGCGTGAGCGGGTTCGGGCGCAGCGGCGGCGCTTCGGCCACCTGAACGCCCAGCGCCTCAAACAGGGAGGCCCACTGGCCACCTGGCGTGCCAACGATCTCGTAATTGGCGCTCTTGCGGCGAATGTCGTCATCGGCGGGAATGGCGGCCAGCACCGGAATGCCGACGGCATCCGCGAAGGCCTGCGCCTCACCCGTGCCGTCATCCTTGTTGATGACCAGGCCGGCCACGCCGACATTGCCGCCGAGCTTGCGGAAGTAATCCACCGCCGAGCAGACATTGTTCGCCACATAAAGCGACTGCAGGTCGTTCGAGCCGACGACGATGACCTTCTGGCACATGTCGCGGGCGATCGGCAGGCCGAAGCCGCCGCAGACCACGTCGCCCAGGAAGTCGAGCAGCACGAAGTCGAAATCCCAATCGTGGAAGCCGAGCTTCTCCAGCAATTCGAAACCGTGGATGATGCCGCGTCCACCGCAGCCGCGGCCCACTTCCGGCCCGCCCAGCTCCATGGCGAAGACGCC
>JBBRVI010000127.1:0-10127 GCA_038247025.1 Acetobacterales bacterium
ACCACGGCCGGAAGGACGGCGGCGACCTCCGCGGCTCCGGTGCGCTCGCCGCGGCTGCGGACCTCATTGTGAAGGTCGAGAGGGGCGCGGCGAAGGAGCCGAGCGCCGCCACGGTCGAACGTGCGAAGGACGACGCGGACGGGCGTAGCTTCGGCTTCAAGCTACGGGCGGTGGGCCTCGGCACGGATGAGGACGGCGACCCGCGTTGGACCTGCATCGCGGAGCCGGCGGCGCTGGCGGCCGGCGGACCCGGAAGCGCGCCGAAAGGTGTAGCTGCCGCGGTGCTCGACCGCATCGCCGAGCTTGCTACCGCGGAGGGCGCCGCACCGGAGTCCGTCGAGACGGGCGGTGCCCGGGCAATCGGCCGCGACAGGCTGCGTGAATCTTGCGAGCACCGGCCGGTGAGCGATGCCGCTAAACCCGACAGTCGGGAGAAGGCGTTCCGCCGCGCGCTGATCTTGCTGGAACGGGCAGGGCACATTGGAACAACCGCGGATTGGGTATGGATTCGGCGGCGGGCGGGGTCTGGCGCTCCATCGGGCAAGGCGAAATGATTTTCACCCAATCGCCCGGACAGGGGGCGCGGACAGACGGACATATCCTAGAGATATGTCCTGTCCGTCCGCTCCGTGCCCCGGCGGACGGGAACGGACTGTCCGCGGACTGTCCGTGCTTGTCCGGGGCTGCCCGCACGCGGGAAGGAGTGCGGGCGCCCGTGCCCGGGACGGGGGATATTTGGGCGCCCAATCTGTTAACCAATTCCCTTCGCGCACATCTCGGCGCCAAGAAATACGGCATGACGCGAATGGCGCCCGGGCGCTCTTCTGCGGCGGCGCCTCGTATCGGTTGACCGGACGACTGTCAGTGGTTTCCGCTCTTCCGCATCTGGGGATTGATTCGAGGTGGGTACTCGCGCGAAAGATGGAAAACCGAGGGGAGTTACATTGGTGCCTGCGTATCCGCCAGATGCCGAGGACCGTGGTTCGGGGTGTCGAGCGCGCAGCCGCCGAAACGGCTATTTCGCCCGAGCCCGGTCAGTACACCACGTTGCCGCGCGGATCCTCCGCTCAGTTCTGCTCGGCGCGGTTCTTTCCGCTGTAGTTACCGCGCATGATGCACGCGCGACAGACGCTTGGTCGGCGAACAGCATCATGGTCGGGTGCCGGGCGATATCCACACCGTCGGCAATCGATACCCTCTTCCACAACAGTACAATCTACCTCTCGGGGGTTTGCATGGGCGTGGTCCGGGCGTGGATGGGTGCATTGAACGCGTCTGGCGTGACTTGCCGTCCACAACAGGTCACGGTCGATCAGGCCGTACGCGTTGTTGTCGCATACATTGATGGGCGCCCTGCGCAGCTTCACGAGCCGTTCGACGTCTTGGCCGCCGAGGCGATTGGAAGCGCATGGCCTTGTCGACAGCGCCGTTGAGGCACGCCGTACCCAATAGCCACGCGACTTTACCAGACTGGCAGAGTTCGACGAAATGACCGCGCACTTCTCCCGACCAGGTGCATGACTTGCGCGATCGCAGGCGAACCCCTGCCCGGAGGGGTAGGCGGGTTGCGCGCGTGGGGCGGCAGGGAGGGGGAGTGTTCCCGGCGCTCCGGCAGTGTGATGAATACCCATGCTGCATCTGCCCGCCGCCCGCCGCACCTGCCAGACGGTTCGCGCCGCCGCAGCGCTGGCCCGACTACTGCCTGTCCTCGACGCGCGCGGCACCGGCCGGCGGAAGCAGTCGCTGCGGCGAGTTGCGGCGCTGCTGAATGAAGCGGGCGTACCGACGCGCACGGGCGGGGCGTGGTGGCCCGAACGGGCGCGGCGAGCACTGGCCGAAGCTACTGATTGATTTTTACCCAATCGCCCGGACAGGGGGCGCGGACAGACGGACGGGAATGGACTGTCCGCGGACTGTCCGGGCTTGTCCGCTTCCTCCACCCCCTGCCTGCACCATCAGAAACAGGGCCTCGGGACGGTCCCACGGAACCGCCCGGATCGGATAACCAGTTAATTCCGCCGACCGGCCGAAATGCCGGGTTCGACGAAATATACCAGAAGCGCGGTTCCTGGCCGTGCGCCCCGGTCCCCTTCTGGCGTTATAGCGACGCCGCCGGCCGCAGCGGGCCGAAGCGCCAGACTCCGGAAAACAGCCAGCGCATCACCACTTCGCCAGGGGCACCCCCTAGCCTCCCCATGCGCGCGATATCCCCCCTGCTAGCGTTGCAAAAAAAGTCGGACAACCTGTAAGTTATTTTCGCGGTAATCTTTATCGTTGCACGTGCCATGGAGGTTTGAGCTGATGCTGAAATGGCTTTTTAGAAAGAGGATTGAAAGGACGGCTGCGATCGAAAATTACTTAAAACTGTTGAAAACCGACGAACTTTTATACGTAAATGACATCGCAATTATTGGAATTGAGATGCGGGTGAGTCGGAGAAACGGCGACGTGATGCGCGATATTGAAATCGCTGCGTTCGTCATTGCTGCTGTGAGCGCTCGAATGGGTAAGGTTCCCGAAACTATCGTAGGTCTCGCTTCGGCGCGAACCGCGGCGAGACTGGCGCTTGCGGAGAAGATTAGTGCAATGGCAAAAGCAAAAAATATGCAACCTTTTGATAAAATAAGCGCACTCAGTGATTTCCGTATTGGAATTGATTCTTTTTCTAGTGAAGATGAAGAGCGTCTTGGTCTTCACTTGAACATGATTAGCCGAATATATGATGATGGAACTGCTGCAAATCTCCTTCCAGAACTAGATGACTATGGCGAGGGACAAGCCTGGGAGTCTCATTGGCGACGCGCAACATCCTGATTTTCGGCAGCCTTTTTTTGCGTCAGACGACACTGCGGGTGAGGGTTGAGGCGCGCGCACAGAGTCACTCCGATCAGGTGAATCAAGTAGGACTTCGTTCCTGTCGTGGTGACGGGCGTCGCGCACGCTCCGGTGCGGTTCTCAACCTCCACGAATCGACTCGAATTTTGTCGGAGCGTCCATCACTAGATTCGATCGCGTCGATCAACCCCTACCCGGAGGGTGGAGGGGGGCACCCGTAGGAAGCGGCAAGGGCGGCGCCGATGCGGTAGGATGCCTGCCACCACCTATCCGAGACGCGCCCCATGCCCGCCCTGCCTGCCCGCGACATCCGCGCCACGATCCGCGCCGCCGCCGAGCTTGCCCGGCTGGGGCTGGTGCTGGAGGCGCGCGGCGCTGGGCGGCGGCGGCGTTCGCTGCGCCAGGTCGCGGCGATCCTGAACGAAGCTGGCATGGCCGGGCCAGGAGGCGGGCAATGGTGGCCCGAAGGCGTGCGGCGGGCACTCGCTCAGGCGGAGCGGGCACGGGCGGCGCTGGTCGGCTGGTAGCCGCTGCCCGCAGGCGTCAGCGGCGGGGCGGAAGCGATCGCCATAGCGAGACTGCGGCGATGAGCGCCCCATTGTCCCCGCGTGTCGCCCCGCCGGTGAAGCCCCATTGAAGCCCCGGCGCATTTTGCGGATCGGCTTTGCGGCGGAGAATGGGCGCTAACTCATTGAAAAATAATGGTGCCGACTCGGGGAATTGAACCCCGGACCTACTGATTACGAATCAGTTGCTCTACCCCTGAGCTAAGTCGGCCCTTGATCGCGCGGTGCATAGCGTCAGCATGCGCCGCTGTCCACCGCTTCGCCAGGGTGCAAGGCTTCGCAGCAGGCATGTGGCACCCTATGTCAGGGACAACAGCACGGAATGCACCCAATCCCATGGCTCTTGAGCCCGATCTTCTCCTCGACCGCCGTCGCCTCAAGCGTCAAATAGGCCTCTGGCGGGGTGCGCTGATTCTGGGCGTGGTGCTTGGCCTCGCGGCCTTCTTCGCTGGACCGCTGCCGGAAGGGGCGGGCCTGGGGAGCCAGCATGTGGGCCGCCTCAAGCTCAACGGCGCCATCACCGATGACCGCGAATTGATCCGCCTGATCGAGCGCTCAGGCCGTGATGCCCAGATGCGCGCGCTTCTGGTAACGATTGACAGCCCCGGCGGCACTGTCGCGGGCGGTGAGGCGCTGCACACAGCCATCGCCGGCGTGCGTGCGGCGGGCAAGCCTGTTGTGGCAGTCTTGGGCGGCACGGCGGCCTCGGCTGGCTACATGGTCGCCCTCCCGGCCGAGCGGATCTTCGCGCGGGAGGCGACGCTGACCGGCTCCATCGGCGTCATCCTGCAATCCTTTGAGGTCTCGCAACTCCTGGACCGCGTGGGCGTGCGTGCCGAGGCACTGACCTCCGGCCCGCTCAAGGACCAGCCCAGTCCCTTCCGTCCATTGACCGAGGAGGGCCGCGCCTCGCTGAACGCTGTGATCCAGGACATGCAGAGCCAGTTCGTCGCCATGGTCGCCTCGGGCCGGAACATGCCGGAGGCGCGGGTGCGTGAATTGGCCGATGGGCGCGTGATGACCGGCCGCCAAGCTGTGTCACTCGGCCTGGTGGATGCCATTGGCGGTGAAGCGGAGGCACGGCGCTGGCTGGCGGCAACCCATGACCTGCCGGCCGATCTGCGCCTGCGCGACCTCGACCCCCGGGGCGCGGCCGAGCGTGTCTTGGGCATGGCCACCGGCAGCCTCTGGCAATCGGGGATTTCCGCTCTGCGATCCGAGGGCTTGTGGCCTGGTGCGTGGCAATTGCGCTGAACGTCATGGAAAGGCTTGCAAACGGGCGCGCTTCAGCCTGCTATTGCGCCGGTGAGGCATGAGGAATTCATGACAAAGAGCGAATTGATCGCGCATCTGGCCGTGCAGCATCCCCATCTGCGGCTGCCGGATATCGAACTGGTCGTGGGCACGATTTTCGAGGAGGTCAGCGCGGCATTGGCCCGCGGGGACAGGGTGGAGTTGCGCGGCTTTGGCGCCTTCACCACCCGCAAGCGTGACCCCCGACAGGGTCGCAACCCCCGCACGGGCGAGGCGGTGGCGGTGGCCGGCAAGGGCATGCCGCATTTCCGCCCCGGCAAGGAATTGCGCATCCGCGTCAATGGCGGGCAGGACCCCGGCGAAGGCAGCTGATGGCTTATCTGCTGCCTGCGCTGCTCTCGGTTCTGCTGGGGGTTTTCGCGCTGGCCAATCCGCATCCGGTGACAGTGGCGCTCTGGCCCGAGGGATGGCTCGCGGAATTGCCCCTCTGGCAGGCCATTCTCGGCCCGGGCTTCCTGGCCTTCCTGGCCGGTGCATTGACCGTCTGGCTGGCCCACCTGCCCGAAAAGCGGAGTGCCGCGCAGTTGCGCCAGGCCGCCGCCCTGCTTGACGCCGAACTCGCCAGCCGCGATCCAAGGCCGGTCAAGCCGCGCTGAGGAAAAGATGCTGCTCCGCCCTGAATCCCCTGCGGGGCGCCTGATCGTCGCCCTCGATACGCCTGACCTGGCCCATGCCGAGGCCATGGCCGGGCTGGTCGCGCCCGCTGCTGGGCTGGTGAAGCTGGGGCTGGAGTTGTTCTGCGCGGCCGGCCCAGCCGCCCTGGCACGGCTTGCGGGCCATCGGCCGGTGTTTCTGGACCTCAAGCTGCATGACATCCCAAACACGGTGGCGGGTGCGGTCCGCTCGCTCGCGCCATTGGGGGCGGCGATGCTCACGCTACATGCCGGAGGCGGGCCGGCGATGATCGCGGCGGCTCGGCGCGCGGCGGAATTGGCTGGGCCGGCGCGTCCCATCCTGCTTGCCGTCACCGTCCTCACCAGCATGGATCCTGGGCAGTTGGGTGCCGTGGGCGTGGCCGGCGGCCCGGCGCAGCAGGTGCTGCGACTGGCGCGAATGGCCATGGATGCGGGCGCGGACGGGCTGGTTTGCTCTCCACGCGAGGTCTCGTTGATCCGTAATGCGCTGGGCGAGGGGCCGCTGCTCGTGGTCCCCGGAATTCGCCCGGCTGGAAGCCCGGCCGACGATCAGGCGCGCATCGCGACCCCGGAGGATGCGGTGGTGGCGGGGGCGGATTGGATTGTCGTGGGTCGCCCCATCACCGAGGCGGCGGACCCCGCCTCCGCGGCACGCGCCATCACCGCAAGCCTCCCGCGGTGAGCATTCAGGTCAAGATTTGTGGCGTGAACACGCCCGATGCCATGCGCTGGGCGGCCGAGGCGGGCGCGGATTTCGTGGGCTTTGTGTTCTTCCCCCCTTCGCCACGCGGCGTGACACCCGCCGAGGCCGTGATGATTTCGGCCTCCCTGGAAGGCGGCCCCCGCCGTGTGGGCCTCTTTGTGGACCCCGATGACGCGCTGCTGGAGGCTGCCATCGGGCCGCTGGACGTCATCCAGCTGCATGGCGAGGAGAGCCCCGCGCGTGTCGCCGAAATCCGCGCCCGGTTCGGGCTGGAGGTGATGAAGGCCATTGGCATCGCAACCGAGGCCGATCTGGCGGCGATCGCGGAGTATGCTCTGGTGGCGGACCGATTGCTGCTCGATGCCAAGCCGCCGCCTGATGCCGCGCTGCCTGGTGGCAATGCCGCGCCCTTCGAGTGGCGTCTGGCACGATTGGCGCGCATCGAAAAACCGTGGCTCCTCGCCGGGGGGCTTACTCCGGCCAATGTGGCGCCCGCCATTGCGGCCAGCGGCGCGCCGGGCGTGGATGTGTCATCCGGGGTCGAGCGGGCGCGTGGCTTCAAGGATGCGAAGCTGATCCGCGATTTCGTTGCAGCCGCCAGGGGTTGGGAAAAGTCTGCCCCTTCTATATGACAATGGCGAAACGCCAGCCTTTGGGAACGCCCCTTTGAACCAGATCCACAAGCCCAACACCTACAAGAGCGGCCCGGATTCAGCCGGCCGCTTCGGGGGCTTCGGTGGCCGATATGTGGCCGAGACATTGATGCCGCTGATCCTCGAAGTCGAGGCCGCCTACGCCAAAGCCAAGGCCGATCCGAGTTTCGACGCCGAGTGGCGGCATCTGCTGAAGCATTATGTGGGCCGGCCGAGCCCGCTCTGGTTCGCTGAGCGTGTGACCCGCCATTGTGGCGGCGCGAAGGTCTATTTCAAGCGCGACGAGCTCAACCACACCGGCGCGCACAAGATCAACGCCGTGCTCGGCCAGATCCTGCTGGCACGCCGCATGGGCAAGAAGCGCATCATCGCCGAGACCGGTGCTGGCCAGCATGGCGTGGCCACCGCCACCGTCTGCGCGCTGTTTGATCTGCCCTGCACCGTCTTCATGGGGGCCACCGATGTCGAGCGGCAGCAGCCCAACGTGTTCCGCATGAAGTTGCTGGGCGCGGAGGTCATCCCCGTCACCTCCGGTGCGGCCACGCTGAAGGATGCGATGAACGAGGCGCTGCGCCACTGGGTCGGCAATGTCGAGGACACCTACTACTGCATCGGCACCGTGGCCGGCCCGCACCCCTATCCGATGATGGTGCGCGATTTCCAGTCCGTGATCGGCGAGGAAACCCGCGAGCAGATGATGGAAGCGGAAGGCCGCCTGCCGGATCTTCTGGTGGCGGCCATCGGCGGTGGTTCCAACGCGATGGGTTTGTTTTTTCCCTTCCTCGATGACCC
Source organism: Acetobacterales bacterium (assembly GCA_038247025.1). Classification (GTDB taxonomy): domain Bacteria; phylum Pseudomonadota; class Alphaproteobacteria; order Acetobacterales; family Acetobacteraceae; genus Roseococcus. Next base: position 7,499 of record JBBRVI010000127.1, read on the forward strand.
TGCCGTACTGATGCTCGGCGTGGAAGCCGGCGGCCATGGCGTGGACACGCCCGAACATGCCGCAAGCCTCACGGGCGGGCGTCCCGGCGTGCTGCATGGCAACCGTACCTATCTGCTCCAGGACGAACATGGGCAGATCCTGGAAGGCCATTCCATCAGCGCGGGCCTTGATTATCCCGGCGTGGGGCCGGAGCATTCCTGGCTGCACGAACTCGGCCGCGTCCAATATGTGAACGCGACGGATGATGAGGCGCTGGACGCCTTCCAGCTTTGCTCGAAGCTGGAGGGGATCATCCCGGCCCTGGAGCCGGCGCATGCGCTGGCCCATGTGCTCAAGATTGCCCCCACACTGCCGCCCGAGACGCTGATCGTGATGAACATGTGCGGACGGGGCGACAAGGACATCTTCACCGTCGCGGGGCATCTTGGGGTTAAATTGTGAGCCGCATCGCCGCACGCTTCGCCGCGCTGAAGGCCGAGGGGCGCGGCGCGCTGATTCCCTTCCTCGAAGCCTATGACCCCGACCCTGCCACCAGCATGGCCATTCTGCGCGGCATGCCTGGCGCGGGCGCCGACCTGATCGAAATCGGCGTGCCCTTCACCGACCCGATGGCCGATGGCCCCATCATCCAGCTCGCCAGCCAGCGCGGCCTGAAGGCTGGCGCGACCCTGGCTGGCACGCTCGCCATGGTGCGCGATTTTCGCGCCGAGAATGACACGACGCCCGTGGTGCTGATGGGCTACCTCAACCCCATCCTCTCCTACGGGGCCGAGCGCTTCGCGACGGATGCGGCGGCGAGCGGCGTGGATGGGTTGATCGTGGTGGACATGCCCCCCGAGGAGGCCGAGGTGCTGGCGCCCCATGCTCTCGCCGTGGGGCTGGACATCATCCGCCTCGTGGCACCCACCACGGATGATGCGCGGCTGCCGCTGGTGCTGAGCGCATCCTCAGGCTTTGTCTATTACGTGGCGATCACCGGCATCACCGGCACACGCAGCGCGGACCCTGAGGCGTTGCGGGCGGCCATCCCCCGCATTCGCGCCCACACGGACCTGCCCATCGCGATCGGTTTTGGCGTGCGCACGCCAGAGCAGGCGGGCTTCGCCGCCAAGGTTGCCGATGGCGCTGTGGTGGCGAGCGCGTTGATTGATACTTTGGCGAAATCGCTGGATGAGCAGGGACGCGCAAAGCCGGACAGCGTGCGCCGTGTGCTGGACCAGGTACGGGAATTGGCTGAGGCGGTGCGCGCGGCGAAGTAAAGCCCGAGGGAGGACGCTGGCCTCCCCGGACCCCTCCTGCCAAGGAATCAAAGCCCTTGGAACCCGATTGTCGCTTGCCTCCAACTATGGGAGGCCGGTAGCATCTGCGGTAACCGATCCAAGGACGCCGCCATGACAGCTTTCCGCTTTGCCGCCTGCGCCTTGGCTGCACTCCTCGCCGCACCGGCCCGCGCCGAGCCCCCCACGCCTGAAGCCATCATCGAAGCCTTCGAAGGCGTCCTGGGCCCCATCCGCACCCATCGCCCAAGCCACCCCAAGGGCACCTGCGCCGCCGGCACCTTTACCGGTACGGCCGAGGGCGCCCGCCTCTCCGTCGCTCCCGTCTTCAACGGCCAGCCAGTGCCGGTCATCATCCGCTTCGGAGTGGCCGGCGCCAACCCGAACACCTCGGATGCGTCGCGCGGCACACGCGGCCTGTCCATGCGGTTCGAACTGCCCAATGGCGACCAATGGGACATGGCCAATATCTCGGCGCCCATCTTCGGCTCGCCCACACCGGAGGTTTTTGTCGAAGGTCTGCGCGTCCGTCGGCCGGATCCCGCGACTGGCCAGCCCAACCAGACAGCTATCGCCGCCTTCGTCGCCGCCAACCCGGCGACCACCTTGCAGGGCCGCTGGCTCGCCGCGAACAACCCGCCTGCCTCCGTCGCCACCACGCCCTATTGGGGGGTGAACGCCTTTCGCTTCCGCGGCGCGGATGGGCAGGTGCGCCACGCGCGTTGGGTCTTTGAGCCGCGCGCCGGAACCGAGCGCCTGACCGAAGAGCAGATGCGGACCATGCCTGCCAGCTTCCTCGCCGATGAAGCGCGCCGACGCATCGCGACCAGCCCCATCGAATTCGACATGGTGCTGCAATTCCCGGCCGCCGGAGATGATCTGCTGAACCCGACCTTGGCCTGGCCGGATGATCGCCCGCGCATCGTTGTGGGCCGCCTCAGCGTGACCGCGATGGAGGCCGGCGCAGGCGGGCCTTGCGACCCGATCAGCTTCCTCACCCTCGATATGCCCCCCGGCATCGAGTTCAGTGACGACCCGACGCTGCACGCGCGCAGTGCGCCTTATGCGGTCTCGCTGTCACGGCGCTTGCAGTAGCATTCAAGCGGCCACGAATTCGGCGGCGCGATAGCCCTGGGCGTAAAGCAGCCCGCGCAAATCCCCGTGCTGGATGCGGTGGCGCGAGGCAGCGGCCACGCTGGGCTTCGCGCGAAAGGCGACGCCCAGGCCCGCCGCCTGGATCATCGCGAGGTCATTCGCGCCATCGCCGATGGTGGCGGCCTCGTTCAGCGAAAGCCCATGCGCGGCGGCGAGGCGCTTCAGCGTGGCAAGCTTGGCGTCGCGGTCCAGAATG
>JBBRVI010000128.1:0-10097 GCA_038247025.1 Acetobacterales bacterium
ATGTCCCAGCTGCTGGCGAAGTTCCTGGCCTATCAACTGCACAAAAGCTTTGGTTTGCTGGTGCTGATTGTCACCCTCGCGCGGCTGCTGTTGCGTTGGCGGCGCGTCGCACCCGAATTGACCGACCTTTCCGCGCGCTCGTGCCAAGCCGCGCGGCTGGGACAGGCGGTACTTTACGCGCTGCTGCTGGTTGTGCCTTGCCTGGGCTATCTGACCGCCCAGGCTGCGGCGGGGCCGGTCCCGACCACGCTTTTCCTGTTCATTCCCGTGCCACATCTGTTGGATCCCAACCCTGCACTTTATGCCTGGATCAGACCCATTCACCAATTCGCAGCCTGGACCCTGATCGCGCTCGCTGGCGCTCATGCGGCGTTGGCGGTGCGACATCAATTGCTGGGTGTGCCGGTGCTGAGGCGGATCTGGGGATAAAGATGCTCGAACAACAATGAGCTGGATCAGCTGGAGTGAGCCCTTGTGAACGCAATCCGCTTCAGCGGGAGACTCCGCTCCAGCCGATCAGCCCCGCCGTGCCGCAATTATCGCAAAGCGGCACCCACTCCTTGTGCTCTGCGCCACAGTGCCCGCAACGCCAGCCTGGCGCCACCGGTGCGGAAGCGGCTTCACGCAGCCAATCGGCTTCGCGTTCGCGCGCAGCGTCAGGGCCGTGCTCGGCGCGCTCCACCTCGCTGAGCAGCGCATAGCAGCGTTGATCTGCCTGGCCTGTCTCGCGCCATAGCGAGAGTTCGTGCCGCGCACGCCCCGTCAGCCCGGCATCGAGCGCCACCTGTGCACGCAGCAGGCGACTTTCGGGATGCGCCAGCGTGCCGCGTGTCAGTTCATCCACGAAGCGCACGCGGCGGATGCGGTCGGTCTCCAGCGCCAGCAGCGCTGCGGCGATATCAGGGTTGGGGGCCGCGTTCCAACCCTGTTGCAGCACCGCACGCGCGCGGCGGGGGTTGCCGCGATCCAGCAGCCGCGTTGCATGGGCCAGCACGCCGGGCGTGAAGCTGGGCTCGGCCAGGAAGGCCTGGCGCTCCAGCTCGGCCGCGCGCATCGGGTCGCTTTCCTGCTGCGCGGCGGCGAGACTGAGGGCAGCGCGTGGGGCTTCCGCGGTGGAAAGCTCCAACGCCTCGCCCCAATCCTGCCGGCGCAGCGCCACCTCGGAGCGTTCGGCGCGGAGCCAGTCGGAAGCAGGTTCGGCGGCCTGGGCGTCGGCTGCGATGCTGCGCGCCGCGTCCCAATCGCCTCGGGCCTCGGCCTGGCGCAGCAGGCCGCGCAAACCCAGGAAACGCGCCTCGGGCAGTGCGGCAAGTAATTCGAAGGCGGAAGTGGCGGCATCCTCGTCGCCCTCGGCGCGGGCGGCCTCGGCTTCCAGCAGCAGAAGCTGCGGCGTGTCGCCCACAAGGCGGCGCGCCCGCGCCACCTCGATGCGCGCGGCATGGGTCCGCCCGGCCGCAAGTGCCACCAGGACGCGGGTGAGGGCGAGATCCGCCTCGGCCCGGTCTCCGGTCGTCAGCCGGGCGCGCCGCCGCGCCGGCCAGGCGAGCAGCGAGGACCAGATGCGCAGAAGCGCGTGCATCACGAGGAAGGCCACGACCAGCGCGACGAGGGCGGCGGGCAAGGGCATGCCGATCCAGAGATCGGCATGGCGCAGTTCCAGGCTGCCCTCAAGCCCGGCCAGCCACATCACCCCGGCGAAGCCGAGGAGCAGGACCAGAAGAAGCCGGGCAACCAGCCGCATCAGCCGCTGACCAGGGCCCGCAAGGCAAAGCGCGCTGCCGCCAGGGATTGTGCCTCTTCCAGCCATCCTCGCAGACCCTGGCGGATGGGCTCTGGCAGGCGGCTGAGATGGCCGAGCGCTGCCTCCGCATCGCCCGCCTCGAGGGCGCGGCGGGCGCGTTCGACATTGGCTTCCGAGGCATCGCCCCAAACCACCTCCTCGCCGCGCCGGATCGTCAGCAGCGAGTTGAGGCGCGGCAGGCTGCTTTCCTGTACTGCGGCGCGGGCCTGGCGCAGCGCTTCCTCAAAGCTCAGCCGCAACGCGGGTTCGGTGGGTGGGGCGACACTGGCGAAGCGCGCGAGTGCCGGTGGCGGCGGCGTGCCGAGCCTGACCAGGGCCGGGGCCAGCGGCTGCCCGGCATCGAGCAGCGTGCGCAACTCCTCGATCCCGGCGAGCCGCTCGGTTCTGGCCTCGGCGGCGCTGAGGCGCAGCAAGGCTTGCTCCAGCGGGGCGAGCCGGCTGGCCAACGCCTGGTCCATGGCACCCAGGCGCTGCGTCGTGCTGGCTTCCACCGCGTCCAGGCGCTGCAACATGGTGGTTTCGAGATTGGTCATTCGCTGGCCCAGGCTGGCCTCGCCGGTCAGCCGCGCCTGATCCAGCGTCGCGCTTCGCTGGACCTGGATGCGTTCGGCGGCCTGAGCGCGCTGGGCGATGGCCGCGGCCAGCGCCGCAAGACGCTGTTCCACAAGCGCGGTCTGTGCCGCCTGCGTCTCGGTGGAGCGCTGCGTGGCGCGGGCTTCCAGCGCCGCCAGGGCCCGCTCGCCTGTCTCGCGATGGGCCAGGACGCGCTCCTCCAGAGCGGACAGCGCTGTGGGGTCCCCGGCGGGACGGTCGCTCAAAAGGCCGATGGTGGCCTCTGCCGTGGCCAGGCGCTCAGCCAGGGGCGCGATCCGGTCTGGCGCAGCGGCAACGGGGGCGGGGGCGGGTGCGCGCCCGCTCATCAGCCAGGAAACGGCGAGAACCAGCACCACTGCACCCAGGCCGAGCGCCACCCAGGCCGGGTCAATGCGGGGACGGCGGGGCTGGTCGGTCATAGCAGCTCCAACATGTGGTCCTGATCCGGCCGCTTGGCCACGAGAATGCGCCGCCACGGCAAGACCTCCAGCGCGGTGGCCACGCGCTGGCTGATGGCGATGGCGCAGACGCCCGAAACCGTCAGCCCCGTCGCCGCCAGCAAACCCAGGTTACACTCAGCGCTGCGGGGGGAGAAGAAGAGAGCGTGTGATACTTCGCCGCCGCGCAGCGCTTCCAGCGCGACCTGTGGGAGGGTTTCCGCCTCGCGCGCGGCATAGACCACACGCCGGATCACGGCGAAGCCCCGGGCGCGCAGGGCAGAGGCCAGTTCCAGTGAATAGCCCGCGCCAACCGCCAGCAGAAGCGGACCGGCGGACGGATCGAGCCTGGCGGCGCAAAGCCGGGCGAGGGATGCTGCATCGCCCTCGGCCGCCTCCACCTGGGCAAACCCCTGTGCGCTGGCGGCCTCGGCCGTGGCGGCGCCGACACCGATGACGGGGATGTCCCATGGGGTCAGCGCGCGCGCGGCGGCGCGGCTTGGCAGCAACAGTGCTTGCGCCCGCAGCCCCGGCGCGAAAGGGCGCGGGCTGAGCACCAGGGCCGGCGCCAGAATGGGGCGCCAGCCGAGTGCAACCAGGCGCGAGGCCGTTTCGGCAGCGCCCGGCTCCGGCCGTGTGACCAGGACGCTTCCTCGCTGCACCGCTTGTCAGCCGAAGATATCTACGGGGGAAACTGCGCGCAGCTCTTCGCCGAGCGCCGTGCCCAGCCGCGCGGCCTCGCTCGCCAGGCCACTGATCCGGCGCTTGAGGAGGAAGCTGCCATCCTCCCGCGCGACCAGGCCGGTCAGGTGCAGGCGGCCATCCGCCCATATCCGGGCGTGGCCGCCGATGGGTGTGCGGCACGAGCCGTCGAGTGCCGCCAGCAGCGCGCGCTCGGCCTTGGAGACGGCCGAAGCCTCGCGATCCTCGATGCCGGCCAGCAGTTCCAGCAATTCCACATCATTCTCGCGGGCGGTGATGCCCACGATCCCCTGGCCTGCCGAGGGAACCATCACGTCAGGGTCCAGGGCGACCATGGCGGGGGTTTCAAGGCCCAGGCGCCGCAGGCCGGCCACGGCCAGCAGGCTGGCGTTCACCTCGCCCCGGGCCACGCGGTCGAGCCGCGTCTGAACATTGCCGCGCAGAGTGACCACCTGAAGGTCAGGCCGAACGGCCAGGAGTTGCGACTGCCGCCGCAGCGAGGAGGAGCCGATGACCGCACCTTGCGGCAAGGCGGCGTAGGGGTCCGCCGGATCAGGCACGCCGCAGCCGGGGCCGAGGATCAAAGCGTCGCGCGCATCCGCGCGCCGCAGCGTGCAGGCGAGCACGATGCCTGGCGGCATCTCGGTCTCCAGGTCCTTCAGGGAATGTACGGCGAAATCCACCCGGCCATCGGAGAGCGCCTCATGGATTTCCTTGGCGAAAAGCCCTTTTCCGCCGATATCCGCCAGGCGGCGATTCTGAATGAGGTCTCCCGTGGTGCTGATCGCGTGTTCCTCGAACGCGTTCGCACCGCGCAGGACTGGGCAGAAGCCGGTGATGATCTCCAGGAAATGGCGCGTCTGCCAGAGCGCCAGTGGCGAGGTGCGCGTGCCCACGCGCAGCGGCAATTGGCGCATGCGGGCGTGCTTTGTGGCGGCGGGCGTGGTGGAAGACATCTTCGCGTCATATAGGGCAGGTGTGATGAACGAAACCCAAGCACGCGCAGATCAGATGCGTCCTGTTCTCGGGATTGAAAGCAGCTGCGACGAAACGGCCACCGCCATCCTGGACGGCGAAGGACGAGTCATGGCCGAGGCGGTCTTCACCCAATCGGCCGAGCATGCACGCTTTGGCGGCGTGGTGCCGGAAATCGCTGCCCGCGCGCATTTGCAAAGGCTGGGCGGGATGGTGCGCGGGGTGCTGGCGCATGCGGGGCTTTCGCCCGGTGACCTGGGCGGGGTGGCGGCCACGGCCGGGCCGGGGCTGATCGGCGGGCTCATTGTCGGTGCCAGCTTCGGCAAGGGGCTCGCGATGGGCGCGGGCCTGCCCTTCATCGGCGTGAACCACCTGGAAGCGCATGCGCTGACGGCCCGGCTGCCCGGGTTGTTCTCCCGGCCGCCGGCCTATCCGTATCTTCTCATGCTGGTCTCGGGCGGGCATTGCCAATGCGTGGCAGTGGAGGGGCTCGGCCAGTATCGCCGCCTGGGTACCACGCTGGATGACGCGGTGGGCGAGGCCTTCGACAAGGCGGCCAAGCTGCTGGGCCTGCCCTGGCCGGGAGGAGCGCATCTGGAACGCCTGGCGCTCAGCGGCGACCCGCGCGGGGTGAAGCTGCCGCGCCCGCTGCTGGGCCGGGCCGGCTGTGATTTCTCCTTCTCAGGTCTCAAGACCGCCGTGGCGCAGGCGGTGGGCAAGGGTTTTCCCGCCGCCGATGTGGCAGCGAGCTTCCAGGCCAGCGTGGCGGATGTGCTGGCCGACCGTGCGCGCCACGCCGCGGCGATGTTGCCGGAGGCAACGGCTCTGGTCGTGGCCGGCGGGGTTGCGGCCAATCAGGCGGTGCGCAGCGCGCTGGCCTCAGCCACCGCGCTGCCCTTGCTCGCCCCGCCGCTGCGGTTATGCGGCGACAATGCCGTGATGGTGGCCTGGGCCGGGCTGGAGCGGCTGCGCGTGGGGCAGCGCGACCCGATGGCCATCGCGCCGCGCCCCCGCTGGCCACTGGACGAGATGCGCCCGGCCTCGCTGCCCGTAGCGGGATCAGCGCACGGATGAAAAGCTGGTGGGCGCCAGGATGCTGTTGGTGACATTGGCCACGATCTGGCCATCGGCCTCGGTTTCGGCACGCTTTTGCAGCCATTCCGGATCGCTGGCGAAGGCGGTCCATTTGGCTTCGCGCTCGGCCAGGGATTCCCAGGCGAGCAGGTAATGCAGGTCGTGGTTCGATTCGCCGATCAGCGTTGTCCAGAAGCCTGCCTGGCGAATGCCGTGCTTCTCCCACAGCTTCAACGTGATGGTATCGAAGCGCTTGAGCAAAGCTGGCAGCCGTCCTGGCACACAGCGATAGATGCGAAGTTCGTGAATCATGCGCCGTTCCCATCCATGAGCGGGACATGGTTGTCAGGCAGGCCGGACGCGTCAAGCGCGCGGTGGTGATCCCGCAAATCTACCTTGTCACACCGGTCGGCTTTCTCCGAATTTGCGCATTGATCTAATTGCCAGACAATTCAATAGCATGCACGGACTGGCATCGCCTGAGTCAACGAAATCTCAAAAAGCACACCCTGGGCCACAAATGCGAATCTGCCCGTTGCCAATCGTCCCAAAAATAGTAAACAAACGTATAACGCGATAGGTCCTCTGCTCGAACGGACCTTGGTTTGGAGAAAAACGATGTCCGCTCGCCCAATCGTCTCGTTTCTGAACGGCTCTGAATTGAATGCAGCGATTGGCAGTGAGCAGCTGCTCACGCTGCGGTTCGACAATGTGCCCGATGCGGCACCAGGCTCGAACACTGGATATTCGCCCTATGTCAACCTGATCCTGCCCACCAATGGCAGGGATGGCGCGGGCTTCGGGAGCACCCCACCCTTTCAGAATGACGGCGTGACCTTTCTCGGCGCCACCTATCTCGGCGTCGCGCTGCAGCAGTGGGTGATTGAGTTCCCCGCCTCCGCCTTTCCGACAAGCAGCGTCATCCACCCCTTCTCGAAGAACGCGGCGGGCGGTGATCTCATCATCACCGGCGCGCCGGGCGACACGCTGGTGGTGCTCCGCCTGCCCTTCGGCAGCTTCACCGATGGCCAGACGGCTGCCGACATCCAGATCAAGGTTGATGTCTCGGATTTCGCCGATCTCGGCCAACCGCTCAACATCCAGGCCAGCGGCGGATTCGCCTTTGGTCTCGACGCGCTGAACAACCCGACGAGCGATGCGCCCGTCTTTGGCCCCCCGGCCAGCCTCGCCATCACGCCCACGGTGCTTGCCCTGGACGTGGAGTATGTCGGCCCCGAGCAGGAGACGGCGACCGGCCCCTCCTATCCGCGCGAATGGCTGGTCAAGGCGCTGATCGCCGACGGCCAGACGGTCACCGGCCTCAAGCTGACCGACTTCATGCCCGACGGCACCTTCATCAAGTCCGTCTCCATCGTGAATGGCACCGGCACCACGAGCGTCAACAACGCCACGGGTGAGGTCACGGCCAACCTTACTGGCAGCTACACCGGCGGCGTCGGTGGTGTGCCCACGCTCAAGATCGAATTCTACGTCGCCGAATTCCTGCGCGATGGCGTGACCCCCGTGCTCAATCCGGTGACGGGTGCTTTCCGCGTCCTGGAGAACAACGCCAGGCTCGACGCGACCTGGGACCCGACCGATGGCCGCGACCCCATCGTGGTCTTCGCGATCAACCCTGTGGGGCCAGAGGACATCATCACGGCGAAGTCCATCGCCGTGCAGAAGTCGGTCCAGCCGCTGACCACGCTCAAGGCGGGTGAGAACCTGCAATGGACGCTGGACGGGCAGGTCTCCAACTTCTTCAACATGGATGACCTCATCCTCATTGATAAGCTCAGCGATGGCCAGGTCTTCGACGCCACCAAGGCGGTGACGATCACGATGAAGGAGGGTGGCGCCACGCTCTTCACCGGCACAATCGCCGCTGCCAACATCACTGTCGTTCGCGACCTGGCGACGGGCATTTCGACCATCAGCTTCGACGTCTCGCAGGAAATGCGTGACCGCGGGATTGATGATGTGCTGAACGGCCGCCCCGGCGGCGTGAACAACCAGGCGACGGTCCTGGTGACGTTCCAGAGCACGATCCAGAACACCTATATCTCGACCAGCCCCGCGCCATCCAATGAACCGAATGTCAACCAGGGTGACCCGCTGACCAACGGCATTGATTTCCGCGGCGTGGTGGACGAGTCCAACATCTCCAGGCAGGACAATAGCGGCGCGAGCGTCACGCTGCCGGTCAGCGATGTTTCAAAGTCCATCTACGCCATCAACGGCATTATCAACTTCACGCCAGGCCCCGTCTCGGCTGGCGATCAGATCACCTTCCGCCTCAAGCTCGACATGCCACTGACCGGCGCGCATGACGTGATGCTGTCGGATTTCCTGCCGCTGCCGGTGCTCAAGGCCATCGCCGGCATGAGCTTCACCGATGTTGTGAACGGCGTGGTTCCCGGCGCCAATGGCGCGAAATGGGGGCCAGGCGCCACCTTTGACACCTCGGGCGACCCTTCAACCAATCCGATCATCAGCTTCAACGCGGCCAGCAACTCGCTGATCTTCGATTTCGGCGATGCGATAGCCCCGGGCAACCCGAGCTCGACGATTGACCTGCTGTTTACCGTGGTGGTGCAGGATGAGGAATTCGGCGACGGCCTGCTGCTGACCAACCAGGTCACCTCCACCGAGACCAACAGCTTCGGCACGATCTCCGAGGATAATGCCATCGTCCAGTTCGTGCTGGGCGAGCCCGAGCTGAACATCAAGAAGGGCGTGATCGCCGACAGCAACGCCGCAGCCACTCCCTTGGGTCCGGTCGGCCCCGTGGCGTTCACAGCACCGGGCACCGCGGGCAATCGCTTCACCGGCACCATCAGCAGCAACAGCCTCGACATCACGCCGATTGATGCGAATCTGCGCGGCGCCGATGCGGGGGACCTCGTCTCCTTTGCCATCGTCGTGGAGAATACTGGCAGCTCGCTCAAGGGCGCTTTTGACGTTCTGATCCGTGACACGCTGCCGCCCGGCTTCGTGGTGCCGCCGGGCGGGCTGAACCTGCGCGTGACTGATGGCGCGGGCAGCATCGTTTCCTTCACGGTTGAAGGCAGCAGCATCTTCGACCCCGCAGGTGGCATCCGCCTGAGTGACGCGGTGAACAGCGGCAGCATCGGTGCCTTCAACGGGACCAATGGCAAGAACATCGTCGTCATCACTTATGACCTCAAGCTGGTGGATGATATCGCCGCTTTCGGTGCGAATGTGACCAACACCGCCACGATCAAGCATTTCGCCGCGATGGAAACCGGCATTGACCGCACCCCCTTCGCGCCGACCGGCACGCTGACCGACACGGCCACCGTCACCACCCAGACGCCCACGCCAAACAAGATCGTGTTCGCCACGAGCGAGAGCCACACCGGCATGCTCGCCGGCAATGATTTGCTGACGGATGCGACGATTGGCGAGGTGGTGACCTACCGCATCACCGTCACCGTGCCGGAAGGCCGGATGACCGATTTCCGCGTGGAAGACTGGCTGCCCACCTCCGACGCCAATGGCGGCGGCGTGATGACCATGCTCGCCGCCCGCTTCATCGGCGTGACCGGCCTGGGTGTCGGCAGCGTGTTCGACGACACGCCCACCATCAGCTTCTCCGACAGCGACGGCATCAACGGCAATGACCGCGCCCGCTTCGACTTCGGCGATGTCCTGAACACCGCCAACACGACCGGCACCCAATCCGCCACCGTGACGCTGGAAGTTGATGCGCGCGTGCGCAACGTGGCCGCGAACACTGCGGGAGACACGCTGGTCAACACGGTCATCGTCAGTGCGGTGAATCCGAACAACGCCTCGGGTCGTTCCGAGACCCGCGCCACCACCAATATCGAAGTGGTCGCCCCAAATCTCGACATCACCAAGACCGCCGACAAGACCACGGCCGATGCCTTCGACACGATCAAGTACACGATCACCGTCGAGAACAAGGGCGTGCCGACCGCAGGCAATGCCACGAACGACTTCACCGCCCGCGCCTGGGATGTCAGCGTCATGGACCTGCTGACGGATGTGCAACTCGACGCCGTGCTGCAGGGTGCGACACTCACCTTCTCCGGCATCGCGCCCGGCCGCATCTCCAATACGGGTGCGGCAATTGACGCGGTGATCAACTTCCTCGACCCCGGCGAGAAGCTGACCATCAAGTTCGACGTGGTGGTGAAGGCCGATGCCGATGCCGGCGAGAGGCTCGTGAACACGGCGAGCACTGCCGGCAGTTCGCTTCAGGGCGTGCAGGACTCGAATTTCGACCGCAACAACACCGACACGGCTGCCCACACGGTGACGCTGGTGGCGCCCACGGTCACCAAGACCATTGTCGCGACCTCCGACGCCAATACCCGCGGGCCGGCCGCCGAGGGCACCGTGCCCTCGGATCGGCATGATGGCGGCAGGCCTGATCTGCGCATCGGCGAAGAAGTCACCTATGAAATCCGCGTCCGCCTGCCGGAGGGTGACAGTCCCAATCTGCGCATCATTGATGCGCTGGAAGA
>JBBRVI010000129.1:0-10041 GCA_038247025.1 Acetobacterales bacterium
ACGCCGCCAGCCTTCAGCCCCTGCCGGTGCCTGCTCCGGCATCCTCCCGATGAGTGACGCCGAGGGACCGACACCACCCGGCCCACCGGCCAATCCTGTCCGGGCGTTCTGGTCCATCACCCGCACCTGGCTGTCCGCCCCTGATCGGGGAAATGCGCGTTGGCTGATTGCAGGGTTGGTTCTGCTTACACTCGCGCAGGTCGGCGTTCAGATCCGCTTCAACCTATGGAACCGAGATTTCTTTAACGCGCTTGAAAGCCGTGATGGCGCCGCATTTCGCTATCAGATTCTGTTTTTCCTGGGCCTTGCCGCCAGCTCCATGGGCGTCGCGGTTTACCAGCTTTACGTGAAGCAACTCATACAGCTTCGCTGGCGTGAATGGCTCACGACGCACTTGCTGGAAGCCTGGCTGCGTGAGGGGCGCCATTACCAGCTGGAGATCGCAGATTCTGGCGCTGACAATCCCGACCAGCGCATCGCCGAGGATGTGCGCATCGCCACCGAACTGGCGGTGGATTTTGCGACCGGACTTCTCAACTCCCTGCTCATGCTTGTGGCGTTCATCGGCATTCTCTGGACGCTGTCCGGCGCACTGCAGCTGACGCTGATGGGCAGGGATCTGGAGATTCCCGGATACATGGTTTGGGCTGCGCTCGCCTACGCGCTCCTTGGCACGTTCCTCACCTGGATTGTTGGCCGGCCGCTCGTTCGGCTCAATGTGGCGAAGACCACCGCGGAAGCAGATTTCCGGTTTGGCTTGAACCGTGCGCGCGAAAGTGGCGAAGGCATTGCTCTCATTCGCGGCGAGGGCGATGAACGCCGCGGTCTGGGCGAATTGTTTCAAGGCGTTGCAGGTGCCGTGAAGGGACTGATGCGCAGCCAACGCAATCTCATGTGGCTGACCTCCGCCTATGGGACGCTGGCGATGATCTTTCCCACTATCGTTGCCTCGCCCGCCTATTTCTCCGGCGCAATTACCCTCGGCGGACTGATGCAGATCGGTGCCGCCTTCGGCCAGGTGCAGGCGTCTCTCAACTGGTTCGTGGACAATTTCGGCCGTATCGCCGAATGGCGCTCTGCCGTCTCGCGCATCGTGTCCTTTCGCGACCTGATCGAAGAGCTGGACGTGATGGTCTCCGACCCTGAGCAGCCGACGATCACCGTGGTGGAAGGCAAAGGCGACCAATTGGCATTTCGGAATCTCGAAGTGGCCTTCGCCAATGGCACTACCGTCATTGCCGACGCGTCGGCTGAAATCCGGTCAGGTGAACGTGTGTTGATTCAGGGCGAGTCGGGTACCGGCAAATCAACTTTGTTCCGCGCAATCGGTGGGCTGTGGCCTTGGGGGGCCGGCGAAATCGAAATCCCCCCGCGTGAGGATATGATGTTCATGCCCCAGCGCCCCTACTTGCCCCTGGGCTCCCTCAGCGGCGCGCTTTGCTACCCAGCCGGGCCTGACGCATTTCCCGAAGCAGACCAACGCGCGGCGTTGGATCGTGTTGGCCTGGAGAGCCTGACGGATAAGCTTCCGATCCGCGAGCGATGGGACCGTGTGCTCAGCCTGGGCGAACAGCAGCGCCTGGCCTTCGCGCGGCTTGTGCTCCACCAGCCCAAATGGATTTTCATGGATGAGGCGACGGCCGCCCTGGATGAAGCAAACCAGGATGCCATGATGCAACTCGTCGTTGACGACTTGTCGCAGGCCGCCCTCATCTCCATTGGCCACAGGCCAGGGCTCGAAGCGTTCCATACGCGCACGCTCCAACTGCTGCGCGCAGAAGGCGGGGCGACGCTTTCAAGACCCAAGCGCGGGCCAGCGGTGAAGCGGCAGTGGACGCGGCGCCGGCCCAAGGGATGGTGGCGGGGCCTTGGCAAGCCAGCCGATGGTCAGGGTTTGTCCAGCAATACCGGGCGCGCGACGTAGGCGCCCTCGCGGCACTCTCGGGTTTCCAGGAGGAGTTCATCGGCGGCCTGGATGAGGTTCCAGCCGTTGACCGCGCGCTCCCCTCGCGGGGACAGCGCACTCGGTGCCACGATCTGCCAGGCTTCGCCGGGGAGCAGCCGTGACACTTCCGCGCGGTGGAGGTGCCCGCAGAGCACTGCGGCCACCCGTGTTTCGCGCAGCAGCCCCAGTGTGGCCTCAGCCTCGCGGGGGGGACGACGCCCGCCCGCCCAGGCGGGATGCCGCAGGGGATGATGGCAAACCAGGATCGTTTTTCCGTTGGCCGGCGCAGCAATGAGGCGGGATCGGAGCGCGTCGCGCCGGCTGGCTGGAATTGCCCCTGCCGCCCAATCCAGATGCCATTGCGCGCGGCTCACCGTGTCCAGCCCCAGGAAACGCCAGCCGTTGACATCCAATTCCTCGAGAGAGCCTGCCGGGCGAGCCGCCAACCAGCGCCGCTTGGGGTGAAGGAAACGGCTGTAGAGATTGAAGCGCGGGATATCGTGGTTGCCTGGGACAACAAGCAGCGGCTTGCCCAGGGCTTCGAGGAAGGCGATCGCGGAGATGAATTCATCGCGTTCCGCGCGCCGCGTCAGATCACCGCTGACAACCACGGCATCCACCGCTTGTTCACCAATATCACGCGCCAGCGCCAGGATGTCGGCCTCATTCGCCTCGCCGAAATGCAGGTCCGAAAGGTGAGCGACGCGGGTCATTCGGCGCGTGGCAAAAGAACGCGCAGCGCCGAACGGTGAAGTCGCAGGCGCAGTGGAGAGGAAGAGAGTTGCTGTTCGCCATCCAGGCTCATGCGCAAGAAGCCGGGGGGGCCGTGTAACGCCAGCGCCGCGCGTTCATGCGTGATGATGTCCGTATCAGCGGCGAGGTTGCCTCGAAACCAGCGCACTGCTTGGCGCAGGCGCGCGACCATGCCGGGTGGACGGGCGAGATTAATTTCGAGCCCGGCGCCGGTATCGGCAACTGGCATCGTGATGACGGCAGCATGCCCGCGTTTGCGCTTCCCTGGGCCTATGCGCATGGCCAAGCTGCGCGAGGCAGGGCGGGCGACTTCGCGCAGCGCGGCGCGCAGGAGGCGGTACCAGCCCTTCACGCCCGCGCCGCGCTGCATCTCACGAAACCGCATCAGCCTCGTGGGTGCCCCCACGATGCATTGATAGAGAAAAACCTGGCCGCTGGCAGTGGCCAGATCGAGCAGACCCTCCTGTCCGCTCCGGTATCGCAATGCCGCTTCCACGGGATCGTTCGGCAGACCCAGGCGGCCGCAAAGGCGGTTCATGGTTCCGCCGGGCAACACAGCAAGAATAGCCCCGCTTCGCCAAAGTCTGGCCGCCGCATCGCGCAATGTACCATCGCCACCGGCCACGAAAAACAGTTGCACATTTGCCTCGACGGCGGCCTCCCATTGAGCTTCGAGGCAAGTCTCGCCACGAGGCATCCGAACCAGGTCAAAGCCGGCCGACGCCAGGGCTGCCTCCAAATCGCTGCGCGGATCGGCAAGGCTGGAAAGTGTTCCAGCCTTGCCATTCACAATCAGCGCGGCCCGCATGAGGGTCAGCGAGTGGCCGGCGCAGTGTTGCGACCAAGCGCGCGCCCCGCAGCAGTCCCGCGAGGGTTGCCGGGCATGCCGTCAGATTGCGCCGGGAAGGCGCCGGAGGTGTTGGTCCCCGCCGCACGATCAAGCGTACGTCCAGCGGCCGTTCCCGTCGGGTTGCCTGGGCGTCCGTCGGATTGTGCAGGGAAGGCACCGGACGTGTTGGTGCCCGACGCGCGGTCCAACGTGCGCTCAGCGGCAGTCCCCGGAGGATTGCCGGGCCGGCCGTCACCAGGATCGGCGCAGGCTGCGACGCCGAGTGTGAGCAGGCCAACGGCGAGGAGGCGGAGCTTGGTCATGGCACGTCCTTAGAGAGGGGTTGATCGAATGCGCTGACGACGCCAGCGCATCAAATTCCAACGCTCCGCCAAGCCATTGGGTTGCAGCAACCCCTTCATACACAAAGCGTTAGGGCTGAATTGAAACCCCTCCAGGAGATTGAGCATGCGTGGAATTCTTCTATGGCTCGTAGGCCTTCCCATTCCCATCATCATCGCGCTTTATCTGTTCAACGTGCTTTGAGTGAAGCAAACCACCGCGGGAAACGGTGAGCCGGCAATTGCAAGACTCATTTTGAGCGTGGGAAAATAAAGGACTGCGCTGATGACTTCGCGCAATCCGCAATCCGCGGAAATTTCCGCGTGTCGGCGCCGATCAGGCCAATAGCTTGGCGCATTTTGCTGCGTCCATGCTGGGACCGAGCAATGAGGGACGTTGGGCCGGCCATGGCAGTTGGCCGACCCGGTAGCAGAGCCGCTGAATGCAATTTGGCCTCGCGACGTGCGGAGTGGTCAATTGGAGCTTGGCCAACCTCCCGTGCCAGCGGCGTTCAGCGGTGTCATCACGCCACCCGTAGGCGGCCAGGAACACTGCCAGCAGGCTGAGCCCATGCAATGTCCCTGCGGAGATCCAGCCGCCAGCCAAGGCCAACCCGGCGGCAGCTTTCATTCCGCCGGCTGGAGCGATGCCCTGCCGAGTGCGGCGGGCAACCGGCCAGTGTCCGCTGTACGACGGATGCCGCAATCCTGTTGCTCGTCGGCGCGGCACGTCAGCGACGGTCGCGCGATCTCATGATGCGGTTCAGGATCAATGCGCCCAGGCGCATGGCGGGTCGTTGCCAGGGTAATGTGTCAAGAGCATCAAGCAGCGTTGCAGGCGTGGTAATGGCCGCCAGGGATTGCTGGCGTAGCGCTTTGGCCTGCTCGGCCACCAGGTCGGACCTGGAGCGCAGCGCGACGAACAGCAGCACCGCCATCAGAAGAAGATTGGCTCCGGCGAGAAGCAAAGTTCCTTGCAGGCCGTTGGTCTGGCGCTCCAGCCAGATCCAGGCTGCGATCTGGGCGAAAGTGAGTGATGGCAGCGCGAAAAGCGCCGCCGCCGCCAGGAGAATGCCCTGGCGCAACTTGGCGCCAGCCTCCCGCTTGAGCCGGATGCCCTCCGCCCGCGCAGCAACGCCGAGGAGGCTGAGGGCACGCATCTTCAGCGTCGCATCAGATTGGCAAGAACAAATCCCGCCGCGGCCGCAATCGCAATCGCAGTCAGCGGCTGTTGCTGAACCGACTCAGAAAGGCGTGTGGTCTGCTGCCGGAATTCATTGGAGGCATTCCGCGCAACCGTCTGTGCCTGGTCGGCCACCGCACCCAAGGCTGGTGTCACGCGCTCATTCATCAGCGCTTCGACCTTCTCGCGCAGGTGCGCAAGTTCGGGGTTGGCTTCGTCAGCGAGAAGCCTTGACATGTTGGCGCTCTGCTCGGGATAGGTATCGTTCATCATATTGCTCCTGTGGTTGCGTGGGTTCAGTTGAGATGGCTGCGCAGCAACCAGGCCGCCTTGTCATGCGCGATGGCGCGCGCGACCAGCAGGTCATGCGTGCCGGCATCGTCCGCTTCCTCTGCCTGTGCGGCCACCTCGTTGGCGTGCTGAGCCATTGCGCGGTTGGCGTCAGCGAGCAGCTCGGCGGCCTGCTGGGTGGTCACCTTCCCCGTGCCGTCTTCCAGGGTGGCCATGGAAAGGATTTCGGCCAGGCCGCCGGGCGCACGGACGGAGAGAGCGCGGAGCCGCTCGGCCAGGATATCAATCGCAGCAAAAAGCTCGTCGTACTGCGCTTCAGTCAACTTGTGCAGCGCGAAGAAGTTCGGGCCGGTCGCGTTCCAATGGCAAGCCTGGGTCTTGGCGAGAAGGACGTAGCTGTCAGCCACGAAAACGCTGAGTGCAGCGCCAACGACCCCTCCCCTGTCATCGCTGTTTTTCGCGCGCTTCTGATTGTGATCGGGCATGGCTTCAATCCTGGTGAGGTTCCTGTTCGGCGCAACGCGGTTCCGCAATTTGCGTTGCAGGTGCGAGATCAAGGATTGCCCTATGCCTCCGTTTCGCTCACCCGAATCCACCCCCCGCGAAGGCTGGGCCGCACGGCTCCTGCTGATCGGAGGCGCCATAGCGGCGCTTTATGTGGGGCGCGATGTATTGACCCCCCTCGCCCTCGCATTGCTGCTGACCATAGGTTGCCTGCCCGCCGTGGCGTGGCTGGAACGCTGCGGCCTTCCGCGTATTCCGGTGGTGCTGCTCGTTCTGGTCCTGATGGTCAGCCTGCTGCTCGGGCTTGCCTATGTCGTCACCACCCAGGCACTGGCACTGGCGGAGGAACTCCCGCGTTATGAGACCGTCCTGCGTGCCAAGCTGGAAGGCTTGAACCAGAACTCCGGGCCGATTGATCGCTTTCTCCTTCTGATACAGCGTCTGGGCAGCGTGCTTTCGCCGAATGAAACGCCCGCTCCCATGGTCGTCACGCTTGAAGCCGCTTCGGGCGGACCGTTAAGCGCGTTGCTGAGCTATGCCACTGTGATTGTTGCGCCCCTTGCGATGCTCCTCATCACGCTTCTTCTGATGGCGTTCATCCTCATCCAACGCGAGAATGTGCGCGATCGGGTGCTGCGCCTCGCGGGGCTGCACGAAATGCACCGCACGACGGGCGCCATGGCGGAGGCCACTTCGCGTGTCGGGCGGTTCCTGCTGATGCAGGCCCTGATGAACGCCATCTTTGGACTGTCCATGGGAGCAGGGCTTTGGCTGCTTGGCGTCCCCCAGGCGCCGCTTTGGGGCGCACTGGGCTTTGCCCTGCGCTTCATTCCCTTCCTCGGTGCGCCATTATCCGTGTTGTTCCCGCTGATGCTGGCGTTTGCCACCACTGAGGGCTGGACCACCGTATTACTCGTGCTGGGCCTATTCCTGGTGGTGGATGTTGTGGTGACCTACGTGCTGGAACCCTGGCTTTACGGGGCCAGCACAGGCATCTCCCCCCTGGCCCTGCTTCTGGCCTCCGCCTTTTGGGCGCTCCTTTGGGGACCCATGGGCCTGATCCTGGCGCCAGCGATGACCGCCTGCCTGGTTATCCTGGGGCGGCATGTGCAGTCACTGGCCTTCTTCGACATCCTGCTCGGGGATTCGGAGCCGCTGCCGGTATCGGCGCGTTTCTACCAGCGCATCCTCGCTGAGGATTCGCACATCGCCCGGAAACTGCTGGCGTCGGAGGCGGATCGCAGCGGGACCAGGATGGCGCTGGAGCAGCTGGTGCTGCCCGCCATTGCGCAGATCGGCAACGACCGGCCAAGCGAAGCGTTCGGCGCCGCCTTGGCCATTCGTGCCTCGCGCACGCTTCTGCGCGTCATGGAGACGCAGGGCCCCATCCCGGGAGAAATCATATCCGGCCCGGCCGATATCCTGATCCTGCCCATCTCCGGAGCGCTGGACCAGGCGCTGGGCTCGGCCATCCAGGCCGCACTGCTGGATGCGGGCCATGCCGCCACGCTCATCCGCGAGGAGGCCGGGGCGGCGGCAACCGTGGTCATGGTAGCGGCATCACCTGCCCGTGCGCACCGCTTGGCCCGAACCCTGCAGGACGCCAGGCTCCTAGGGGGCGAGCTGGTGGCCTTTACCGTGAGTGAAGCAGCCGAGGATCAGCTCCACCGTGTCGGTCTGGAGAACAACACTTTCAACACCCTGTCCGGATTGTTGAGCCAGGTTGAGGAGCCTGTCGGCAATGACGCAATGGCCGCCTGATCATATCTTTGGCGCCGCTCGGGTCTCGTCCGTGGTGGGCTTGAGGCGCGCGAGCGCCTCACCCAGCGTTTCCCGCAGACCCAGGGCCGTGATGGGTGTCGCCAGGATCTCGATCGCGTCCAGATGCTCAGGTGTCCCCTCCGGCGCCTCCGTGAGCAGGATGACGCCCGCCCGGCGCCGCAGCATTTCGATGAGGGGCCAAGTGGGCCTGCCCTGCAAGCTACCGCCCAGGATCGCCGCGTCCAGCTGACCAGTGCGCTGGACTGCTTCCAGGGCATCAGGAAGCGTTTGAGGCAAGGCGCAAACGACGCAACCCGCTTCGATGAGGCTATCGGCAAGCACCTTCGTGAGCTGAGGGTCATCCTGCGCAATCAGCACGCGCCGCCCGGAGAGCAGGCTTTGCCGCCGGTGGATCATGCTGATGGAGCCGGGCAGGAAGGCATCATCGCCGAGCGTGAGAATGGCATGCAGGCCGCCAATGTCCCAACTGCGCTCGATCCGCCCGTCCAGCTGAGCGCTCACATTCACATCAATCAACTGGGAGCCAAAACCTTGACGGCGTGGGGCCGCTTCAGGCTCCGGCCCGCCTCTCTCCAGCCAATCGAGGCTGACGCCATTGGCCCGCACTTCCCACCGCAGCTTCAGCCGCCCCTCCGGCGTGGAAAGAGCGCCATACTTGACTGCGTTCGTCACGAGTTCGTGCACCACGAAGCTCAGTGGCTGCGCCGACTCGGCATGCAGGCGCAAATCCGGGCCGGCCAGTTCGACCTGCGTTGCGTAGCTGGCCGTTTCCTGCACGATGATCTCGAGCATGCTCGCGCCCACCCACTTCTCCCGGGCAAGAACATTGTGCGCGCGTCCCATCGCCGCGATGCGCCCTTCCAGAACCTCCACCAACCCGGCCACGCCGCCCTTCGCTTCCGCGGCCGAAAGGCGCACGAGCCCGCGCACCACGCTCAGCGCGTTCTGCGCCCGATGGTCCACCTCGCGTGAGAGCAGGCGTTCGGAAGCTTCGATCCGCTTGCGCGTGGTGATGTCCACGACCGCACCGCTGAGACAGGTGATTTCTCCGTCCGCACTTTTGACGGCGTAATAGCTGCACAGCCAGACACGTTCCTCGCCCGCCACCAAGCCACGCAATTCCAGGTCCTCTGCGGGCTCGCCGGTCTCCAGCACCCGGCGCATCACGGGTTCCAGGCGGTCGGCCACATGCGGAGCCATTTCCTCCATGGTGCGGCCGATATGTGCTTCGACCGGATGCCCATTCGTCTCCGCCAGCATCGCATTGATCGCGATGTAGCGAAGCTCCCGGTCAAGCAGGCACAGTCCCGCCGGCGCACTCTCATAGGTTGCGCGAAGCCGCGCTGAGGTCTCGGCCAGAATGGCCTCTGCCTGGCGGCGTTCGTGGAAGTCCACGCCGACCATGGCCCAGGCGACGATCACCCCCCGCGCATCCTCGATCGGCGCGCCGGTCAGCAAATGCCAGCGCCATTGATGATCTTCAATCCGACATACGCGGGCCTCCTGTGTGAACGGGACATCGGGGCCTGTCGTGGTCTTGCTGAGCGCGGAAAGCCAAGCGGCGCGCGCGGCGTCTCGATCTTCCGCATGGATGCCCTCAAGCCAGCCGTCACCCTCGCTTTGCGCAACGTCCAACTGCGTGACTCGCCGCCAGTGTTCATTGGTCCAGTCCACCTGACCAGACCGATCGGCCATGAGGACGATCTGGGGGGCGACATGCGCCAACGCCTGCATGCGCGAAGTTGCGCGCAGGCGAGCGGCCTCACGCACGGCAACGGCCTCGGCCATGCCATCGAACGCCGCGCCAAGGCGCGCGAACTCTCGCCCGCCTGCCAGATGCCCCACGCGCGCCTCCCAGTCCTCGTCTCCCCAGCGCCGCGCCGCCACCAGCAATCGCTGCACCGGGCGTTCCACCGCCGTATGGAACACGAAGACGGCGATCGCAAAGGAGAGCAGGAGCGAGCCGATGATCATCACCGCAACGCGCCGGTCTTGCTGGATCACGGCGGCCAGAGCACCCGCCGCATCGAGCCCGACGGCGACAAAGAGCCCGCGCGGCTCCTCATCCAACGGGATGAAGGCCGCGATGCGGCGCACGCCATCTACCCCGGGAGCATCCAAAACGCGCGCACGCGGCTCTCGCGCGAGCGCTTGCTGCAAAGCTGGCAAGGGCTGCCCGACGAATTGCTCCGGATCAGGGGTGCGCGCCAGAACGATGCCATTTCGATCGGCAAGAACGGCGACACCACCCGCGGGCAGCGGCACGCTTTGTAGCGCTTCGATCAACCAGTCAATGGACAAAGCGACCAGCAGAACACCCTGGACCTGACCGGCCTCTCCTTGCAGCGGCGCCGCGAAATGCAGTGTTCTCTGCCCAGTGCTCGGGCCTTGCGTGAAGTCGCCGATCTGGAAG
>JBBRVI010000130.1:0-9939 GCA_038247025.1 Acetobacterales bacterium
CGCGCCCACACGGCGATTGCGCGCCTGCATGGCGGCCAGCCGTTCCTCTGGCGAGCCCTCCACCACCTCGGTCAGGTCAAGGCCGGCACAGAAATGCCCGCCCGCACCGCGCAGAACGACGATGCGCGCCTGGGAATGGCCGCGCAGTTCATCCAGCAACTCATCCAGCGCCTCGCCCATCCCGCCGCCAATGGCGTTGCGGCGCGCGGGACGGTTCAGGGTGACATGAACCACCGGCCCTTCGCGATGAATGAGGACTGGGGGCTCAGTGAGGGACTGAGTGGAGGACTCAGTGTCGCTCAACGTTTCCACCATCCGCCACGGCGAGGTGTGTCGGCTGCTTCCTCGACCGATTTCGGCAGAATGGCAGGGCCGATCATGGGCTCCGCAGCGGCCGCTTCGGGTGCCGCCATGGCGATTGGTGGAACGGGCGTCCGGGCGCCAAGCTCGGCATCCGGCTCGGCAGCAGGACCGGCTTCGGCAAGTGTGACGACATCGGCTTCAACCACCTTTATTGGCGCCTCCAGAGGTACCACCTGGAGTGCGGCCTGCCTGGGTGCCATCGCGGCTTCCGCTGCGGCGTCAGCTGCCTCCATTGCCGCCATCAATGAGTCCGTGGTCCCGCCGAAGGGGTCGGCCGGTGTAGGGCCCGAATAGGCCCGCGTCTCGAAAACAGGCGCCATATATGCCGGGATCGGCGCTGCCGGGGGCTCGGCCGACGGAGCATCCGTCTCGCCTGCGGGCTCACCCTCCCGCCGGCGACGGCCGCCACGCCGGCCACGGCGGCGTGGCGAGCGGTCATCGCCTTCGGCCGGTTCGCTCTCCTCATCGGTGGGGGCAGGGCCTTCGGTTGCAGCTTCGGCGTCGGCTGGGGGCTCAGACGCTTCTTCGCCGGGAGGGGCGGAATCGCTGCGTTCCGTCGCCTGCTCGTCGCGGCGCCCGCCCCGGCTGCGGCGGCGGCGGCGGGGCCGTTTAGCGCGTTCCTCGGCGCTCATGCCGGCCTCCTGAGCGTCGGCGACTTCCGTCTCCTCAGCCGTCTCCACGGCGCCTTCCTCAGCTTCCTCCTCGGCGGCGTAGTCCATGCGCAGCGCGGCGGGGCGCTCTATGACCGGGGCGGGCGGGGTCTTGCTGCGCTCGATGCGGGTCTCCGCCCCGTGCAGCGTGTCGTCGGGGTCGAACAGCACGTTCACGCCCCAGCGGCCTTCGATATCGGCCAACCGGTCACGCTTCTTGTTGAGCAGATAGAGCGCCACCTGCGAGGTGACGCGCACTGTGATCTCGGCGGCGCGGCGCTTGGCGCACTCCTCCTCAATGGCCCGCAGCACGGCCAAGGCACTGCTCTCCAGGCCGCGAACCGTGCCGCGGCCGAGGCAATGCGGGCAGGTGACGAAGGTGGTCTCGGCCAGCGACGGACGCAGCCGCTGGCGCGACATCTCCAAAAGGCCGAAATGGCTGATCCGCCCCACCTGGATGCGCGCGCGGTCGGTACGCAGCGAATCCTTCATCCGCTTTTCCACCATCGCGTTGTTGCGATTGGCGTCCATGTCAATGAAGTCAACGACGATCAGCCCCGAGAGGTCGCGCAGGCGAAGCTGCCGCGCAATTTCCTCGGCGGCTTCGAGGTTGGTACGAAGTGCCGTGTCCTCGATGTTGCGCTCACGCGTGGAGCGGCCCGAATTCACGTCAATCGCGACCAGCGCCTCGGTTTGGTTGATGACGATGTAACCGCCCGAGCGAAGTTGCACATTGGGCTCGTGCATGGCGTCAAGCTGCGCTTCGGCGTTATAGCGCCCAAAGAGCGGAACTGTGCCGTCGCGATAGGCCTGAATTTTCCGCATGTGCTCCGGCATGAGCAGACGCATGAATTCGCGAGCCTGGCTGTAGGCGGCGTCGCCCTCGACGATGATCTCGTCCATGTCGCGCGCATAGCCGTCGCGGATCGAGCGCTTGATGAGGTCTGCTTCCTCGTAGATCAGCGCTGGCGCGGTACTGGCGAGCGTCCGCTCGCGGATATGATTCCACAGGCCCAGCAGATACTCGCAATCGCGCCGGATTTCAGGCTTTGGCCGCTGAGCGCCCGCGGTACGAACGATCAGAGACATGCCTTGGGGCATGTCGAGTTCGTCAATCACTTCACGCAGGCGGCGGCGGTCGGAGGTGGAGGTGATCTTGCGGGAGACGCCGCCACCGCGCGGGCTGTTGGGCATCAACACCGAGAAACGGCCGGCCAGCGAAATATAGGTGGTGAGTGCCGCGCCTTTGGTGCCGCGTTCCTCCTTGACGACCTGGATGAGAATGATCTGCCGACGGCGGATCACCTCCTGAATCTTGTAGTTGCGCAGGAAGCTGGGCGTGGGCCGGCGCTCGCGCATGCGCTCTTCGGTGTCGGCTTCGCTCTCGGCTTCCGCGTCGCCTTCGGTAACGCCAGCCTCCTCGCCGATGGTCTCGGGCAGGGGGGCAGGCGGAAGGCTTTCCGCATCGAGGGCGGCGGCATGCTCGGCCTCCAGCTCGGCGGCGAGGTCGGCGGCGAGGTCGGTGGGCACTTCGTCGGTGCCCAGCTCTTCGCGAAGAGGCGGCCCTTCGCCAGCGATCTCCTCCGGGACATCCATCGCGGCGTCGTCCTGGACTTCAAGCGGGTCCGTTTCTTCCGCGGGGGCCGATTGGCCGGGCCGCGCGGCGCGCGCTGCCTGGGCTTGGGCGCGCCGCTCATCCTCACGCGCCTCCGCCTCGGCTTCCTCTCGGGCCTCTTCCAGCTGTGCCGCGATCAGCCGTTGCCGATCAGCCACGGGGATCTGGTAGTAGTCGGGGTGGATTTCCCCAAATGCCAGGAAGCCATGGCGATTGCCGCCATATTCCACGAAGGCGGCCTGGAGGCTGGGCTCGACGCGAACCACGCGGGCGAGATAGATATTTCCCTTGAGAGGCAGCCGGTTGGCTGCCTCCAGGTCGAACTCATCTACCCTGTGGCCATCCATCACGACGACCCGGGTCTCTTCCGGATGGGCCGCGTCGATCAACATGCGCTTGGTCATGCAAGAAAAACTCCGCACTGCGGCGGGAAGGGCAGGCGCCCGGCTCCGGCGTGCAATGGAAAAGAGTGAAGAATTCCAAGTGCGGGCAGATCGGCGGCAATGTCTTGGACAAGCGCTTTCCTCCTCACTCGGGGGCGGGCCGTCCGCCAGATCCTGCGCCCGAAGGAGCGACAGGCGGCGGGGCGTCACGCCCAATAGCTGCGCCCCCACGAATGTGCGCCCTTCGCGGGCGGGCAATATTGCGGCAGTCCGGAAGTGACGCACCCTTTCGCTAGGGGGCGCAAGTCAGGCCGGGCTGCACCGCGGGTGCACTGGCGAAACCGGCCGCAATGCCGCGGAATGCCGCCCAAGGGGCGCTCATCCGGCGGGGCTTGGCCAGGGCAAGGCGCGGAGAATCGCGCGCACTGCTCTCGTTCCGCCCGCAGCACCTATCACTGGGGCACGCCACTTTACGCCCGTGCACCCCCACCCACAAGGCACGCCGAAACCATTCCCGCCGAACTATCTGGGCGCCGGTGGCCGACAATGCCCCCAAAGAGAGCAATTGATGCTGGATATTGATGCGAAAACCGCTAGGTTGGTTGAGGCGCGATGGGGGTCGCGCCCGCATGATGGGGATTCATCGCAGGGCATTTCTAGCGGGGCTGACCGGATTGGGCTTGCCCCTACCGCTGCACGCACAGGTTGCGCGCGAGCGCTTACGTTTGCCGCTCATCGTCCTCGATCCCGGCCACGGCGGTGCCGATCCCGGCGCAATCGGCCCCGGTGGAACCCAGGAGAAGCGCATCACCTTGCCGCTCGCGCTCGAACTCAAGCGCGTGCTGGAAGCCGGCGGACGGTGCCGCGTGGCGCTGACCCGTTCGCGTGATGTCTTTGTGCCGCTGTCCCGCCGTGTGGCACTCGCACGTGAGCGCGAGGCCGTGCTGCTGCTCTCCATCCACGCCGACGCCATGCCGCCGGGGCAATCGCAGCTCCTGCGCGGCGCTTCGGTCTACACGCTCTCGGAGACGGCGACCGATCCGCTGGCGGCCGCACTGGCCCGGCGGGAAAACCTGGCGGACCGGGCCGGAGGGCTGCGCCTGCCCTCCGTCTCACCCGAGGTTCAGCGCATCCTGCTGAGCCTCATGCGGCAGGAGACCCGCGCGGGGTCCGAGCGCCTGGCGCGGCTGACGGTGAACGCGTTGGACGGCGATGTGCCTTTGCTCAGCCAGCCGCTTCGCCGGGCGCAATTCGTGGTGCTCAAGGCACCGGATGTGCCTTCGGCGCTTGTGGAATGCGGGTTTCTCTCGAACCCGGCCGAGGAGGCGTTGCTGAAGCGCCCGCAGCACCGCGCGAAGATTGCGGCTGCTCTGGCCGAGGCGGTGCATGGCTTCATCGGCCGGCGGGTAGCGGCATAGGCCAGCATCGGGTAACACGCCTTCCCTCTGTCCAGCGAGGATTTCCGATGACCGAACTCAGCCGACGCGCCCTGGGCGCCGCAGCAATATCCAGCACGCTCGCCGTGCCTGCCTTGGCCCAGGCACCGGCTGCCCCCAGCCTGACGGTCGCCACCGGCGGCTCCATCACCTCGCTTGATCCTCATTTCTTCAACGCTTCGCCCAATTCCTCGCTTGCGCTGCATATCTTCAACACGCTGACCGATCGCACTGCGACGGCTCAACTGATTCCTGGCCTGGCGACCTCCTGGCGCGCCGTCGAGCCCACAATCTGGGAGTTCAAGCTGCGCGAGGGCGTGCAATGGCATGATGGCCGGCCCTTCACCGCGGAGGATGTGGCCTTCACCATGACCCGCGCGCCCAATGTGCCCAATAGCCCGGGCGGCTTTGGCGGCTTCATTCGCTCCATCGCGCGCAGCGAAATCATGGATGCGCACACCATCCGCTTCCACACCCATGCGCCCAACCCGATCCTGCCGAATGAGCTGGGCAGCATCTTCATCATCAGCAAGCATGTGGGCGAAGGTGCGGCGACCGAGGATTACAATTCCGGTCGCGCGGCCATCGGTACCGGCCCCTACCGCTTCGCCACCCATCGCCCGGGCGATCGCACGGAGCTTGTCCGCAATGAGAATTACTGGGGTGGGGTGGAGCCTTGGGCGCGCGTCTCCTACCGCTTCGTTGCCAACGACGCGGCTCGGAGTGCGGCCATGCTGGCCGGCGACATTGACATGATTGACCAGGTGGCCAGCAGTGACCTCGCGCGCCTGAAGCGCGACCCGCGCGTGAATGTCAGCGAGATCGTTGGCCTGCGCGTGGTCTATCTCATGGCCGATTTCTCACGCCCTGGCGCCGTTCCTGGCGTGACGGACAATGCCGGCCAGCCGCTGGCCGCCAACCCCTTCCTGGATGTTCGCGTCCGCCGCGCACTGAGCATGGCCATCGCGCGCGAAGCCATCGCCGAGCGCGTGATGGAGGGCCAGGCCGGCGCCACCGCGCAGTGGCTCCCGCCGGGCGTCTTCAGCCACACACCCGATGTGCGTGTGCAGCCGCAGGATATCGAAGGCGCACGCCGCCTGCTGGCCGAGGCGGGCTTCCCGCAGGGCTTCCGGATCACGCTGACCACACCGAATGATCGCTTTCCGAATGACAGCCGCATTGCGCAGGCCGTCGCCCAAGCCTGGACCCGCGCTGGCGTGCAGACCACGGTGGATGCGCTCCCCTGGGCCAGCTTCGCCGGGCGCAGCGCGCGCCAGGAATTCGCCATGCGCCTGACAAGCTGGGGCAGCGTGACGGCGGAGGGCATCTACATGCTCGCCAACATCATGCAGACCAACAACCCGCAGCGCCGCACTGGCAGCAGCAACAGCGGGCGCTTCTCCTCGCCTGAGCTCGACGCGCTCACCGACCGCGCGGCCAGCACCATCGACAATGCCGAGCGCGAGGCCATCATCCAGGAGGCCACGCGCTGGGTGGCCGCCAATGCGCCGATCATGCCCATCGTGCAGCTCACCCACACCTGGGCCACGCGCCGCGGCCTGACCTATCAGGCGCGGATGGATGAGCGGACCGTTGCCATGGGCGTGCGACCCGCGACCAGCTGATCTGCCTTTTTGACAGGCAGGGCGAGCGGTGGTGAAGATTTTGCTTCATTTCTGAGCCACGGGCGGATTAACCTTTCGGTCATCGCTTTCCGAAAGGCCTCCCGTGACCCTTGCTCTCCCCCGCCGCGCATTAGGGCTGGCTGCCCTGGCCACGCCCGCAGTGCATCTGCGCCCTGCCCAGGCCCAAGGGGCCAACCTCACCATCGCCATCGGCGGTTCCATCACTTCGATGGACCCACACTTCTTCAATGCCGGGCCGAACAATATGCTGGCCGCGCATATCTTCGACCCGCTGATCGAGCGCGATGCCAACACACGCCTCACCCCTTGCCTGGCAACTGAATGGCGCGCGGTGAATGAAACTCTTTGGGAGTTCAAGCTCCGCGAAAACGTAACCTGGCATGATGGCCGGCCCTTTACGGCAGATGATGCGGTCTTCACCTTCTCCCGCGCCGGGAATGTTCCCGGCAGCCCCGGCGGCTTCGGCAGCTTCCTGCGCACCTTCACCCGTACCGAGGCGGCAGGAGACCACACGCTACGCATCCACACGAGCCGCCCCACCCCCACCCTGCCGCAGGACATGGCTTCGATCTTCATCGTCTCCCGTCACGCGGGGCAGGGGTCTGCAACGGAGGACTACAATTCCGGACGCGCCACCATCGGCACGGGCGCCTATCGCATGGCCTCGCACCGCCCGGCCGACCGCACGGAATTGGTCCGCGCCGAAAATTCCTGGCGCCCGGCTGAGCCCTGGGCGCGGGTTTCCTACCGCTTCATCTCCAATGACAGCGCGCGTTCAGCGGCATTGCTGGCCGGCGACCTGGACGTGATTGATCAGGTCCCGCTGACCGACGTGCCACGCATGCGCCGCGAGCCACGCGTGACGGTGAGCGAAAAGCCCTCGACCCGCGTCGTGTATATCCAGCCGGATTTCTCGCGCACGGGTGCGGCTCCCGGCGTGACGGACAGTGCGGGCCAGCCGCTGGCGGCCAACCCTTTCCTCGATGTGCGTGTGCGCCGGGCGCTGAATATGGCGATCAACCGCTCAGCCCTGGTCCAGGCCGGCATGGACGGCCTGGCCACCGCCTCGGGCCAGTGGCTGGCTCAAGGAATCTGGGGCCATGATCCTCAAACCACCGCGCCCGCATTCGACGCGGAGGGCGCGCGGCGCCTGCTGAGCGAGGCCGGCTTCCCCCAGGGTTTCCGCCTCACGCTCGCCACCCCCAATGATCGCTGGCCCAATGATTCGCGCCTGGCCCAGGCCGTCGCGCAGATGTGGACGCGGGTGGGCATCGCCACCCAGGTGGAGGCGGTGCCCTTCGCCAGCTTCTCGGCGCGCAGCGCGCGGCAGGACTTCGGCATCGCGCAGACCAGTTGGGGCAGCATCGAGAGCCTCAATTTCCCGGTGAACCTTCTGCAAACCTCCAATCCGCAGGCGCGCACCGGTGCCTCCAACATGCGCCGCTTCTCGAATCCGGAGCTGGACGGCATCGTGGACCGCGCTTCGGCGATGATGGACGACCCCGAGCGCGAGCGCGCGACCCATGAAATCGTGCGCTGGACAACACGCGAAGTGCCCTACTTCCCGCTGTTGCACCTCACGAGCTTCTGGGGGCTGCGGCGAGGCCTGCGCCATGATCCGCGAATGGATGAGCGGACCACGGCCATGGGGATCCGACCGGTGAGCGCATAGGCAGGCGCGCCGGCTCTCCGCAGGCCGCCCGACCTCAGATCCTGGGCACAGGCTCAGATGCCGAGACCGCGCCGGCCCGCCTCCACCAAGGGACGGCGAGCGCTCGTCAGTCGGGATAAGCCGCGGTCGTCATGATGCCGCTGAGCAGTGCATAGGCCTCGTCCCAGGCGGCGGCCACTTCGGGCGTGAAATCCGCACCCAGGAATTGCTCCAACATTCCGAGCAGCGCCTTGCCCATGCTCACGTAATGGGACTGGGTGACTCCATAGGCGATGTGCCGGCGCGCCAGATCCTGTGCGACCGGAAGCACCAGGTCGGGCTTGTCGAGGGTGTTCACCACGTAGGCCATTGACGCCATCAGCTTGTGGCCTTGCAGCGCCATGTCACTCTGGGCAAAGAGCGGCGCGGTGGAGGCGTCAATGGCCCAAAGCTGGTCATAAAACAGTTCGGCCGCCTTCTCGGGCATCGCTTCCAGGCGATGGAAGGTCGAGCGGATCAGGAAGGTCTGGTCTGGCGTCATTCCCGGCTCCGGTGGCGAAGGCTCACATAACCCCACAGAATTGCGCGCCGCAACTAGACCGGAACCTCGCCGCCCTGTTTCAAGGTGGCCAGGACGAAGCTGCTGCGTGTCTCCTTCACGCCAGGCATGCGCAGCAGGGCGCGGGTCGCGAAGTCGCCGAAGGCCTCCATGTCGGGGGCCAGCACGTGAAGCAGGTAATCCATGTCGCCGCTCATCGCATATGCGGCCAGCACCTCGGGGCGCTGGGCCAGGGCGGCGTGGAAGCGCTCGGCCACCTCCTCGGAATGGCTTTCCAGGGCCACCTGCACAAAGGCTTGCAGGGGCAGACCCAGGCGTGCGGCGTCCAGCCGGGCCGAGTAGCCCTGGATCAGCCCGGTCTCCTCCAACCGGCGCACCCTGCGTTGGCAGGGCGTGGCGGAGAGGCCGACCTGCTCGGCCAGGGCCACGATCGGCAGGCGGCCATCGCGTTGCAGGGCGCGGAGGATACGACGATCGGCAGCGTCCAGTTCGATGGGGGTGGATTTCGCCATGAATTCGCTCCTTTATGGTGTTTTCGCGGTGCAGCATCGGGCTGCATGGCCCAAGATCAGCGAAAATCACCCAACGGGCCAGTGTATTCACTTCTCATGAACGTGATCGCCCCCGCCCCGAAGCTTCGTGGTGACTACGCCGCTGCCGCGCAGGACTACACCGTGCCGCAGCGGCACAGCGCGATCCCAGAGCGCGACCACGCAACCTGGCGCGATTTGTATCGTCGGCAGATGGCGCTTTTCCCGCGCCACGCCGCCCGCGCCTTTCGCGACGGCTTGGCCCAATTGGACTGTGCGCACGGCGTGCCGGACCTCGCCAGCGCATCGGCCAAGCTCCATGAGACGGGCTGGACGCTGGTGGCCGTGCCTGGGCTGATCCCGGAAGATGCGTTCTTCGCCCATCTCGCAGCACGCCGTTTCCCGGTGACGCACTGGCTGCGCACCCCCGAGGAATTGGACTACCTGGAGGAGCCGGACATCTTCCATGACTTCCTCGGCCACGTGCCCTTGCTGAGGGACCGTCACTTCGCCGATTTCCTCCAGGGCTACGGCGCTGTGGGCGCTTACGCGCAGCGCATTGGCGCAGTGTCGATGTTGGCGCGGCTTTACTGGCACATGGTGGAGTTCGGATTGATCCGCGAGGCTGGCGAAATGCGGGCCTACGGTGCGGGCATACTCTCCTCCGCGAAGGAGACGGTGTGGAGTACCACCCAAGCTCCGCGGCTGCGCTTCGCCGCAGCACGGGTGCTGCGGACGGAATACCTGATTGATGACATCCAGCCGCTCTACTTCACCATCACGAGCTACAACGAGTTATTCGCCCTGCTCCACGACCTGCCCGCCATGCTGGAGATGGCTCGTGACGCCGCACCCATTCCGCCGGGCACCATCCTGCCCACCGATCAACGCAGCTGAGGAGAAAGAATATCATGGACATCCCCCCCGACAGGACAGAGATCGCCGGGAGCATCAGCGACCTGAACCCGATGGGCACGGACGGTTTCGAGTTCGTCGAGTTCACCGGCCCCGACCAGGCGGTGCTGTGCGAAGTGTTCGCCCGCCTCGGTTTCGTGCAGGTGGCGCAGCACCGATCGAAGGACGTTTCGCTGTGGCGGCAGGGCGAC
>JBBRVI010000131.1:0-9802 GCA_038247025.1 Acetobacterales bacterium
ACACCTGCCGCAACCGCGCCTTCGGAGACGAGGCGGAACATGCCGATATCGCCCGTGCGCCTCACATGCGTGCCGCCGCAAAGCTCGATGGAGTAATTGCCCTTGCGGCCCACTGCCTCAGGGTCATGCCCCATGGCGACGACGCGCACCTCCTCGCCGTATTTCTCGCCGAACAGCGCCATCGCACCTTCGGCCACGGCGGCGTCGGGTGTCATCAGCCGCGTGGTGACTTCGGCGTTTTCGCGGATGCGGGCATTCACCTCCGCCTCCACCCAGGCGAGGTCCTCAGCGCCGATGGGCACCGGCTGGGAGACGTCAAACCGCAGACGCTCAGGCGCCACCAGTGAGCCCTTTTGCGAGACATGCGTGCCAAGCCGGCGCCGCAGCGCCTCATGCAGCAAATGCGTCGCCGAATGGTGCGCGCGGATGGCGCCGCGCCTTGCAGGGTCCACCTCGGTGATGATGGCCTGACCCACGGTGACATCGCCGGCCTCGACGCGGCCGATATGCACGAACAGATCGCCCAGCTTCTTCTGGGTATCGCGGACGCGGATCAGCGCATCGCCCACGCGGATCACGCCGCCATCGCCCTGCTGGCCGCCGCTTTCGCCATAGAAAGGCGTCTGGTTCAGCAGGATGGAGACATCGCGGCCCTGCGCCACGGAGTTCACGGACGCCCCATCGGCCACGATGGCGGCAATGGTGCCCTCCGCGCGCTCAGTCGAATAGCCAAGAAATTCAGTGGCCCCCAGCTTTTCCTTAAGGTCGAACCACAGCGTCTCGGTCGCTGCTTCGCCGCTGCCGGCCCAGGCGGCGCGGGCGCGCTTGCGCTGCTCGGCCATGGCGGTCTCAAAGCCGGCCACATCCACGGCGCGGCCCTCGGCGCGGAGTGCGTCCTGCGTGAGATCCAGCGGAAAGCCATAGGTGTCGTAGAGGCGGAAGGCCACATCGCCGGGCAGCGCCTCACCCGTGCCGAGCTTGGCGCGCTCGGCCTCCAGCAGGCCAAGGCCGCGGTCGAGCAGTGTGCGGAAGCGCGTCTCCTCCAGCTTGAAGGTTTCCGTAATCAGCGAGGCGGCTCGGCTCAGCTCTGGATAGGCGGCGGCCATCTGCCGTTCGAGTGCGGGGAACAGGCGATGCAGCAAGGGGTCCACCGCGCCCATCATGTGGGCATGGCGCATGGCACGGCGCAGGATGCGGCGCAGCACATAGCCGCGGCCTTCATTGGAGGGCAGCACGCCATCGGCCATCAGGAAGGCGCCGGCGCGAAGATGGTCTGCCACCACGCGGTGGCTGGCGCGGAACTCGCCATCCGGCTCCTGGCCCGTCAGTTGGGCCGATTCCAGGATGATCGCGCGGAAGGTATCCGTGTCGTAATTGTCGTGCTTGCCCTGGAGGATGGCGGCGAAGCGCTCCAGCCCCAGCCCCGTGTCAATCGAGGGCCGGGGCAGCGGGTTGCGCGTGCCCTTGGGCTCTTCGAGATACTGCATGAACACGAGGTTCCAGATCTCGATGAAGCGGTCGCCCTCCTGCTCCGCGCTGCCAGGCGGGCCACCGGGGATCTTGTCGCCATGGTCGAAGAAGATTTCCGAGCAGGGGCCGCAAGGGCCGGTATCGCCCATGCGCCAGAAATTATCATCGGTCGGGATGCGAATGATGCGGTCATCACCAAGCCCCGCGATCTTTTTCCACAAGCCGGCCGCCTGCTCATCCTCGGAATAGACGGTGACCA
Source organism: Acetobacterales bacterium (assembly GCA_038247025.1). GTDB lineage: Bacteria > Pseudomonadota > Alphaproteobacteria > Acetobacterales > Acetobacteraceae > Roseococcus. Next base: position 1,730 of record JBBRVI010000131.1, read on the forward strand.
GAAGGCGGTCCTTCGCGACGGCGAAATCCTTGGTGATCAGGTTCCAGGCGTGCTCGATCGCCTGTTCCTTGAAGTAATCGCCGAAGGAAAAATTCCCCAGCATCTCGAAAAAAGTGTGGTGGCGGGCGGTGTAGCCCACATTGTCCAGGTCATTGTGCTTGCCGCCGGCGCGCACGCATTTCTGCGCGCTTGCCGCCGTCACGTAGTCGCGCTTTTCCTGGCCGGTGAAGGTGTTCTTGAACTGCACCATGCCAGAATTGGCGAACATGAGCGTGGGATCGTTGCGCGGAACGAGCGGGCTGCTCTCCACCACGCGGTGGCCATTGCGGGCGAAATAGCCAAGGAAGGTGGCGCGGATGTCGTTGCTGCTGCTCATCCGCCCCGCTTAGCGTGGTGGCGCGGATGGCTCAAGTTGGGACCCCGGTTAAGCCGCCAGCGCGTACTCCACCTCGGGCGTATAGACCGCCTGCTCCTTCCCAAGCCGTGATGAGAACAGCACAAAGCGCTCAACCATCAACGGGTCGCTGCGGAACAGGTTATGCGTCTGCAGATAGCCGATCAACCGCGAAACCGCCGCTCCATCTGTCCGCGCCAGCGTCACATGCGGCGCAAAGCGCTTTCGCTCGGCCGGCAAACCAGCGCGTTGCAGCGCCGTTTCGATCTTGGTTTGGAGATGGGCCAGCCCGGGCGTGCGCTCGGCCACCACATGGAGGGATTGCACCCGCCCCGCTTTCTCGAAGGTGCCCAGGCCTGACAAGGACAGCTCAAAAGGCTTGGCGCGGATATTGGCCAGAGCCAGATCCAGTTCATGGGCCATGTATCCAGGCACTTCGCCGATAAATCTCAGCGTCAGGTGGTAATTTTCCGGGCGGACCCAGCGCACCCCGGGCAGCCCGCCTGTAAGGGATGCGAGGCGGTCTTTGACCTCCTCAGGAAGTTCAAGAGCGACGAAGAGACGCATGGGCCAAGCCCCCTTCCCGGATTCGCATCCCTATCCTGTCGGGGAATTCGCCACCCGGTCCAGCAGTTGTTCCGTGACAGGCAGAATTCGCTGGATCATTTCAGCTACACCCCGGGAATTGGGGTGGATCCCATCGGCTTGATTCAAGGCACGTTCCCCGGCCACACCCTCCAGAAAGAATGGGAAGAAAACCAATTGCACGCGTCGCTTGGCGGCCTCGGTGAAGACGGCATGGAAGGCACGCCCGTAATCCGCCCCGAGGTTGGGAGGGGCGTGCATGCCAGCCAGTAAGGTGGGGATGCGCCGTGTTTCCAACCGGCTGAGGATGCTCTCCAGCGCTTCCGCCATGCGGGCGGGCGGCAGGCCGCGCAAGCCGTCATTGCCGCCCAGAGCGACAATCGCAGCCTGGGGGCGCTCAGCCAGAGCCCAATCCAGCCGTGAAGCCCCACCGGCCATGGTGTCGCCAGAAACGCCCGCATCCAAAACGCGTACGGACCGCCCACTCGCGTTCAGCGCGGCTTGGAGCCTGGGCACAAAGCCCTCGCCGCGCGGCAGGCCGAAGCCCGCCGTCAGCGAATCCCCCAACGCAAGCAGGCGGATCGGCGTTGGGCCCTGGGCCATTGCTGGCGCGGCAAAAAGCAACAGGCCCTTTCGCAGCGCAGCGCGCCGCCCATATGGCGAAATCATGGACACTCAACAAATCTCCGCAGCGCCACTTATCTCGGCGCGTGACCTCAACTTTGAAGTGGGGGGCAGCGCAGGCCGGGTCAACATCCTGCGCGGCGTGAGCCTTACGATTGGCGAGGGCGAGGCAGTCGGCATCATCGGCCCCTCGGGTTCGGGCAAGACTTCGCTGCTTATGCTTCTCGCCGGGCTGGAGCGCGCCACTTCAGGCCGGCTGAACGTGGCAGGGCGCGATCTTGCGGGCATGAGCGAGGATGCGCTGGCCCGCTTCCGCCGTGAGAGTGTGGGCATTGTCTTTCAGTCCTTCCACCTGGTGCCGACCATGACGGCCCTGGAGAACGTCGCCATGCCACTGGAATTCGCAGGCGACGAGCACGCCTTCACCCGTGCGGAGGCCGCGCTGAAATCGGTCGGCCTGGGCCATCGTGTAACGCATTACCCCGGGCAGCTTTCTGGCGGCGAACAGCAGCGTGTCGCTGTCGCTCGTGCTTTCGTGGCCGTTCCCCGGCTGATCCTGGCCGATGAGCCCACCGGCAACCTAGACCGCGCGACGGGCTCTGCCGTGATGGACCTGCTGTTTGACTTGCGCGCCAAACACGGGACCACGCTCATCCTCATCACCCATGACCCGGCATTGGCCGCGCGATGCGAGCGGCAGATTCGCATCGAGGATGGGCTGATCGCCAGCGACACCGCAGCCATGCCAGTTGCCGCAGAATGAGCAACCTCCTGCTCGGTCTCAAGCTCGCCCGGCGCGAATTGCGCACCGGCGTGAAGGGCCTGCGGATCGTGCTGGCCTGCCTTGCGCTTGGGGTTGCGGCCATTGCGGCCGTCGGGACCTTGCGGGCGGGGATAGATGCCGGCTTGCAGGCCGATGGCGCGCGCATCCTGGGTGGTGACCTCGAAATCCGCGCCGGATACCAGCCGGCCGAGCCCGAAGCCCTGGCCTGGGTGCGGGCGCGTGGCGGCGTGATCAGCGAGGTGGCACTGCTGCGCGCCATGCTCATCGCCCCCAATGGCGAGCGCACGCTGGTGGAGCTCAAGGCTGCCGATTCGCTCTATCCGCTCTATGGCGTGCTGACGCTGGAGCCAGCCCAGGCATTGGCCGGAGCCATGCTCGTGGCCGAGGCGTCCGTTGCGGACCGGCTGGGCCTCTCCCCCGGCGACCAGGTGCGTCTGGGCGAGGCCACGATTCGCTTCGCCGGGCGCATCGCGGAGGAGCCGGATCGCGTGGCCACCCCCACCGTCTTTGGCCCGCGCGCCATCATTCCACTGGACCACCTGCCTGCCACCGGCCTCGTGCAGCCGGGCAGCCTGATCACCCACGAATACCGTATTCGCCTGCCGCAGGGCATATCGGCCAGGAGTTTCGCCGCGGAATTGCAAGCCGCCTTCCCGGCAGCACATTGGCGGATCCGCCGGGCCGATCAGGCCGAGCCTGGAGTGACCCGTTTCCTCGACCGCGCGGCTTCCTTCCTCACGCTGGCGGGGCTGACGGCACTGCTGGTTGGCGGCATCGGCGTGGCTACGGGTGTTCGTGCCTGGCTGGATGCGCGCGCGCGGACCATCGCAACACTGCGCTGCATGGGGGCGCCCACGGCAGCCATCTTCTCCGCCTATCTCATGCAGGTACTGGCACTTTCGCTACTGGGCATCGGCATTGGGCTGATGGTCGGCTGGGGGCTGACGCTGCTGGCGGCAACGGCGCTCAGCGGTTCGCTTCCCGTCCCTGCCCGCATCGCATTCTATCCGGCGCCGCTTGCGCTTGCGGCACTTTATGGGCTGCTGACGGCGCTGACCTTTGCACTCTGGCCGCTCGGCCGGGCGGGGCGCATTCCGGGTGCTGCGCTGTTCCGTGACGTCCTGGGTGCAGGCACCGCCTGGCCGGGCTGGTGGGTGGCAATTGCCAATGCGGCGGCTGCCATCGCCCTGGTGACGCTGGTCATCACCACAGCTGAGCAGCCCTTCTTCGCCATGGCCTTCTGTGCTGGAGCAGCGGCGGCGATGATCCTTTTCCGCGGCGGCGCCTGGGTCCTGATGGCCGGAGCGAAAGCCTTGCGGGGCATTCGCCGCCCGGCCTGGCGGTTGGGGCTGGCCAATCTGTACCGGCCGGGCGCGCCGACCGCCATCATGCTGGTCGCGCTCGGGCTGGGGCTGACCACTCTGGCCGCCATCGCCCAGATTCAGGGCAATCTCCGCTCGGCCATCGGCAACGAGATGCCGGCGCGGGCGCCCAATTTCTTCTTCATTGATATCCAGCCTGATCAGGTGGCGCGCTTTGACACGATCGCGCGCGAAACGCCCGGCGTGGACGAGGTCCGCCGCGTGCCGAGCCTGCGTGCCAGAATCGTTTCAGTGAACGGCATCCCCTCCGAGCAGGTACGCGCCACGCCCGAGACTGCCTGGGCGCTCCGTGGGGATCGCGGGTTGACCTATTCCGCCACCATGCCAGAGGGCACGCGGCTCACCGAAGGGGCCTGGTGGGCGACGAATTATGATGGCCCAACGCTGGTTTCCTTTGACGCGAACCTGGCGCGAGGCTGGGGTATCGGTTTGGGCGATACCATCACGGCCAATGTGTTGGGCCGGGACATTGACCTGACGATTGCCAACCTGCGCAGCGTGGAATGGCGCTCGCTAGGGATGAACTTCACCCTCATCGCCTCGCCTGGGCTGCTGGCCTCCGCGCCGCATACCCACATCGCGACAGTGCGCGGCGATCCGGCGCAGGATCAGAATCTGCTGCGGCGCATTACCGATGCACTGCCCAATGTCTCAGGCATCCGCGTGCGAGAGGCGCTGGAGCAAGTTGCCGTGCTGCTGACCCGGATTGGCACGGCGCTGACTGCGGTGGGTTCGATCACGCTGATGGCAGGGGCGCTCGTCCTCGCGGGGGCTGTCGCCGCCGGCCAGCAGCGCCGGATTCGTGAGGCGGTGCTGCTCAAAACCGTTGGTGCCACACGGGGGCAGATTCTGCGCGCCTTCCTGGTCGAGTTCGGCGTGCTGGGCATTTTTGCCGGCATTCTGGCCGCTTTGGCAGGGACGGCGGCCGCCTGGGGAGTCGTGGTTGGAATCATGCGGCAGGAGTGGGTGTTTCTGCCCGGCACCTTGGCGCTCACCGTCGCTGGCTGCATGTTGCTCGTGCTCGCTTTTGGGTATGCCGGGACGGCCATGGCGCTGCGCGTGCGGCCCGCGCCGCTCCTGCGCAACGATTGATCCGGGCTGGACGTTTGAGACCCACCACAAACGGGACTTCCAAATTCCATTGAATCGGGTTACGGAAGTTCCACATAATAGCAACTCGGGCCTCCCGCCCCGCAAAAGGATTTTAAGCCATGGCAATGCAACCAGAATCTCGTTGGACACAGCCCAGCCAGGGCTGGGGCCGCACTGCCGGAGTTGACGCAGCCGCGATTGACGCAGGTCTGCGCGCCTACATGCTCCGCGTATACAACTGGATGGCGTCCGGCCTGCTGTTGACCGGGATCGTTGCCTTCCTCATCTCCAGCAACCCTGCCGTTTCGGAGCTGTTCTACACCGTGGTCCGCACCCCGCGCGGCCTTGCGACGGCGCCTACCATCCTGGGTTACGTGGCGATGTTTGCGCCGCTCGCCTTCATCCTGGTGCTGTCCTTCGGCATCAACCGCCTCAGCAAGACTGCCACCCAGGCGCTGTTCTGGACCTTCTGCGGCGTGATGGGCGCCAGCATGGCGAATATCTTCGTCATCTACACGTCAAGCTCGATTGCCAGCACGTTCTTCGTCTGCTCGGCCATGTTCGCTTCGATGAGCCTCATCGGCTACACCACGAAGAAGGACCTCACCAAGCTCGGCAGCATCATGCTGATGGGCCTGATCGGCATCATTCTCGCCTCGCTGATCAATATCTTCCTCGCCTCACCGGCGCTGGCGTTCGCTATCTCGATCATCGGCGTGGTGGTCTTCTGCGGCCTGACGGCTTTCGACACGCAGCGAATCAAGAACGACTACATCGAGCATTCCTACGCCGAAGGCACGGACGAGGCCGGCAAGCGCAGCGTCATGGACGCGCTTGGCCTCTACCTGAACTTCATCAACCTGTTCCAGCTGCTGCTGTCCTTCATGGGCAACCGCAACCAAAACTGAGCAGTCTGACCTCCTGAACTGAATCGAGGCCCGGGCGAGCAATCGCCCGGGCCTTTTTTCGGTCTTCAGGCAGGCTTGTAGCCTTCAAGGGAGACCACCGCTGCCATTTCGGCTCGCGTGAGGCAGGTCTCCGCGCTCACCAAGCCACGGTCCAACTCCACATGGACCTTGGCGGCCGGATCCCTGGCCTGAATCGCCCTGGTCACGGCCTGCACGCAATGCCCGCAGGTCATTCCTTCAAAATGCATCTCAATGATGGGCAACGGCTTTTCCTTTGATGTAAGCGAGGTCACGTGATCGAAGCCATGTGATCAAGGATGGGGCATTCGGGGCGGGCATCCCCTTGGCAGGAGTTCGCCAGATGCCGAAGGGAATCGGCCACCGCCTTGAGCGACAGCGCCTTCTCCTCCAGCGCAGCAACGTGGCTGAGCGCAATGCGTCGCACTTCCGCACTTTGCCGCCCGTCATTTTTCCAAAGCGCCAGAAGCCGCTTCACTTCCGCCAAGGGGAAAGCCAGGTCACGCGCGTGGCGAATGAAGCGCAATATGGCCACGTTCTGGTCGGAGTAGCTGCGGTAGTTGTTGATCTTGCGCAGGGGCATCACCAGCCCTAGCGTCTCGTAATGACGGATCATCTTGGCGCTGACCCCGCTGGCCATGGCGGCCTCTCCGATATTCAAATGTGTTCTTCCTTCACTTCGGCCGCTGGACGCCACCGGGCCAGCAGCAACGCATTGGCCAGGACCGAAACGGAGGAAGCCGCCATCGCCGCCCCCGCAAGCGCCGGCGAGAGTCCACCCAGCGCCGCAAGCGGCAGTCCTGCGGCGTTGTAGGCAAACGCCCAGAACAGGTTCTGCCGAATTTTGGTCCGCGTCCGCCGCATGAGTTCAAGGGCCTGCGGTACCATGGCGGGGTCTCCCCGCAGCAGCGTCACGCCGGCGGCCGCAATCGCGGCATCCGTGCCGGTACCCATCGCAATTCCCAGATCCGCCGCAGCCAGCGCGGGTGCGTCATTCACGCCATCCCCGACCATGGCAACATGCTCGCCCGCTTCCTGCCAAGTGGCGATCCGGCTGGCCTTGTCGGCGGGGAGGAGCCCGGCCTCGATTTCGGCCAGGCCCAGCCGCGCCCCCAGCGCGCCGGCTGCCGCGAGGCTGTCTCCCGAGAGCACGGCCACACGCAGCCCCATGGCCTTCAGTTGTTCGACGGACGAAGCGGCATGCGGCTTCACCGCATCCTCAAAGGCGAAAAGCGCCAGTGCCTGTTTGCCTTCTACCAGCCAGGCCAGGGTTCGGCCTTTCGCCGATTCTTCCTCCGCCGCATTCACCAGCGCGAGTTCAGGTGCCGCCCCGCTCTCCACAAGCAGCCGGGGCGAACCAAGGCTGAGCGCCCTGCCCTCCACCTCGCCCTGAACGCCCCGTCCGGGGAGGGCGCGAAACCCGGTGACGGCGGGTGGCGCGTTGGCATACGCCGCCAGCAGGGCACTTGCCAAAGGATGCTCGCTACCCTGCTGCAAGGCCGCCGCAAGCCGAAGTGCGTCGGGCTGTGCCTCGTACCGCGCTGCGAGAACCGGGCGGCCCTCGGTCAGCGTGCCCGTCTTGTCGAAGGCGACGAGGGTGATACCTGCTGCGCGCTCGATGGATTCCGCATCACGCACCAGAATGCCTGCGCGCGCCGCCGCCCCGGTTCCGGCCATGATGGCGGCCGGCGTGGCAAGGCCCAGCGCGCACGGGCAGGCAATCACCAGCACCGCCACCGCATGCATCAGCGCGGCCTCGGCACCCGCGCCCTGAAGCATCCAGCCGCCAAAGCTCAGCGCCGCGATGGCGATCACCACAGGCACGAAAATGGCGGATACGCGGTCCACCAACTTCTGGATCGGTGCCCGGCTGGCCTGCGCGGCGGCAACCAGGGCCGCGACCCTGGCCAGCACCGTCTCCTCGCCGATCGCAGTCACACGCATCAGCAAACGGCCATCCTGCACCACCGTCCCGGTCGAGAGCCTGGCGCCGGGCGCCTTGGCGACGGCGTTGCTCTCGCCGGTCAGGGCACTTTCGTCCACGCCGGCCTCGCCGTCGGTCACCACGCCATCGGCGGGAACACGCTCGCCAGGCCGGATCACGGCGACGTCGTCCAGCTTGAGGAGGGCGGCCGGTACCTCCCGCTCCACGCCATCCTCCAGCCTGATGGCGGTTCGGGGCTTGAGGTCCAGCAGCGCGTGGATGGCGCCAGCCGTCGCGTGTTTGGCGCGCGATTCCATGTATTTGCCGAGCAGCACGAAGAAGATGACGAGGGCAGCAGCCTC